>JAGQRB010000088.1 GCA_020425925.1 Planctomycetota bacterium
CCGCGGGCGCGATCAGCGCGGCGGTGGCGGCGGCAAGCGCCAGCGCATCACGCCGACCGTCGACCCGAACAAGGTCGTCGAGGTCGAAGAACCGGTCTCGATCAAGGCACTGTCGGAAGGCCTCGGCATCAAGGTCGCGGAGCTGATCGCGACGCTGACGTTCAAGCTCGGCGTGCCGGGCAAGAACATCAACTCGTTCCTGACCAACGACGAGGTCGAACTCGTCGCGCTCGAGCTCGAACGCAAGATCAAGGTCGTCGAGCACAAGGCCGCGATGGAGGAGCTGATCGAACAGCTCGGCGAGAGCGTCGCCGACGTCGAGACCGTCGAGCGCGCGCCGGTCGTCACCTTCATGGGTCACGTCGACCACGGCAAGACGACGCTGATGGATGCGCTGCACCACAGCGACATCGCCAAGCACGAGGCCGGCGGCATCACGCAGCACATCGGCGCCTACAAGATCACCAACGACAAAGGTCTGTCGATCGTCGTGCTCGACACGCCGGGCCACGCCGCGTTCACCGCCATGCGTGCGCGCGGCGCCGACATCACCGACGTCGTGGTGCTGGTCGTCGCGGCCGACGACGGCGTCAAGCCGCAGACCGAAGAGGCGATCAACCACGCCAAGGCCGCCGAGAAGAAGATCGTCGTCGCGATCACGAAGTGCGACACGCCGGGCGCGAACCCGATGCAGGTCAAGCAGCAGCTGATGATCAAGGGGCTGCAGTCCGAGGACTTCGGCGGTGAGATCGGCATGGTCGAGGTCGCGGCACCGAAGCGTCAGGGGCTCGACGAGCTGTTCGAGCGCATCCTGCTCGAGACCGAGATGCTCGAACTCGAGGCCCGCCCCGACGCACCCGGCAAGGGCATCGTCGTCGAGTCGCGGCAGTCGCCCGAGCAGGGCGTCGTCGTCACGCTGCTCGTCACCGACGGCACGCTCCGCCTCAAGGACCAGGTCGTCTGCGGCGAGAGCTACGCCCGCGTCCGCGCGATGATCGACGATCACGGCAACAACCTCACCGAGGCCGGCCCGTCGACGCCGGTGACGCTGTTCGGCCTCGACCGACTGCCGACGCCGGGCGACAAGCTGTTCGCGGTCGAGGATGCGAAGAAGGCCAAGGAAGTCGTCGAGGAACGCCAGCGCCGCGTGCGCGAGCTGTCGCGCGCCGAGCGCAGCGCGGTCACGCTCGAGACGCTCTCCGCCAAGCTCGCCGAGCGCGAGATGCAGGAGATCAAGGTCATCCTCAAGGCCGACGCGATGGGCTCGCTCGAGCCACTGCGCAAGTGCCTCGACGATCTGATGACCGACGAGGTGCGCGTCAATCTCGTGCACTCGGGCCTCGGCGGCATCAACGAGACCGACGTCAGCCTCGCCGAGGCCTCCGGTGCGATCATCATCGGCTTCAACACCGTCGCCGATACCAACGCGCGCAGCATGGCCGAGAAGGCTGGTATCGAGATCCGCTACTACGACGTGATCTACCGGCTGCTCGACGAGGTCCGCGATGCGATGGAAGGCCTGCTCGCACCCGAAGAGGTCCACCAGGTCATCGGCCACGCCGAAGTCAGAGCGACGTTCAAGTCGAGCAAGTTCGGCACCATTGCCGGCTGTCGCGTGATCGACGGCCTCGCCAAGCGCAACGCGCTGGCGCGGCTGTCGCGCGACGGCAAGGTGTTGTGGACCGGCAAGGTCGCGAGCCTGCGCCGCATCGAGGAGGACGTGCGCGAGGTCAAGGCCGGCCTCGAATGCGGTATGACCCTCGACGGCTTCCAGGACATCAAGGAAGGCGACCAGCTCGAGTTCGTCCAGATCGAGTACGTGAAGCGCACGCTGGACGCCTGACCCTTGGGCACAGTGAGCGAGCCCTGCGATGTTGTACATCGGCATCCTCCAGTTCACCCTCGAGATCCCCTACGCCGAGTCCCTCAAGGACAAGCGCAGCGTCGTCAAGGGGCTGCGCGACCGGCTGCGACGCTCGTTCAACGTCTCGATCGCCGAATTCGAGGATCTCGACGACTGCACGATCGCGACGCTCGGAGCGGTGGTCGCCGGCAGCGACGTGCCGCATCTCAACAGCACGATGGACCATCTCCTCAACGAGCTGCACGAGTGGCGTGACGGCACGCTCGCCGACCACCAGCTCGAGATCATCTCGGCCCAGCACTGAGTCAGCACCGCGTGAACGAACGCCGGATCGCACGTCTGCAGGAGCAGATCAAACATCATCTCGCCACCGTCCTGATGCGCGACCTCGCCGACCCCAAGCTCGGCATGGTCACCATCACGCGCGTCGAGCTCGACCGCGAGTTCACCATGTGCAAGGCCTACTGGTCGGTGCTCGGGGACGAGGCGCAGCAGAGCAAGAGCGCCGCGGCGCTGCGGCGCGCGCGCGGCCTGTGCCAGCGCGCGATCGGCGATGCGCTGCACACCCGCACGGTCCCCCACCTCGAGTTCGTGTTCGACGCCGGCATCGCCGAAGCCATCCGCCTCAACAACCTGATGGCGGACCTGCGGCGAGAACGCGAGGCGCGCGAGGCCGAGCGGCCGCCGGAAGACCCGCCGGCGCCGGGCGACGTCCGCGGCCCCGGCGACGGCTCCGACTGAGCCCGAATCGGCCCCGGCAGCGGAGCTTTGCGGTCCGCGCTACGTTGGCGACGCCATGCGAATCGCCGCACTCGTGATCGGCGCCCTGCTGGGTGCGTTCTCTGCCACCACCGGCCGGGCCCAGATCGAACACCGCGCGCCGGACGACGGCCCGGGCGCAGCTGCGCTCGCGGCGGCGAGCGACCGGCTGGCGAAAGCGATCGCCCACACCGTGGCGACTTCCGACACCGCTTTCGACGCGACCTGGGGCGCCACCCCCGACGGCGAGGAGCCGGATCAGGCCAACGTCGCGATCGTCACGTTCGGGCAGCTGCCCGAGGGCGCAGCATCCGGCTCGTGGCATCGCGACCTCGCCTGCTGCCGGTTCGACAACGACGACCACGACGAGATCGTGCGCGCGGGTCGACGCGCCATCGCGCGCGCCGACGACCACCCCTGGGCGCTGCGCGCCGGCAGGACCGCCAGCGGTGCAATCCTCGGCTTCCTGCCCGATCCCGAGCTGCTGCTGGCGCAGCTCGCGCAGACTCCGCTCACGATCGGACATCGCGAGGTATCGTCGATCGACGATCGTCCGGTCGAGATCCTTGGCGCGAGGCTCCAGGGCGATGCGCTCGCCGAGCTGATCTGGAGCGGCGCGCTGCCGGCGGAACTCGAATCCGCCCGGATCCAGATCGGTCGGCTGATCGCCGGCGCAGCCATCCGGGGAGCGCCGGCGCCGAAGGCCGAGGTCGATGTCGCGATCGCGATCGACCCGGGCACCAGCCAGGTCCGGCGACTGCACTTCCGCGCCTACTCCGACCGGCCGGCGGCGGCGCGGGGCGGTGCGGTCGGCGGCGTCTTCGTGCTGCAGGGCGGCAGGATCCAGGCCGGTGGCCAGATCGGCGCTGCGGCCGACGACGATGAAAGCGACGACATCGACTTCGACGTCTCGGCACCGCTGCGCTACCGCGACGGCCTGCCGCAGCGTTCGCGCAAGAACAAGAGCGTCACCGACTTCGTCGTCACGCTGCGCGATCACGGCAGCGCGATCGCACCGGAGCTCGACGCCGCGGCGCGGCAGCTGCTCGGACGCTGACCGGCGTTCTGCGGGCCCTTGCACGGGCCTGTCGAGCGCCTACCCTCGCCGGCGGCATGCCGTCCCCGCTCCACCCCGACCACGCGCTAGTCCGAGCCTATCTCGCTGGCGATGCGGCGGCGACGGAGTGGCTGGTCGAGCGCCTCGCGCTGGTGCCGCGCATCGTCCGCCACTTCGCCAAGAAGTGCCGCGCGCTGCAGAACGAGGACCTCGCCGACGTCGCCCAGGAAGCCGCGGCCACGGCACTCGAACGGCTCGAGACCTACCATGGCAAGGCGCCGTTCGACGCCTGGCTCTGGGTCGTCTGCGCCAACACCCTGCGCAGCTTCTGGCGCCGCTACCGCCGCACCGTCGTCGGGCTCGAGATCGAGCCGGGCGAGGGCAGCGCCGCCGCGGTGGACGTCGCCGCGGCGACGGAGGAGGCCGACCGGCTGCGCCAGCTGATCGCCGATCTCGGCGGTGCGGAAGCCGCGACGATCCAGGAGTATGTCTTTGAGGGCAGGGATTTTGCAGACATCGCGGCGCGCTCGGGCATTCCGGTCGCGACACTGCGCACGCGCTTCTACCGTGGGATCGAGAGGTTGAGGCGACGGCTCGCACCGATGCCCACACCACCGGCGGATGCACCATGAACGACCCGAACCAGACGGCAGCCGGCGCGGACGATCCGAACGCCGAGTTGCTCGCGCGGCTGCTCGCCCGCGAGGTCGACTTCGAGGATGCTCAGGTCCGTGCGGCGATGGCTGCCGATCCCGAGTTCGCGCGCCGGGCCGTCGAGCTGCTCGACCTTGCCGACGACATCGGGCTGGCGTCTGCGCTACCCGATTCGGACTCACTGGCTGCCGAGCCGGAACCGTGGCCGGGTGCGGACCGGGCGATTCGCGAGCTCGTGCTCGCGCGGGCCGGGTCGACCGCGACCCGACCCGCCGCCGCGTCGCCGGCGCATCGGCCGCGGACCTGGCGGCTCGTCGCCGTCGTCGCCGCGGCAGCCGTGATCCTGCTCGCGGTCTGGTTCGGCCGCGACCCGACACCACCTTCGCCCGTACCGCGCGACACGACCCTGTCGCGCGGCGAGCTGCAGCCGAGCACGACCGTGACGCGGTCCGAGCTCGCGGCCGGCGGACTGCGCTGGGGTGACCTCGGTCTGCGGCCGGGCCAGGAGCTCCGCCTGACCGTGCTGGATCGCGCGGGTGTGCCGATCGTCGACAACGCCGAGGTCACCGGCCGCAGCTCCTGGCCGTTCCCCGCGGACCGGCTCGCCGGCCTGCAGGACGGGTTCACCTGGAAGTTGATCGCCCCGGGCGTCGGCGGGAACGGCTCGACATGGCAGCGCAGCGTCACGTTGTCCCACTGACCGTCGGCGCCACGATCGTCGCGGCGGCGGCGGTGACGACCGCGTTCCTCGCCCTGCGCCCGAGCGACCGGCAGCCGCCGACAGTGCCCGACCGACCCGCGCCCTCGGCCGCCGAAGTCGACGCCGCCGCGACCGCCATCGCGGCGCTCGTCGCCGAGGCCGGCGCGCTCGCCAG
>JAGQRB010000880.1 GCA_020425925.1 Planctomycetota bacterium
GAACCGCCGATCACGACCTCGGCGAGCTTGCCGGCGGCGAGCGGAACGCGCAGCAGCCCGTCCGCGTCGCTGCGCGCGGTCAACGCCAGCTCGACGCCGCACCGGGCGGCAGCGTGGACCTCGAACCCAGCGTCCTCGCCGACGCGCGCCACCACGCGTGGCAGAGCGTCGGTCACGATACGCGCCCCGGGCACCGGCGCGCCGGCAGCGTCGACGATGCGCAGCTCGGCCAACGGCAGCGGCGCGATCGCGACGTCGACCTCGAGCGGGTCACGCTGCACTTCGACCCCGGCGGCACCGAACGCGCCGTCAGCCCATGCGGCGGCGAACAGCTCCGTCGCGCCCGGTGTCACGAGGGCCTGCACGCGACCCGATTCGTCCGCGACGCAGCGTCCCATCCAGCGCTGCGGGTAGCCCCGCCGCCGCTGACTGAACGCCATGTGCGCGAATGGCACGGCGTCGCCACGGGCGGTGCGGACGGTGAGCTCGACACGCGTCAGGTTCGCGAGATCGACCTCGGTGTCACCCCGGATCGGCGCCGTCAGCACCACGACCGGCGGCGCTGCGACCGCACTCGGCGCGAGCCGGACGTAGAGCTCGCCACCCTTGCAGTTCGCGGGCGCGAGCGCTCGGACCGCGCCGTCCCGGACCCGCGCCGGCCGCGGTAGGCGCCCGACCGCGACGCCGTTGGTGAAGCGGTACTGCAGGAACGCGTCGAGCAGCAGATGGCACGCGGCCTCGCCGTCCCGACCGAGGATCCGCAGCTGCCAATCGCCGTTCGGCTCGAGCCGGAAGCGCATCGGACCGTCGCCGCCATCCGGCTCGAAGTGGCAGTAGCGATGGGTGCCGGAGTATCCCGACACCGACGCGCCGTACCCGGGCGTGGTCGCAACGAGGTGCACGTTGCGATTCTCCGGTTCTTCGGACCACGGCACCTGCACGCTCGCGCGCCCGTTCGCATCGGTCCGCCCGATCGGCGTCGGAGGATCACGCATCGTGCAGGGCAGCGGACCGGGTTCGGGCACCCACCACTGCGGCCGGTGCACCACCGCCGCGATCGTGGCATCGGCCATCGGCTCGCCGGCGTCGGACGTCACCTCGCATTCGATGGTGTGCGGCGGATCGAACGCGACCGTCGGCTCACGCGCCGTCGCCGAACCGTCGTCGACCATCTTCGAGTAGCACCGCACGGCGCGTTTATCGTCGACCAGCGCGAGCACCGCCGCATGGTCCGGCACCGGTCCGATCGCGACCGCGCCGTCGCCGCGGAGCGGCAGGTCGTGGCCGAGCGCGTAGTAGCCGCCGACAAGCACGCGCAGCGCCGGCGGGCAGTGCGCCTTCCAGGCGTCGACGTTCTGCAGCGCGACCCGGGCCGGCGCCGCACGTCGCGCGGCGCGCAGCGCGAGCCGCTTTCCGCCCGCACCTGCGAGGCTGAGCCCGGTGAGCCAGCGTTGGCCGTGTTCGTCGGCGGGGCCGATCGCCCAGACCGCGTACGGGCTGCCGCGCAGGAGATCCGCCGCGAACTCGCCGCGGTCATCCGTCTTCACCTCGACGCGATCGCCTTCGAGCCCGAAGGTCTGCGAGATCTCCTGCACGAACGTGACGGTGGCGGCCACGATCGCCGCTCCGGTCGGATCGGTGAATGTGCCGGTGCACGGTGAGCGTTGGCCGCTGAGCGAGGCGAGCACGGCGAACAGGCCCCAGACACCGAACACGACACGCGCGATCCGCTGGGCGCAGACATGGCAGGATCCGTTGGTGGCCATCGCTCGACCATCCTAGGACAACGAGCCGCGTCCGCGAGACGGGCGTCAGCGCAACACGACCTCACGCGACCGTCCGACCGCCAGGCGAAACTGCTCCGAACGCAGGCCGCGACCGCCGATCACGACATCGCTGAGCCAGCCCGCCGCGATCGGGATGCGGAGCAGGCCATCGGCGCCGCTGCGGGCGTGCATCGCGAGCGCGAAGCAGCACTGCTGCGCGGCGCAGAGCTCGAGCGCCGTGTCCTCGTCGACGTCTCCGAGCGCGCGCGCCTGCACGTCGGGCGCGATGCGCGCACCGGAGACGGGTGCGCCGGCCGCGTCGACGACGTGCAGGTCGGTGTGCGGCAGCGGTGCGATCACCACCGCGACCTCGGCCGGCTCATCGCCGATCTCGACGCCGGCAGCGCCGAACGCGCCGTCGGCCCACGCGACCGCGAACAGGTCCGACGCTCCCGGCGTGACGAGCGCATCGACCCGGCCGGACTCGTCTGCGACGCAGTTTCCCATCCAACGCTCGAGAAGGGACCGCCGCCGCATTCCGAACGCCACCTGCGCGAACGGCACGGGCTCGCCACCGGCACCGCGCACGTTCAGCGTGACACGCGTCAGGCTCGCGAGATCGATCTCGGTGTCGCCGCGGACCTCGGCGGTCAGCAGCACCATCGCAGGCGGCGCCGCGGCGCCAGGGGCGAGCCGGACCTGGAGCTCGCCGCGCTGGCAGTTCGCGGGTACGAGCGCTCGCATCGTACCGTCGTGGAACGTCGCCGGCAGCGGCAGGCGACCGCTGCCGATGCCGTGGGTGACGCGGAAGTCGAGCGCCGAGTCGAGCAGCAGGTACTGCACGCGGTCGCCGTCCCGCGCGGCGACCCGCAGCTGCCAATCGCCACCGCGATCGATCTGGAACCACAACGGACCGTCGCCATCGGCCGGCGCGAAGTGGCAGAAGCGGTGGTGCGCGGAGTAACCCGACACCGACGCAGCCGACCCGGGA
>JAGQRB010000881.1 GCA_020425925.1 Planctomycetota bacterium
ATCTGGTAGCGCGAGTTCGGATCCATCGCCTGCACCGCGAGCGCGAGCTGTTCCTTGGCGGCTCCCAACCGCGACATCGAACGTCCCGGCCGCGAGCCGGTCGGCGAGGTCCGGTTGGCGCCGCCGGCGACCGGCACGGCGACCTGCTCTTCCATGCTGCCGCTGGTGTCGATCAGGAACGCGATCGACGAACCGGTCACGGGCACACCGAAGAACGTCGCTCGCGTGCCGCCGGCGCGCTCGCGCTTCAGCACCTTCGGCACCTCGATGCGGTCCTGCTCGCGCTCCCAGAACGTGCGCCACGCCGCCGGATCGTCCTCGGCGATCAGCGCACCGGTCATCGCCCGCAGCAGTCCGCCGGCGCGCTCGCGCAGCTGGATCGACGCGCGCTTGTTGACCGTCGCGACCAGCTTGTCGGGCGGCGCCGAGCTGCGTTCGAGCGCGGCGATCAGCACCGGGATCAGCTCGCGCGTGGGGTAGCGCTCGACGAGTTCGAGCAGCTCCATGTCGGTGCGCCAGCCCGACAGTCCGAACTGACGCAGCGCGGCCTGCACCGCCTGCGCGCGCTCCGCGGCGCTCGGCTGCTCACCCGGCAGCCGGATCAGCGCGTCGAGCAGCCGCACCAGCGCCTGCGACACGACCGGGTGGCGTTCGGTCTGGACCCGCTCGACGACCTTCGCCAGCGACAGCGGCCGACGCTGGAAGTCGAGCGCCTCCGCCGCCGCGAGCCGCACCCGCGGATCGGGATCCCACAGACACGCCTCGATCGTGCTGCGGAACACCGGCTTGTTCTTCATCCCGAGCAGGCGCAGCGCGGCGACCCGGCGCGCCGGCCCGGTGGCGAGCCCGTCGGTCCCCGGGTCCTCCTCGCGCGGCAGCTGCTCGGCGAAGACCAGCGAGCGATCGCCGGCCGCCGCACGCAGCAACAGGAACCAGACGTTGCGATCGTCGGTGCGCATCAGCGACCAGTGCCCGGCCTCGCGCACCTCGAGCGCGTTCTGGTCGAGGAACGCGCGCTCGAAGCCGGCGGCGGCGACCGCCAGCGTCGCTTCGGTGAGCTCGTTCGACGGATGCTGCTCGGCGAAGATCAGCAGCTTGCCGAGCATGTCGAGGTGCGTGATGCGATCCGAGTCGCGCTCGCTGACGAGGTCGGCCTGGCGCGCGTAGCGCACGTAGCGCGGCTGCAGCCCCGGCCCGCCGTGCAGCAGACCGCGCGGCCCGAGCCGCCCGATCTCGAACTCCGCCACCCACTCGCGCATCGCCGTCGCGGCCGCCGCCCGGGCTTCCGCGCTCGGCCCGTCGCCCTGCGCGCGCAGCGCGGTCGGCACGAGCGAGGACACGAGCAGAACGAGCAGGCGACTCGCGCGTGGGATCATGTTCGGGGCAGGGCGGGCGGTGGCGGCGACCGGCGGGGTCCGACCGCTACCTTCGGGGTCCGGGGGGCCACGGCGATGATACGACGATCGCCGCGAGTTGGAGCCGTTCGGGGCTTGTGCCGTCAGCTGCGTTCGCCGATAAGGAGGGCGTTCACCATGGGGGCGATCGGCTTCGACCGGATGTCGACTCGTTCAGGGTGGCGCGCCGAGGCCCGGTGCACCTCGTAAATCCCGCCGGAAACAATCAAGTGCCAACACGCACTACTCCCTCGCTGCCTAAACAACGGTAACGAGCGTCGAGGGTCCCTCGCCTGCGGGGGCCCGAGACGACACACAGCAGG
>JAGQRB010000882.1 GCA_020425925.1 Planctomycetota bacterium
CCCTGCTCGTGATCGTGGTGGTCGCGATGGTCTTCCTGATGGGCGGCGACGACGAGAAGGGCAGTCCCGACACCGACACCACCGCGCGCCAGGACACCCCCGCGTCGGAGCAGCCGGCGCAGAAGCCCGCCGAGCAGCCGACCGCCGAGCCAGCCGAAGCGTCGGAAGGTAGCGGTGCCGGCGCCGGCGACCCGGACGCCCCCACCGAACAGGGCAGCACCGCGAACGAGCCCGACCCGCAGCCCACGGATGCCAGCGCGAGCACCGAGAAGCTGCCGAAGGACGCGCCGATGTGGATGCGGATGAAGGTCAGCACCGCGGCCGACATTCCCGATCCGAAGAGCTTCGGTGAGGTGCCATTCGATCGTCTCGACGCCGAGAAGGCCGAGCAGGCCAAGACCTGGGCCGCGGACTACGCCAACGGCGGCCGCGCCGGCATCGACGCCGAGAACGAGATGCGCAAGGACGAGAACCGCTACGCCGCGGTGTTCGGCCTGATCGACCACCTGCGCACGCTCAACTACCTCGACAGCTACGAGACCAAGCAGGGTTACGCGATCAACCGCCTGCTGACCGAGCTGACCGAGGGCCTGCAGACCGGCTTCGTGGTCGCCGACGAGGACGAGATCGACCCGCGCAAGGCGGCCTGGAACACCAATACGGTGAAGACCTGGCTCAAGCTGTTCGACTCGTACGCGGACCAGAAGGCGTTCGACGAGAGCTGCAAGGAACGCCGCGCCGCCGCCGCCAAGAAGTAGCCGCGGCGACGCTCGTGCGTCGGCGGCGCGCCCGTATGCTGCGCGGCCCGCCATGACCGACTTCGCCGCCGACCTCACGCCCGCAGAGATCACCCGCCGGCTCGACGACTACATCGTCGGCCAGCACAAGGCCAAACGCGCGGTCGCGGTCGCGCTGCGCAATCGCTGGCGCCGCCGCCAGCTCGGCCCCGAGCTCGCGGCCGATGTCTACCCGAAGAACATCCTGCTGATCGGACCGACCGGCGTCGGCAAGACCGAGATCGCGCGGCGCCTCGCGACGCTGGCGCGGGCGCCGTTCGTCAAGGTCGAAGCCACGAAGTACTCGGAGACCGGCTACCACGGCCGCGATGTCGAGTCGATGGTGCGCGACCTGGTCGACAACGCGATCGCGCTGGTCCGCGCCGAGAAGGTCAAGGAGGTCGAGGCGAGGGCCAGCGCGGCGGCCGACGCGCGCGTGTTCGCGGCGCTCGCCGAGGCCCGCGGACTCGCCGACTACCAGGGCTACCGCGCCGGAAGCTCGGAAGCCGCCGACGCGATCTGGCGCGCGCGGCCGTTCGACGCCGAGACCCCCGACGACGACGGTGCGGCGCTCGCCGAACGCGAGCAGGCACGCGAGCGGCTGCGCGCCGAACTCGGCGCCGGCAACCTCGAGCGCGAGACGATCGAGGTCGAGCTGCGCGATACGCGCACCCCGACGCTGTCGGTGATGGGGCCGCAGGGCAACGAGACGATGGGGATCGACGCCCAGGCGCTGCAGGAGATGTGGGGCCGGGCGCCGGCGAACCGCACCAAGATCCGCAAGCTCACGGTCGCCGAGGCGCGCACCCTGGCGCACGACGAGGAGGCCGAGAAGCTGCTCGACCAGGACGCGATCGTCACCGAGGCGGTCGACCGGGCGCAGAACGACGGCATCGTGTTCGTCGACGAGATCGACAAGATCGTGAGCTCTGGTGGCAGCGACGGCCCCGACGTCTCGCGCGAGGGCGTGCAGCGCGATCTGCTGTCCGTGGTCGAGGGCTGCGCGGTCTACACCCGCTACGGCCACGTCCGCACCGACCACATCCTGTTCCTGTGCGCCGGCGCGTTCCACTTCCACAAGCCGAGCGAGCTGATTCCCGAGCTGCAGGGCCGTTTCCCGGTCCGCGTCGCGCTGCAGTCGCTGACCGAGGCCGACTTCGTGCGCATCCTGACCGAGCCGAAGAACGCGCTGACCCGCCAGTACGTGGCGCTGTTCCAGACCGAGGGCGTCGAGCTGGCGTTCACCGACGACGGCATCCGACGCCTCGCGGCGGTAGCGTTCCGGGCCAACAAGACGACCCAGGACATCGGCGCCCGCCGGCTGATGACGATCCTCGAGAAGTGCCTGGAGGACCTATCGTTCGAGGCCAGCGAACGCCGCGGCGACCGGATCACGATCGACCAGAAGATCGTCGACGATCGGCTCGGCGAGTCGGGTGACGACGAGGACCTGATCCGCTACGACATGTAGCCGGCCCGCCGGACGAAAATCGGGCGGAACCAGAGGCTCCCCCACTCGTAACACCCGCGACCTCCGAACCGCCGTGATCGATATCGCGAACGAGACCGTGCTGGCCGCCCGCCGCGGCGACCAGGATGCGGCGCGCAGCCTGGTCGAGGCGCTGCACCGCCCCGTGATCGCGACGATCTACCGCTTCCTCGGACCGGGCTTCAAGAAGGACGTCGAGGACATCGCCCAGGACGTCTTCCTCAAGGTGTTCCGCGCGCTCGATCGCTTCGACGCCTCGCGCGCGAAGTTCACGACCTGGGTCTACACCTTCGTGCGCAACCACTGCTTCGACGTGCTGAAGCGCCGGCGCGTGCCGACGACGAGCATGCACGCGGTGCCGGACGACGAGGCGATGCAGGACTTCACCGATCCGCGCGAGCTGCAGCCGGTGCGCGACGCCGAGAACGAGGAACTCGGGCGGCGGATCGGCGAGGCGCTGCAGAACCTCGGCGAGGACCAGCGCATGGTGTTCATCCTGCGCGAGTACGAGGGCCTCGACTACCGCGAGATCGCCGACGTCACCGGGGTCAACGAGGGCACCGTGAAGTCGCGTCTGTTCCGCGCCAAGGAAGCGCTGCGGCAGCAGCTCGAACCCTACCTGAGGGCCGGCGCATGACGTACGACCCGGATCGTTTCGATGCGGCGGACGCCACCTTCGAGGGCCGCGCGTTCCCGAGCGAGAGCGAGTGGCTCGGGCTCGAGCCGCCGGCCGATCTGCCGATCAGCCCCGACTTCGTCGCCCGCACCGTCGCCGACGTGCTGGCGCCGACGCCGGCGCAGCTCGCCGCGTTCGCAGCGCCGACGCCGAACCCGGATTTCGTCAGCAGCACGCTCGCCGCGATCCTGGTCGAACGGCGCGGCCGCTGGCGCGAGCTGCTGGCGCGCTACGTCGCGCCCGAGCCGTCGCGCGAGTTCGTCTCGCGCACGCTGCGTGCGCTGGCGGGCCAGGGCGGCGGCGAGCCGCCTGCCGGTGCAGTCGTACCTGACGCGCTGCACCGGTCCTCGGCGTCGCTGCACCGGCGGAACTCGGCCACCCGGGCAGGCTCGACCACGGTGCGCGCCTGGATCGCGCCGTTGCTGGCGGCTGCCGCGGTGCTGGCCGTCGCGCTGTTCGTGCTGCCGCGCGAGCGCAGCAAGACGCTCGAGGTGCGCGCCGACGAAACCGTACCGGCGGCGTTCGGAGTGTCGCACGCGGCCTCGCCGCTGCCGGCGCTGCTGGTCGCGCTCGACCACGAGGACGACCCGCGGGCGCTGCCGAACGTCGGCGGCGACGGCGTCTGGCTGCTTTTGCAGCGAGGTGGCCGATGAGTTCGGCCCCGATCCGTCCGGCCCCGATGAGTCCGGCCCCGATGAGTCCGGCCCCGATCCGTTCGGCGACGGAACGCCGTTCGCCGTTCTGCAGCGCGCTGCTCGCGCTGCTGTCGTGGCTCGGGCTGCCGATCTGTGGCGCCGCCCAGACCGCCGAATCGAACGGCGAGCACCGCCTCGCGAGCGCGACCGAGATCGCCACCGTGCTGCGGGAGCTCGACGCGGCGTTCGACGCCGGCGACGTCGACCGCTACCTCGCGGCCTTCGCGCCCGATCACCCGGGGCTGCACGCCGTGCTCGCCGAGCGTCTGCGACAGCTGCTGCCGGCAGCGCACCGGCGCACCGAGCACTTCACCCGCGCGTCGACCGTGCTCGGCGAGCCGCGCCGGGTCGGACCGCGCACGGTCGTGCGTGTGCGCCACGAGCTGTTCGCCGACGGCAAGCCGGTCGCGAGCGACCTCGAGGATTCGATCCTCGCGTTCCGGGTCGACCGCAGCGGCCCGCCGGTGCCGACGTTCGCGATCGCGACGGCGCGTGCGATCCAATGCCCGCCGAACGGGGTGTTCCGCTGCCCGGCATGCAACTACACCGTCGGCGGCCCGGCCGGCTGGCTGTGCGTGCCGCAGGGTCGCGACCGTTCGCAGGCGCTCGAGGCCTCGAGCTTCTTCCTGCTCGGCACCGACCTCGCCTGCGACGTCTCGGTCCGCATCGACCACGGCGGCCGCACGCCGCTGCAGCTGGTCGAGGAGCTCGCTGCGCTGTTGCGCAGCTTCGAGCCCGACGCCGAACCAGGCCTCGCGACCGCCTGGCTGCCGCCGGCCCATACCGCCGAACCCGACGCCGACCGGCGTCCGAAGCTGAACGGTGCCCGCATCGAGATCGCGCTCGACGCGCCGGGTGGCGGCGGCATCGCGCGTTTCCACGCCGTGCAGCTCGGCAAGCTGCAGCACCTGCTGCTGGTGCGCGGCAGCCGGCGCGCCATCACGGCCCACGAGGCCGAGCTCGACGCGCTGCTGGCGAGCTACCGCCTGCTCGACACCGAAGCCGCCGACGCGGCGATCGGCGCCATGGCGCACCACGTCGGCGGCACGGTCGAGAACGGCGCCTACGTCAATCGCAAGTTCGAGGTCCGGATGGCCGGACCGCGCGAGTGGACGGTGCAGCAGCGCTGTGGCGGCGCGCTGTTCCGCGTGATCTGGAGCAGCCCGGACGGCGCCCGGATCCACCTGACCGGCTACGCGGTGCCGCCCGGCATGTCGTACTGGTGCAGCGCGACGGCGCAGCGCTGGGTCGAGGAACTCTGTTCGCAGACCGGCATCGAGCTGCCGGCCGCCGTGCCCGACTGGCAGCCGGACGCGGGCTGCAGCGCGACCGCGAAGACCGTGCGGTGCACCGCGGCCGGCGACGACCCGGCGGTGCGCGCGGACCGCCTGCTGCGCGTGATGTTCCGCAACGACCTGCTGCTGGTCGGCGACGGCAGCGCTTCGACCACCGGCGACTGGGCCGCGATCCGCGCCGCGTTCGACACGATGCACCTGTAGCGCCGGCCCGGCTCGCCGCCGCGGTGGCAGCGGCGTCGATCAGACGAGGGCGGCGAGCAGAGCGCTCGCGAGCGCGTCGGCGGCGGCTGGCCCGTGGCGGAAGAACAGCGATGGCTCGACCAGCTCGAGCTCGGTCAACGCGCAGTCGCCGTCATCGCGCCAGAGCCAGTCGGTGCGGCCGTAGAGCAGCCGCTGGCCGAGCAGCTCCTCGGCGTTGCGCATCGCGTGCTCGGCCAGCGCGCGTTCGGCCGCGCTCGGTGCGAACGGCTCGTCGTGGGCACCGAAGTCGTCCTGCACGCGGTAGTCGCCCGGC
>JAGQRB010000089.1 GCA_020425925.1 Planctomycetota bacterium
ACCGTTGGAGTCGATGTCGATGGTGTCGGTGGTGCCGCCGCCGGGCAGCGGGAAGTCGAAGCCGAGCGCGTGACCGACCGAGAGCGAGTTGTCGGTCATGCCGAGCCCGGGCCCCATGTCCCACTCGAAGCACTCGACGCCGGTGTACTCGGCGACCACGGTCCGGTCGTCGTCGATCGTGACCGTGAGCTCGTTCGCCCACAGCGGCTGGGCGACGTCGTCGACGAGCCAGCGCCGGAACATGCCGCGGTTGGCGAACAGCTCCGGCGCGGTCAGGGTGACAGCCGTGCCCCACTCGTAGTCGAGGGCGAACGTGGCGGTGCCGCCGGTGAGGCCGTTGCGATCGGCCGGCGATGCGCTGACGGCCGACTGGATCGACGTCCCGTCCTGGGTCGCCTGCACGGTCAGGAGGTGCAGGGTGCGATACTCGGCGACGACCTGCCGGTCGCGGAACAGTGTCAGGTCGAGGCGCTGCTCGCCCGGGGCCAGGTCGACGCCGTCGACCTCCCAGTTCGCGAACACCGCGCCGCTGACCTCGAGCGGTGCCGTCAGCGTGACCGCGGTGCCGGCCGGCCACTGCTGCGTGGTCGCACCGGTCACGATGGTCGTGCCCGTGGCGGTCGTCACCTCGATGCCACCCGACAGCGCATCACCCGCCAGCGAGCGGGAGTCGAGCGCGAGATCGCAAGGCAGGGCACCGAGCGAGTAGCGCAGGCACGGGCCGACGCCGGCGGGCGCGCCGGGGCCTTCGAAGTTCGTGTTCGACCACATCGTGCGGGCATAGGCCGACAGTCCGTTGCCGGTGCCGCCGCCCCGCCAGTTGCCCGACACGAAGTAGCTGCTGCCGGCGGTGCGCCGCAGCAGCAGCACGTAGTCGCCGGGCGGCAGCCGACAGTCATCGATGTCGAAGACGTGGTTGATCGGCGTCGGTGCGCCGAGCGACTCGGCGCCCGTCAACGTCGCCTGGTTGCCGGCGACGATGTCGAACTGCCAGCGGACGTTGATGTCGCCGGTCAGCCGGATCGTCTCGAGCGTGATGCCGGTCGGTTCGGTCACGGTCAGCTCGACCGCCGCGCTAGCCGGATTGACGGACTTGTCGTAGGGCAGGCACGCCTGCTCCTGCGCCACCAGGCCGAGGGGCAGCAGGAACGGGAACAGACGGGGCAGCATGGCCCGCGCCGAGGTCAGGAAGCGTCTCATTCTCAGGTCTCCGAAATGTTGGGTATGGAGACCCCATGCCGGATTCCGCGGCGCGAAACACGGCAACCCCGGAATCCGTCGCCGCCGCGGTTTCGCCGACCGGCTACGACAGCGCCGACCGCACCGCCGCCGCGACCGGGCCGAGATCCTCGGGCAGCAGCGTGCGGGCGTCGAGCAGCACGCGGCCATCGGCGACGCGCGCGAAGATCGCGTGCGGCCGGGCGGCGCGCAGCCGATCGTTCTCGACCTGGCCGCCCGGGAACGCGACCGCGTGGCTCGAGAGCGGCCGCGCCGGATTCGCGCCGGCGCCGGCGAACGACTCGCTGTCGACGACGGTGGCGTCGGGCCGGCCGAGCAACGCGCAGAGCTCCTCGCTGCGCGCCCGGAGCTCCGCGGCCGGGGCCGCGAGCATGCGCAGCGTCGGGATCTCGCGCAGCGGATCGCCGTCGCGGTAGATCGCGAGCGTCGCCTCGAGCGCCGCGAGCGTCAGCTTGTCGCAGCGCAGGGCGCGGTAGAGCGGGTGCGCCCGGCAGCGCGCGATCAGGTCCTTCCTGCCGACGAGGATGCCGCACTGCGGGCCGCCGAGCAGCTTGTCGCCCGAGAAGCAGGTCACGTGCGCGCCGCCCTGCATGCTGTCCTGCACCCGCGGCTCGTCCTCGAGGCCGGCCAGCGGCTCGTTCCAGAGCAGGCCCGAGCCCAGATCATCGAGCACCAGCAGCTCGCCGGCCTTGGCCGCGAGCTCCTGGACCGTCGGCACACCGGCGAAGCCCTCGATCCGGAAGTTGCTCGGGTGCACCTTGAGCCACGCCACCGTGCGCTCGTTGGTCGCGTCCTCGTAGTCGCGCAGGTGGGTCTTGTTGGTGGCGCCGACCTCGACCATGTGGCAACCGGCGCGCCGCATCACGTCGGGCACGCGGAAACCGCCGCCGATCTCGACGAGCTCGCCGCGCGAGATCACGACTTCGCGGCCCTCGCACAGCGCGGTCAGCATCAGCGTCGTCGCCGCCGCGTTGTTGTTGACGACGAGGCCGCCGTCGGCGCCGAGCACGTCGTGCAGCAGCGCCGCGATGCCGAGCTCGCGCTGGTCGCGTTCGCCGGACACCGGGTCGACCTCGACGATCCCGAAGCCGGCGATCGCGGTGATCGCGTCGATCGCGCGCTGGCCGAGCGCCGCCCGGCCGATGCCGGTGTGCAGCACGACGCCGGTGGCGTTGATCACCCGTTCGTGGCGCGGGCGCTGCGCCAGCTCACAGCGTCGGCTCAGCTCGCCGGCGGCCGCCTCGCCGTCGCAGCGCGACTTCACCGCCTCGGCATCGAGCTCCCCGGCCAGCACCTGCTCGCGCAGCTCGTGCAGCCACCGGCGCGCCTGCCGCGCCAGCACCGCGCGGGGCAGCGTGGCAACGCGCGGATCGCGCAGGATCTGGTCGATCGGCGGCAGATGGCGCAGCGCGCTGGTTCGCTCGGAGTCGGTCCTAGGCATCTCGTTTCGTCCCGCTACCATACCGCACCGCCATGCTGCGCGTAGCACCCGAGAACCTGCAGGTCGACCCGCGCGAAGGCGCGCTCGCGAAGACCGTCGGCCTGCCCGACATCGTCGCCCGCGTGCTGCTGGCCCGCGGCCACGACGACCCCGACCGGGTGCGCAGCTTCCTGCGGCCGAACCTGCGCGGCCTGCACGACCCGTTCTGCTTTCGCGACATGCCGAAGGCCGTCGACCGCATCCGCGAGGCAATCCGCAGCGGCCAGTCGATCCTGATCCACGGCGACTACGACGTCGACGGCATCACCGGCACGGTGCTGCTGCACAAGTTCTTCTCGCTGCTGCACGCCACCAGCAAGCCCTACATCCCGGCGCGCGCCGATGGCTACTCGATCAGCCCGGCCAGCGTCGAGGCGATCCTCGCCGGCGGCCACCACCTGGTGATCTCGGTCGACAACGGCACCAACGCGGTCGAGTCGATCGCGACGCTGCGGCGCCACGGCGTCGACGTGATCGTCACCGACCACCACGGCACCAACGAGAACGTCGCCGACGCGTTCGCCGTGCTCAATCCGCGCCTGCCGGACTCGGGCTACCCCGACCGCGACCTCGCCGGCTGCGGTGTCGCGTTCCGATTGGCAGCGGCGATCGCGGAGTCGTTCTCGGGCAGCCAGCTGCAGAGCCCGGAGTTCGCCGAGTTCCTCGCCGACGCGGTCGCCTGCACCGCGCTCGGCACGGTCGCCGACGTCGCGCCGCTGGTCGGCGAGAACCGCACGCTGGTGTTCCACGGCCTGCGCGCGCTGGTGCAGAGCAAGAATCCCGGCATCCGCGCGCTGCTCGACGCCGCCGGCGTGGCGCACCGCGGCATCGACGTCGGCGACATCGCGTTCCGGATCGCACCGCTGATCAACGCCGCCGGCCGCATGGGCCACGCGATCGAGGCGGTGCAGCTGCTGCTGGCGCCGGGTTACGCCGAAGCCCAGGCCGCCGCCGCGGCGCTCGAGCGCCACAACGACGAACGCCGCCGCATCGAGCGCGCGATGCAGGACGAGGTCATGGCGGCCGCCGCTTCGATCGAGGCGCCGGCGATCGCGCTCGGCGCCGACCACTGGCATCCCGGCGTGCTCGGCATCGTCGCGGCGCGCGCCGCCGAGACCTTCAAGAAGCCGGTGATCCTCGTCGCATTCGACGGCGAGACCGGCCGCGGCTCCGGCCGCTGCGCCAGCGGCATCCACCTGCGCGACGCGCTGTCGCGCTGCAGCGATCTGCTCGAGTCACACGGCGGCCACGCCGCCGCCGTCGGCCTCGAGGTGAGGCGAGACAACTTCGACGAGTTCTGCGGCCGCTTCGCCGACGTCTGTGGCGGAATGCCGGTCAAGGACGCGCTGTTCTTCGACGGCCCGGCGCGGTTCGAGGAGCTCGACCCCCACACCGTGCGGCGGCTCGACATGCTCGGCCCGTTCGGCACCGGCCATCCGCGGCCGCGCTTCCTCACCAACAACGTGCAGACCGTCGGCCATCCGACCACCGACGCGCGCGGCCTCGACCTGCGCCTGCGCGTGGTCGCCGACGGCCAGATCCTGCCGGCCCGACTGGTGCGCGGTGCGGCGCGTTTCGAGGAGCTGCGCGGCAACAAGGGGCCATGGGACCTGCTCTACTCGCCGCGGCTCGCGACCCGCGGTGAGGAGGGCCCGGTGCTGCTCGAGATCCACGAGATGTCGGCGGCCGACGGCGCGAACCCGACGACGACATCGACCACGAGAAGCGGCTCTTGACGACGACGACCCCGACCGGGCAGGAGACGCCCGCGAAGCGCCCTGGCATCTTCCGTCGGCTCTACGACTGGGTCGTGGGTTGGGCCGAGACGCCGTACGCGGTGCCGGCGCTGCTCGTGCTCGCGTTCGCCGAGAGCAGTTTCTTCCCGATCCCGCCCGACGTGCTGCTGATCGCGCTCTGCATCGGCGACGTCAGGAAGAGCTTCCGCTTCGCGCTCTGGTGCTCGATCGGCTCGCTGCTCGGCGGCATCGCGGGCTACGGCATCGGCATGTTCCTCTGGGAACACGTGCAGCAGTTCTTCTTCGACTACATCCCGGGTGTCAACGCGCACAGCTACGAGCGCGTACAGCACCTCTACGAGGACTGGGACTTCGCGGTCGTGTTCGCGGCCGGCTTCACGCCGATCCCCTACAAGGTGATCACGATCACCGCCGGTGTGTTCGCGATCAACTTCCCGATGTTCGTGCTGGCGTCGGCGCTCAGCCGCTCGGCGCGCTTCTTCCTCGTCGCCTGGCTGTTCCGGCACTACGGGCCGTCGATCAAGGACTTCATCGAGCGGCGGTTCGCGCTGGTGACGATCGCGGGCACGGCGCTGCTGGTCGGTGGGTTCGTGGCGATCAAGTACCTGCTGTAGCGGTCGCCGCCATGCTGCTCTCCGCGGTGCTTCAGGTCTCGGTCGCGGCGCTCGCTGTGACCACGGCGCTCTCCGCCCAACAGGTTTGGCGCGTGCATCCTGTCGGCGGCACCAACGTGCACTTCTCCGACCTGCCGCAGGCGGTCGCCGGCGCCAGTGCCGGCGACACCATCGTCCTGCTGTGGGATTCGCAGATCCCGGTCAACTTCCGCTACTCCGCGAACGTCACCATCGACAAACCCCTGAGGATCACTTCGGCCTCGCCTTTCGGAACGCCGGGGTACTCCGATCCGTTGAGTGTTCCGCTCGTTGGTCAGTTCACCGTTTCGGGCATCGGTTTCGGTGAGTTGCTTGCCCTCAGCAACCTCTCCGTCAGTGCGAGGGATGTCGTCAGCACGCCGGTCGCGCCCCACGGGTTCGATTGCCGGGACTGTCAAGGGACGCTTCTATTCGAAGACATATGGTACGCCGGGGGCGGCCTCACCAATTCCGTGTTGAACTTCGAACGCTGCGCCTCGGTCACCCTCCGCGGCTGCACGTTCGACCTCAGCGGCGAACCCGTCACCGCGATCGACTCCGACCTCTCGATCACCACGAGCCTCATCGATTGGACCGGCCAATACTGGTGGATCCCGGCCGCCAACCGCTGGACCAACACCGGCCCGGGCCTCGTCGTCCGCAACTCCCACGTCGCGATCCTCGGCTCGATCGTCGAGGGCGCCGACCGGATCGCTTCGACACCGGGGCTCTACGCCGGTGTCGGCGCCCGGGTCGAGAGCGGCTCGCTCGACGTCGGGCCCTACAGCACCCTCGCGGGCGGGCTCGCGTTCGGCAGCCGATACGGCAGCTACAGCATGCCGAGCCCGACCGCCGGCACCATCACCGTCGATCCCCGTGCCGCGCCGCTCGTGCATCCGACTGCGACCCCGTGGTCCGTCCCCGGCGAGATCCCCGCCACCTACCACGACTGGCTCGTCGCCGGTGAGACCTACCACGTCTCCGTCGTCGGCCCCAACAACGGCTGGGCCATGCTCGTCGTCGGCGGCCTCGCCCCCACCCCCGTCACCGTGCCCGGCCTCGGCGCCTCGCCGATGGACCTCGCGTCCGCCACGGTCATGGGCCTGCGGCTGCTCGATTCGAACGGTTGGACCGAGTGGACGCGGCAGTGCCCCGTCAACGTCCCGGTCGCGCTGCCCTTCGTGTTCCAGGCCGCCGTGCTCGCGCCCACCGGCTCCATGGCGCTCACGTATCCGTCACCGTTCACCGTCGCCTGGCCGCACGGCTACATCCCGTAGCGCCGCTCAGTTGTAACCGACCTGCGCGATCAGCCCGTTGCTGGCGGCGAGCCCGAGCGGGTTGATGCCGGGCACCAGCGCGCCGCCCTGCGCGAAGATCGACAGCCCGACGAAGCTCGGGTCGGCGGGGATCGCGAGGCCGTAGGTCGGGATGAAGCCGGGCAACGGGAACGGCACGGTGACCAGCGCGTCGGTGAACTGGCGGCAGCCCGGCGCCTGGCTGCCGAACGACAGGTTCGGGTTCGACAGACCCAGCTGCACGAAGCCGAGCACGCCGCCCGGCGGCAGGCCGTCGAGGCACATGTCCCAGGTGTGGCAGAGCGCGGGCTTCGTGAGACCGGTCAGCGTCGCGCCATTGCAGCCGCTGCCGGTCGATAACGTGTCGGCGAGCAGCAGCGACGACGCCTTGCAGAGGTAGAGCAGGTCGAAGTAGCCGTCCTGCGGCGCGCCGGTCTGGTCGAACGTCCGCACCCGCACCTTCGTCGGCGCCGTCGGGTTCGGGGCGCCGAACGAACCGAGCGTCGCGAAACCGTTCGTGCCGTAGGAGCTGACCTGCGCCGTGACGACCGTGGCGTAGCCCGGCAGGTTCGGCAGCGTGACCTCGTAGTGCCCGGTCGAAAGGCGCGTCACGGTCTCGCTGTCGGGCGGCCCGAAGCGGCCGTTGCTGTCGCGGTAGGTCGCATTCGGCGCGTAGGGCCCGGTCGCGGTCGGCAGGTTGGCCCAGAGGTGCGCGCCCGAACCGACGCGCGGGTCCATCGGCGCCGCGGTCTCGTGGTACATCAGCGTGAACTTGCTGTCCTTCGCGTTGCCGGCGGCGTCGTAGCAGCGCACCGTCACGCGCATCCCCAGCAGCGACGGCACCCAGCCGACGACGGTCGCGCGCACCAGCTGGTCGGCGACCGGGGAGACCTGCACGTGGCCGCCCTCGCTGCCGAGCGGCACGAGGCCGGGCAGGTCGACCTGGTAGTAGCCGATGCCGAGCCGTGTCACCGTGGGAGCGCCGCGGTTGCCGTTCCACCAGATCAACGGCGTGTGGCTCGCTGCCGAGGGCTGATCGGCCTGCAGGTAGGCCTCGCGGTCCGTCGGCGCGCCGCCGCGGCGGTAGAGCACGGTGCAGGTGCCGTCGACCGCGGGGCCGCCGTTGCCGTCGAAGACCTCGATGTCGACGAGCACGTCGTCGACGTCCTTGCGCCAGCCGCGGATCACCGCGCACTCGGGCGCGATCGCGGCCATCGAGCTCACGATCGGCACGCCTTCATCCGGCGCGAGCCCGGGCAACCGGATCTCGTAGCGGTTCTGCTGACTGCCGACACGATCGACGACGAATACGGTGTTGCTGCCGGGCGGCGTCTTCGTCGAGTAGCTCGTGAAGCCGTCGGTCAGGAACTGCGCACCGGCGTTGAACGGGTTGATCCAGGCCCAGGCCTGCTCGCGGGCGTACACCGGCCGATCGGTCAGGTAGAGCAGCGAGAAGCGGGCGTCGGCCGGGTTGCCGGCGGCGTCCCAGGTCGCGACCTGCACGCCCGTGCCGCCGCAGCCGTCGTCGCCGAATCCCTCGATCGAGGCGTAGATCGGTGTCGAGGCGCCGTAGGCGGTGACGATCGGGATCGCGCTGTCGCTCGGTTTCACGTCGGGCAACCGCGCGATGTAGAAGCCGGTGTGCAGCCGCAGGATCGACTCGCTGTCGCGTGGACCGACGTCGCCGTTGCTGTCGCGATAGAGCGGATCGGGCACCTGGCAGGTGGCGGTACCGTTGTCCGATCGCATGTGTGCGCCCGAGCCGAGCGTCGCAGCGATCGGCGCCGCGGTCTCGTTGTAGTGCAGCGTGAAGCGCGCGTCGGCGGGGTTGCCGGCGGCGTCGAACGTGCGCACCAGGACCAGCACGTGGCCGGGCGTGAGCCAGTGGCCGAGGTCCTGCACCCAGCAGCGGCGGAACTCGGTGCCGTAGGCCGTGACCTGCACGTTGCCGCGTTCGGGCTGGTTGTTGGCGAGGCCGTAGAGGTAGACGTAGTAGTAGCCGGTACCCGACCGGTTGATCCACGGGTTGGCGCGGTTGCCGTTCCACGAGTAGAACACGTCGGGCGTGTAGCTGACCGCGCTCGGATCGTTCGCCCAGAGGTAGGCCGATCGGTCGTCGAGCTCGCCCTCCATGCGGTAGAAGATCGTGAACTTCTTGTCGTTCGCGGGCGAGCCGTCGGCCTCGAACAGCTCGACCTGGCACATCACGTCGGCCCCCACGGCATACCAGCCGTTGATCACCGCGACGTGGTTGCCGTCGTAGCCCGAGGCCTGGAAGTTGCCGGTCGCGCCGCCGATGCCGGGGAACTTGACGACGAACCTGTTGGCCGTGCCGGCGACCCGCTGCACGGTCACGAGCGGACCGGCCGGTGTGAACTGGTAGTTCGAGTTCGGGACGAACGTCGCGCCGTGCCCGGCCGGGTCGACGAGTGCCCAGGCGACCTGGGTTTGGGCGGCGGCGAAACACGTCACGGACGCGGCCAGCGCGAGGCCGGCGAGGAAGCGAGCGGCGGTCGAGATCATGGCACGTCGGGGAGTGCTGCGGCGGGGCCGACTGCTCGCGGAATCCGGAGAATCGGCACGGTCGCCGTTCCGAGGTATCGCTCCCGATGCCGTGCCACGGCGGCTACAAGGGTCGGATGCCGAAGCGCCTGTTCCTGATCGACGGCACTGCCCTGGCCTACCGCAGCTTCTTCGCGTTCCAGGGCACCGGCCGCACACCGCTGGCGACCAGCGACGGCCACCCGACCGCCGCGACCTACGGCTTCTGCACCACGCTGCGGGCGCTGATCGAGCGCGAGAAGCCCGACGCGATCGCGATCGCGTTCGACGGCCCGCGCGCCGATCTGACCCGCACCGCGGTCTACCCCGAGTACAAGTCGACGCGCAGCAAGATGCCGGACGAGATGGCCCTGCAGCTGCAGGACATCCGCAGCGCGACCGAGGGCTTCGGCATCCGGATCCTCGAGAGCGACACCGACGAGGCCGACGACGTGATCGCGACGCTCGCGGTCGAGGGACGCGATGCCGGCATGGACGTATTCGTCGTCACCGGCGACAAGGACTTCCTGCAGATCGTCGACGAGCACATCGTGCTCTGGAACCTGCGCAGCTCGACCAGCAAGCCCGAAATCCTCGACGCCGCGGCCTGCGAGCAGAAGTGGGGTGTGAAGCCGACGCAGATGGTCGACCTGCTCGCGCTGATGGGCGATTCGTCCGACAATATCCCGGGCGTGCCGAAGGTCGGCCAGAAGACCGCGGTCACGCTGCTCGAACGCTTCGGCTCGCTCGAAGGTGCACTCGACGGCGCCGAGCAGTTCGAGAAGAAGGCGATCCGCGAGTCGCTGATCGAGCACCGCGAGCAGGCGCTGCTCAGCAAACAACTGGTCCAGCTGCGCCTCGACGTGCCGCTCGACGTCGGCGTCGCGGACCTCGGCCCCGCCGCTCCCGACCCTGCGCTGCTGCGGCCGCTGTTCCAGCGTCTCGAATTCACCAACCTCACGGCGCAGCTCGCCGCCGCGCCGACCGTGCAGGAGAACGTCGACGCCGACTACCGCGTCGTGCGCGATGCCGCCGGCCTCGACGCGCTGATCGCCGAGCTCCGGGACGCGGAACGCGCCGCGGTGGCGGCACAGACCACCGGGCGCTACCCGCGCGCGACCACGTTGATCGGCCTGGCGTTCGCGACCGCGCCCGGGCGAGCGACCTACGTGCCGCTCAACCTCGACCCGCCGCTGCTGCCCGACGGCAATGCCGCCGCCGCCGCGAAGCTCGCGCCGCTGCTCGCCGGCAGCGAACTCGAGAAGATCGCGCACGACAGCAAACGCCTGCGCGCCGCGCTGCGCGCCGCCGACCTGACGCTCGGCGGCTTCGTGTTCGACACCATGCTGGCGAGCTACTGCGCCGAGCC
>JAGQRB010000883.1 GCA_020425925.1 Planctomycetota bacterium
CAGGAACTCGAGCCGGTCGGCCAGGGTCTCGACCTCGCTGAGGTGATGCGAGCTCAGCACGATCGTTGCGCCGGCGGCGCGCAGCTCGCGGAGCACGTCACGCAGCGCGAAGCGGACACTGGCGTCGAGCGCACGGTCGGGTTCGTCGAGCAGGTAGAGCTCGACCTCGGGCACCAGCGTCGCGATCAGCGCGAGCTTCTGCTTCATGCCGGCGCTGTAGCTGCGGACCTTCTGTGCCAGCGGCAGCTCGAACTCGCGCTCGAGCCGCGCGCGCAGCTCGCGGCGCTGCCGCGGGTAGAAGCCGAGCGCGAAGTCGAGGAACGCCCGGCCTGTCATCTGGGTGTAGACCCCGGTTTCGCCGGGCAGGTAGCAGGTGCGCTGGCGGATCGCCAGCGACGAGGTCGCCGGGTCCCGTCCGAGCACCGCGACGCTGCCGCAATCGCGCTGCACCAGGCCGATCAGGGTGCGCAGCAGCGTCGACTTGCCGGCGCCGTTCGGGCCGATCAGGCCGAACAGCTCGCCGCGCCCGACCGCGATCCCGACGTCGCGCAGCACCTCGTGCGCGCCGAAGCGCTTGCCGAGGCCCTCGATCGCGATCACCGGATCCGCGGTGTCCCGTTCGCTCGCGTCGCGGCCGCTCATGCCGCGTGCGCGCCGATGCCGGCGAGAAAGTTCCGCAGCAGGCCGGGGCCGTCGGGCGACCGGAACGACTCCGGATGGAACTGCACGCCGAAGGTCGGATGCTGCACGTGCTGCAACGCCATGACCTCGCCGTGCTCGTCGCGCGCGGTGACCCGCAGCGCCGGGCCGAGCGTGCCCGCGTCGACGTAGAGCGAGTGGTAGCGGCAGGCGAGCAGCGGGTTCGGCAGCCCGGCGAACAGTCCGTCGCCGTCGTGTCGGATCACGGTGGCGCGGCCGTGCACCGGCTCGCCGCGCCGGATCGCCGCCCCGAATGCGGCACCGATCGCCTGGTGGCCGAGGCACACACCGAGGATCGGAACCCGACCCGACCACTGCCGCACCACGGCGATCGACTGCCCGGCGTCCTCGGGGCGGCCCGGCCCCGGCGAGATCACCACGGCCGCGGCCTTTCCGACCTCGGTGACTTCGAGCGCGTCGCTGCGGACGACGCGGGTCTCCGCACCGAGCCCGGCGAGCGCCTGCGCGAGGTTCCAGACGAACGAGTCCTTGTTGTCCAGGAGGAGGATCAAGAAGGGCCGTCACAGTATCCTCCGCGGCACGGATGAACATTCTGATCGTCGGTCTCGGCGAGGTGGGGTCGTATTTGGCGAAGGTGCTCTCGACCGAGGGCCACTCGATCACGGTGGTCGACCCCGACCTCCAGCGCATGCGGCAGGTCGCCGAGCTGCTCGACGTGCAGGCGGTCAGCGGCGACGGCGCCCGCCCCGACGTGCTCGACAAGGCCGAGGCCCACGCCGCCGATCTGCTGCTGGCGGTCTCGAGCGACGACAAGGTCAACATGCTGACCTGCTTGTTCGGCAAGCGCATGGGCGCCAAGAAGACCGTGCTGCGGTTGCGCGACACCTCGGCGGTGCTGCGCAGCAAGACGTTCTTCCGCAAGAACCTGCACCACGACCTGCTGCTGTCGCTCGACGACCTCGCCGCCGAGGAGATCGTCAAGAACGTGCTGCAGAGCACCGCGCTCGGGGTCGATAACTTCGCCGAGGGCCGGATCCAGATGCGCCGGTTCCGGATGCCCGAGGCCTGCCCTTACACCGGCAAGCTGCTCAAGGATCTGAAGATCCCGTCCGGCATGCTGATCACGGCGATCGATCGCGACCACGAGGTCATCGTGCCGGGCGGCTCGGACGAGCTGCTCGCCGGCGACGAGATCTTCGCGCTCGGCGAGCCGAAGGCGATCTCGACGTTCGAACGCAAGATCGGCGGCGCGCGCTCGACCACGGCGCGCAGCGTCGTCGTGTTCGGCGGCGCCCGGATCTCGCAGCAGGTCTGCCGCGCGCTGCAGGCCGAGGGCGTCGACGTCAAGGTCGTCGTCGAGGATCGCAAGGACGCCGAGCGCATGTCGGAGGCGCTCGACAACGTCGTCGTGCTGCACGGCAGCGCGACCGACATCAACCTGCTGCAGGAGGAACACGTCGGCGAATGCGACGCGTTCCTCGGCATCTCCGACCAGGACGAGCGCAACCTGATGTCGTGCCAGCTCGCCCGCACGCTCGGCACCCGCCGGACGGTCGCGCTGGTGCACAAGCCGGACTACGTCTCGCTCTACCACCGCCTCGGCATCGACGTCGCGGTCTCGCCGCGGCTGCTCTGCGCCAACCGCATCCTCGCGTTCGTGCGCAGCCGCAGCATCTCGACCATCGCGACCATCGAGGAGGGCAAGGCCGAGGTCATCGAGATCGAGGTCCAGGCCGGCAGCAAGGTCGCGGGCCGGAAGGTCAAGGACGCCGGCTTCCCGCGCGGCTGCGTCGTCGCGGCGATCACGCGCGAGGACGGCAGCGTCGTGATCCCGGGCGGCGACGACGAGCTCGTCGCCGGCGAGCAGGCGGTGCTGTTCGTGCTCGAGAAGGTCGTCGACGAGGTGCTCGGGCTCGCGGGCATCCGCCGCGAGTGAACGTGCGCGTGCTCGGCGCGGCGGAGCTCGCCGCCGCGCTGCCGATGGCAGACGCGATCGCGGCGATGCGGGGCGCGTTCGAGGCACTCGCGGCCGGCGAGGTCGCCGCGCCGCCGCGCGTGCACCTCACGGCGGGCCGCCGCACGACGCTGCTGATGGCGGCGAGCGGCGCCGCCG
>JAGQRB010000884.1 GCA_020425925.1 Planctomycetota bacterium
ATGCGGCGCCGACGGGATCGAGCCTCACGTTCACCATGCTCGGAACCCCGTTCGCGTTCGGTGCGATCGCATTGGACCTCGGGTTCGGACCCGGCCTGATGCTCCCCGGCACGATCGGGACGTACCTCCTTGGCCCGACGCCGGTCGTTCAGCAGCTGTTGCTCGGCAGCAACGGCGAAGGCAGCCTGACGATCGGAATCCCGACCACCATCACGGCCATCGATCTGGTGGCGCAGGCGGCCGAGCTGTCGACGTCGCCGGCACCGTCCGTCTTCCTGCTCTCCGACGCGGCCACCGCCGGCGTGACGACGACGACCGTGGGTTCGATCCCCGGGGGCGGCAGCGAAGCGACCGGATCCTACGACGACGAGAACCACCTCTACGAGGTCACGCTGCAGTTCACCGGCACTCCCGAGAGCGGTTACTTCGAGTTCTGCAACGCGAAGACCGGGAAGTGCATCCGGCCCGACACCGGCTCGCTCTACAGCGCCGACCTCGGTGTCGTCATCGAGCTGACGGGCATTCTACCGCTGGACTGGGAAGGCCAGGTCGAGCTCTACTTCGTCGACTCGAGCGGGGAACGCCACCTCGTCTGGAAGAGCTACTGCTGAGGCGGATTGGCGGCCGGGGCCGGGCCATCGCGGTGATCAGGCGAGGAACGTGTCGGTGTCGCCATCGCGCAGCGCCTTGAGCTTCTCCGACAGCCGGCGCATCGCGCGGCGGAACCGCACCCGCGCGGTGTCCGGCTTCATTCCGACCTCGCGGCCGATCGCGTCGAACGGTTCGTCGCGATAGACCCGCATGATCACGATGACCTGATCGGTCGGATCCAGGGTCGCGATCGCGAGCCGCGACTCGGCCTCGCGCTCGTGCCCGCGCGCGGCGGCGCTCGGCGACTCGCCGCCGACGCGCAGCGCCCCGATGGCAACCGAGGTGCCGTCGGGCAGCGGGTGCTCCCGCGCGACGTCGCGGTGCAGCGCGGTCCAGCGGCGATGCTGATCGCTGAGCACGCCGTCGACGATCTTCCGCAGCAGCCCGCGCAGCTGCGCTTCGGTCTCGACCACGAACGGTGGGTGGTACGCGAGCACGCTGCGCAGCGCTTCCTGGACCACGTCGCCGGTATCGGCCTTGCCGCGCGCGGCGGCGCTGAGCTTGCCGTGGGCGTAGCCCTGCAGGTGATCGAGGTTGCGGCGCACGAGCTCGTCGAGCGCGAGCGGATCGCGCGCCTCGAACCACCGGCGCAGCAGCGCGGCGACCGGCGATCCGGGTTCGGACGGCGGCTTCGGATCGGCGTTCATGGCGAGCCCGACCCGGAGCATAGACCAGGGCCCGGCGGCGCGGAAAAGCCGATTCCGTGCGCTCAACCCGCCGCGCAACGGCACTGCCCCATGCGCCATGTATCCCGTCGCTCTTGCGGTCCTTTCCCGTTCCGTCGCCGCGCTGCTGGCGATCGTCCTCGCCACCGGACTGCCGCGATGCCAGGAGGTGGCGTGGGCCTGGGTCAGTCCGACCGGATCGACTTCGACGTTCACGCCGTCGGCGAGCTACCAGCACAACACGGCCGGGGGCGCGATCACCGTGACGCCGGACCAGCAGCAGCAGAACCGGTTCCTCGTGCGCGTGCCCAACATGCCGGGCCGCGGCGTCGTGCACGTCAGCGCCTACGGTGGCAACCACACCGCGGTGGTCGAGGACTGGTTCCCGTCGAACGGCGATCTGATCGCCATAGTGCAGACGTTCTCGGCGACCGGCAATCCGGCGGCCAACGCTCCGTTCGCGTTCCGCTATCGCGTCCTGGGCGACCTCGTCCGACGTGAGGCCTACCTGTGGGCAGACCAGCCGCAGGCCTCGAGCTACAATCCGCCGGTGTCGACGCGCTTCAGCTCGAACGGCGCGACTCCGACGATCACACGGCTCGGGATCGGCCTCTACGAAGTCCATCTTCCGAGCTACTCGCCGACGGGCTGGAGCAACAAGGGCGGCAATGTCCAGGTAACGCCCTACGCGAGCCACCTGGTCCGCGCCAAGGCGCTGCAGTGGGTCTCGCTGCTCGACGAGATGGTGATCACCGTGCAGTGCACGAACCAGACCGGCGTCCCGACCGACAGCCGCTTCTTCCTGAGCTACATGGAGCGGGCCGACGGCATCGACCCGGCCGACGGCACGAGCGGGTACCTCTGGGCCAGCTTCCCCAGCTCGACCGTCCCGTACACGCCGGCGGCACCCTGGACCGACAGCGGCGGCACGATGGGGCCGCGCGGTTTCGAGCAGGTCGAACGGCTCGGTCCGGGCCGCTATCGCGTGCACCTTCCCGACCTCGCACCGTTCCAGAGCTCGACGGCGAACGTCACCGGCTACGGTCCCGACGCGACCTACGCGTCGATCGAGAACTGGGTCGGGGACGGCGGCTCCGGTACCAACGTCACGGTGACGACGTGGTCGCCGACCGGCGCGCCGATGGACGCGATGTTCTCGCTGTCGTACCTCACGAACCGACCACGCGACGAAGCCTCGTGGGCGACCTTCGGCAACTCCCCGCTGGCCGCGGGCGCGACGGCGAACGCGCCCGAGACGCTCGAGTACACGCCGGGCGGCGAACGGATCACGATCCAACGCAACGCGACGACGACGAACCTCTACCACGTCAAGATCCCGCACACGGTGGCCGGAACCGGTGCGATCCACGTCTCGCCCTACGGCGGCGCCCACTTCGCGGTGGTCAAGCGCGTCTACGTCGACGTCAAGCTCGACACCGTCGTCGACGTGCTGCAGTTCGAGGCCAACGGTCTGCCGGCGACCGCACCGCTCGGGTTCACGATCCTGAGCCTGCGGCCCGCCGATCCTGCCGCCGCGGTCGCCTGGCGGATCTGTGACGACCCCACGACCCCGACGAATCCCGCGCTGCCCCGCCTCGGCTGGAACGGGGAACGGCCGTCGCCGACCGTGTCGCGCACCGGACTCGGCACCTACAACGTGCGGTTCCCCGGCCTGGCGCCGACCGGCAACGAGCACGGCCACGTGCAGGTGACGCCGATCGGCACGGTGCCGTTCCGCGCGCACGTGCGCAGCTGGGGCCGCATCGGCACCGACATCTCGGTCGACATCGAGTGCCACAACCTCGCCGGCGCCCTGTTCAACGGTGAGTTCGTCGCCAGCTACCACGAGTTCGCGGTGCCGATGCCCGAGCGCCAGGGATCGGGCACGCACCTGTGGGCGAACAACCCGACCAACACGACCTACGCGCCGCACATCGACTACGTCGACAGCAACGGCACCCTCGGTCCGAGCAACGTCGAGCTGATCCACCGTGTCGGCACGGGCCGCTACGAGGTGACGCTGCCGAACGTCGCGACGTTCCCCGGCTCGCACGCACAAGTGACCGGCTACGGTGCTGGCGACCATTACGCAGTGATCGACGGCTGGACCGACGCGCCGGGCGGCGGAGCGCTCGTTCGGGTCAGCACCTACTCGGCGCCGAACACGCTGACCGACGGTCGGTTCACGCTGCTGTACCTGACGGATCATCCGGCGGTCGGCACCGCCGGCACAAACTCGACCTACGGCGCGGGCTGCAACGGCGCGGTGATGACGGCGTTGACGCGTCCGGTTCTCGGCACCACGTGGGATCTGCGACTGGTCAGCGTCCCGGTAGGCACCACGGTCGCGTTCGTACAGTTCGGGCTCATCGACCCGAACCAGCCGGTCGGTCCACAGGCGCCGGGCTGCACGATCTACACCTCGGGCGACGTCACCGCGCTCGTGCTGACGCCGATTCCGAACCCGGCCTACGGGCTGCCGATCCCGAACGATCCGACGCTGATCGGCCTGCCGCTGCGAGCCCAGGGCGGGGCATTCGCGCCGGGTCTCAACGCGCTCTGGCTGGCGGTGAGCGGCGGCACGCTCGGCGTCGTCGGCGACATCTGAGCCGCGCCGGCCCCGCCGCCGATCGAGTCAACCGATCTGCAACACCTTCGCGCCGCGGCCGCCGCCGCGCGCGAGCTCGTGCAGCGCCGCGTTCGCCGCCGCGAGCGGAAACGTCGTGACCTCGGGCCGTAGCCGTGCCTCGGCGGCGAGTGCGAGGCAGTCGCGCAAGTCGGCGACGGTCACGTTCGCCACCGACTTGACCTCGCGTTCGAGCCAGAGGTGCTCGCGATACGACAGGCCGAGCAACGCATCCTTGTCGTCGTCCTGCTTGCGGATCGCGTTGATCACGAGCCGCCCGCCCGGCCGCAGGTTCGCGAGCGCCTCGACCACGGGCTGCCAGGCCGGCGTCGTATCGATGATTGCCGCCAGCTGCTCGGGCGCGCGTTCCCTGGTGTCGCCGGCCCACGCAGCACCGAGCTCGCGCGCGAACTCGCGCTGGCCGCGGTCGCGCGCGAACACGTGGATCCTGCTGTTCGGGTAGCGGTGACGCGCGAGCTGCAGCACGAGGTGCGCCGACGCGCCGAAACCGGTGAGCCCGAGCGGCTCACCGTCGTTGAGCTCACACAGCCGCAGCGCGCGGTAGCCGACCGCACCAGCGCACAGCAGCGGCGCTGCCTCGGCATCGCGGAACACCGCCGGCAGCGGCACGGCGTAGGCCGCGGGCACGGTCATGAGCTCGGCATAGCCGCCGTTCACGTCGCGGCCGGTGGCGAGGAACTTCGGACTCAGATTCTCGTCGGCGGCGCCCGACGACTGCCAGATCCAACCGACGCCGACGCGGTCGCCGACCGCCAGATCCGTGACGCGATCACCGAGCGCCGCGACACGGCCGACGACCTGATGACCCGGAACCACCGGCAGCCGCGGCGGCGGCGTGCGACCCTCGATCTCGTCGAGCTCGGTGTGGCAGACGCCGCAGACCGCGACGCGAACCAGCACCTCGCCGGCGCGCGGCACGGGGTCCGGCAGATCGCGGCGCGACAGCGGCCCGGGCAGCTCCGCGAGCGGCCCGAGCCGGTCGAGACACATCGCCTTCATGGCACCAGCGTGCCACGAGGCCTGCGATCAGTCGATCTCGAGATACTCGGTGGTGACGACGCCGAGCGCGTTCGCGGCCGTCAGCACACCGACCTGGAAGTAGCCGACGTCGAAGCCTTCGGCGAACGCGCGCGGCACCAGGTAGCCGACTCGCAGCTCACCCTGGGCATCGGTCGTCGCACCGAGGATCGCGATCGCGTTGCAGTTGACGAAGCAGCCCGGCGCGCCGAGCGGCTGCAGGTCGAACGGCAGCGCCAGCGGGCCGACGTTGGTGATGCTGTCGCCGTAGTTGACGATCGCGGTGGCGTTCGCCGGCGCGCCGGTGACGACGAGCTCGAACGGCTCGCCGTAGTCGAACGTCGCGGGCTGCGCCGCGATGTTGGGACCGCAGCTCCAGCCGCCGACCTGCGTCGTGATCGCGGCGGGCACCGCCGGCGTCAGATCGCGCTGCAGCAGTTCGACCCCGAACGACGCCGCGTTGATGTCGCCGACCGCGACGAACTCGTAGAGCACGTTCTGCTGCGGGCGGAAGTTCACCGGCCCGAACACGGTGTTCGTGGTGCCGGCGGCGTTGAGCTGGACCGCGAAGTTGCCGAGCGGGATCGGCGAGCTCGCCTCGGTGCCGTTCGTGAGATTCGGGATCGTCGCGAGCGGCGCGCCCTGATCGGTCACGACGACGTCGACCGCCGGCGCCGCGGCGAGGTGTCGCACGATGACCCGACCTTCGCCGGCCGCGGTCGAAGTGACGTCGTTGACGAACGAAGACAGCACCGGTGCACCGGCCGCGTCGAGATGGGCGACGACGGTGACATCGTCACCGCGCGCGACCGTGTCGCTGCGGGTCAGCAGCGTCACGGCGTTCTGCACGACATCGAAGACGTAGGTGCCGGGGTTCACGACCAGCGGGCCGCGCGACTCGCGGAAGTCGAACGAGAACAGCGCGGCACCGTTGGCCTGCACGGTCACCGGGCCGCCGAGTCCGGGCACGCCGTGCAGCACGGTGACCTTCGCGGCGAGCGGCAGCTTCTGGGTCAACACGGTGAAGTTCGGCATGCTGGCGTCACCGACCGCGAAGAACGCGTAGCCGTGACCGTTCTCGACCACGACGTCGACCGGTCCGAACGCGACCGTCGAAGTGCCGGCGAGGTTGAGGCTGACGGCGTAGAGCCCGGGCGCGACCGGCGCGATCGCCTCGTTGCCGTTGGCGAGGTTCGGGATCGTCGCGACCGTGCTGCCGTTCTGCGCCAGCACGACGTCGACCGCGGGCGCCTGCGCGGTGTGCCGCACGGTCAGACGCGACGACGGCAACGCCAACGGCGTGACGTCGTTCGGGAACGCCGCGAGCACAGGCGAGCCGCTGGCGTCGAGGTGCGCGATCACGCTGACGTCGTCGCCGCTCTGCAGCGTCGCGTTGAGCGTGAGGATCGGATTGCCGTTGAGCCGGACCTCGAGCGCGTAGGTGCCGGCGGCGAGGCTCAGGGGACCGCGCTGCTCGCCGTAGTCGAACGAGAACAGGGTGTTGCCGTTGGCGACGACATCGACCGGACTCGGCAGGCCGGGCACGCCGTGCAGCACGGTAACGGTGGCATTCTGGGTCGGGAGCGCGACGCCCAGTAGGCTCGTCGCGACGAGGATCAAGAATGATTTCATCGGTGGAATCGTGGGCAGGTGGTGGAACGCCGCGTCGTTCGCGGTGGTCTCCGGGCCGGATGCACGGAACTCGCACGGATCGCGCGTCCGCAACGGAAGATCGCGTCACCGTTCGCCGTCGGTGGAACATGCGCGCCGTCCTCATCACGCTCGTGACTGCCATCGTGGTCACTCCGCTGTCCGGTCAGACCGACAGCGGCATCGACTCCCCCTCCGGCACCGGCCGACGCATCACGCGCGCACAGTGCGCCGCCCACCTCGAGGCGATGCAGTCGCGCATCCCGACCGGGTTCGACACCGTGCTCGAGCCGCCGTTCGTCGTGCTCGGCGACGGCGGCCGCGACGCCGTCGCGCGCAGCGCCGAGCGCACCGTCCGCTGGGCCGTCGAGTTGCTGCGCCGCGACTTCTTCCGCGACGACCCGCGCGAGGTGCTCGAGGTCTGGCTGTTCGACGGCAAGACGAGCTACCAGAAGCACTGCCGCGAGCTGTTCGGCGAACCGCCGACGACGCCGTTCGGGTTCTACTCACCTCGCCACGGCGCGCTGATCATGAACATCGCGACCGGCGGCGGCACGCTGGTGCACGAGATCGTGCACCCGTTCGTCGCCGCCAACGTCGAGGACTGCCCGGCGTGGCTCAACGAGGGGCTCGGATCGTTGTTCGAGCAGTGCCGCGAACGCGACGGTCGGATCACGGGACTGCTGAACTGGCGCCTCGACGGCCTGCAGCAGGCGATTCGGGCCGAGCGCACCGTGCCGCTCGGCAAGCTGCTGGCGACCAGCAGCGCGGAGTTCTACGGCGAGCGGTCGGGACTGCACTACGCCGAGGCGCGCTACCTGCTCTACTGGCTGCAGGAAAACGGCAAGCTGCAGGCATTCTGGCGCGACTGGCTCGCGACGCGCGAGCGCGATCCGACCGCCGCCGCGGCGATGCGACGCGCGCTCGCGATCGACGGCGACGGTCTCGCCGCGTTCCAGCGCGAATGGGAAGGGTGGCTGCTGCGGCAGCAGCGATAGCCTGCCGGTCGCGCGCGTCGCGGCCGAGCTCGGCGTAGCGCGGCAGGAGCGTGCGTTGCCCGTCGTCCGTGCAGCCGCATCATGCCACGACGAACGCCGCGGGTCCGCGGTGGATGCCCGCTGTCACGGCGAACCCTGCGGACTACCGGGCCTCGCCGTGGTCACCGCCGCGAAGTCGAGCCCGAACCGGGCCAGGTACTTCCGCAGCCGATCGGCGTCGTTGGTCGAGGCGCGTCGGGAGCGCGAGGCGGCGAACAGCTCGCGTCCCGCAGCCGACAACGAACGTGCGGCGCGGCAGACGCGTACGACATCGGCGAGCTGGACGCGGTCGAAGCGGTCGAGCTCGGCGGCGCGATCAGGCCCCAGCAACCCACGCAGCAGCAGATCGTCGTCACCGCTCACGCCGGCCGCCGCCGCGCCGGGTTGGCGCTGCCAGTCGGAGCGCAGCCGCGCGATCTCGTGCCGGACTCCGGCCTCGGTGATGCGGCCGGCGGTCGCGAGCGTGCAGAGCCGCGTCAGGCTGGCGTTGAGATCGCGAAAGTTGCCGCGCCAGGCGGCGAGCGGCGAGGTCGCGAAGTCGAGGTAGCGCTGCCGCGCCTCGGCGTTGAAGTGGACCCGGCGGCCCAGCCGGGCGGAGAGCTGGTCGAGCTCGTAGTCGACGTTCGGCGCGATGTCCTCGGCGCGATCGGGCAACCCCGGCAGCCGCCAGGTCCAGAGGTTGATGCGCGCGAGCAGGTCCTCGCGGAACGTCCCGGCGGCGACGCGCTCGCCGAGATCGCGGTTGGTGCCGGCGATGAGCTGGAAGGCGCTCTCGACCTCCCGGTCGCTGCCGAGCGGCAGGAAGCGCTTCTCTTCGAGCGCTCGCAGCAGCATCGCTTGCTCGTCGAGCCCGAGCTCGCCGATCTCGTCGAGGAACAGGATGCCGCCGTTCGCGGCGCGCAGCAGCCCGGGACGGTCCTTCTGCGCTCCCGTGAACGCGCCGCGCACGTGCCCGAACAGCGCCGAGTGGGCGGCGTCGCCGCGGATCGTCGCGCAGTTGACCTCGACGAACGCACCGGTGAGACGATGACGCTTCTGCTTGAGCTCGTGGATGCGCTTCGCCAGCCGTGACTTGCCGGCGCCGGTCGGCCCGAGCAGCAGCATCGGCGCCGTCGACAGCAGCGCGACGCGCTCGATCTCGGCGATCATCGTGTTGAACGCGGCGTTGCGGGTCGCGATGCCGGACTTCAGCAGCGACTCGCCGTGCTCGTGCTCGCGCGCGAAGCGCTGCGCCAGACGGTCGAAGCGCGACAGGTCGAGGTCGATGATCTGCCAGGTGCCGGCGGCGTCACCGCGCTTGCCGGCCGGCGGACTGGTCTGCAGCAGCCGGGCCGGAAAGCGCCGGGTCTCGGTCAGCAGGAACAGGCAGATCTGCGCGACGTGCGTGCCGGTCGTCACGTGCACCAGCACGTCCTCGCGCTCGGGGTCGAGCGCGAGCTGCTCGGCGACCGCGTAGAGCCGGTCGAAGACCTCCTCGAAGTCCCACGGATCGCGCAGGCCGACGTCGATGCGCTCGACGACGGTCTCCGGTGAGACACTCGCGATGTCGGCCGCGACCTGCGCGAACAGCGTCGAGTAGCGGCGCTCGGTCAGCAGCACGAGCCGCGTGACCAACAGGTCCTCGTGCTGGCACATGCCGACGTTCGGGCGCCAGTGGCCCCAGCGATCGGTGCCGCGGCCCCGGTCGAGCTGGAAGCCGAGGAAGCTGACGACGGTGAATCCGCGGGACTGCGCCACTACGCTAAGAACCTATCCCAACGGATAGTGTCAGCTCAATACGGCGCCGCCGACCGCGAGCTCCGCGTCAATCGGTAACCCTCTGCTGTAAAGTTGTTATGTCGATCCGAACCGATCCGATCGACGCTGGCATGGTAGGTGCTTCATCGCAGGCATGGACACCAACCCGGAACTCTGGAGTCGGCTCGGGACCGCGCTCAACGAGGCCGACTTCGTCGACCTCGCTTTCGACCCCGAGGCGCTCCTCGCGACCGCCAGCTTCGTTGCGTTCGGTCTCGACGCCGACGCTGCCGCCGACCGCCGCCTCGAGATCCAGCTCGTCCTGCAGCCGGTACGGCGGCTCGCGGTCTCGCTGCGCGACGGCTACTTCGACGATCGCGACGCCGCGGTGCTGCCCGTCACACCGGCGACGCTGCAGGCGATCGTCCGGTCGTTCGGCGGCATGCCGGTCTACGGCTGGGAGTTCTTCGACGTGCACGACGAGCGCTTCGCGCCGTGGAGCGACCGCCTCAGCCTCGACTGGCGCAACGGCGACGGCGCCGAGGGCCGGCACTCGCTCTGCCTGTTCCAGGACCCGCACGACCGCACACTCGACCTCTGCATCTGGTTCGACGACCTGACCGTGCTCGACGGACGCGGCCGGCGAGTGTCTCCCGAGGCGTTCGCAGCCGCCGGCGAACGCTGGTGGCGCGCGTTGTACGACGGCGATCCGCGCACCCACGGCCACGGCATGACGCCGCTCGCCGACTTCCGCGCCGAAGACTGACCGCCTACCCTGACCCCGACCGACCCGTACCCGACATGAACCGCTTCGTCCGTCTCGACACCTCCGGTGTCCCGATCAAGGCCTGGATCGACGGCGTGCACGCCGACGACAACGCACTCGCGCAGCTCCGCAACGTCGCGCGGCTGCCGATCGTGCACTCGCACGTCGCGGCGATGCCCGACGTGCACTGGGGTATCGGCGCGACCGTCGGCAGCGTGATCCCGACCCGCGGCGCGATCATCCCGGCCGCGGTCGGCGTCGACATCGGCTGCGGCATGATGGCGGTGCGGACGTCGCTCACGGCGAGCGATCTGCCCGACAGCCTCGAGCCGCTGCGTTCGACGATCGAGCGCGCCGTGCCGCACGGCCGCACCAACCACGGCGGCAAGGGCGATCGCGGCGCGTGGCGCGATCTGCCGGCGCGGGCCGAGGACGCCTGGCGCAAGCTGCGTCCCGGCTACGAACGGATCCTCGAGCGCCACCCGCGGCTCGACCGCGGCGCGACGGCGAAGCACCTCGGCACGCTCGGCACCGGCAACCACTTCATCGAGCTCTGCCTCGACGAGGCCGAGCGCGTCTGGGTGATGTTGCACAGCGGCTCGCGCGGGGTCGGCAACCGCATCGGCACGCACTTCATCGACCTCGCCAAGAAGGACATGAAGCAGCAGCTCGGCGAGCTGCCCGACAAGGACCTTGCCTACTTCACCGAGGGCGCGGAACACTTCGACGACTATGTCCACGCCGTCGGCTGGGCGCAGCAGTTCGCGCGCAGCAACCGCGACCTGATGATGGCGGCGATCCTCGAGGCCCTGGCGCGGAGCGGCGCGCTGCCGAAGTTCTCGCACGGCGAGCTCGCCGTGAACTGCCACCACAACTACGTGCAGCAGGAGGAGCACTTCGGTGCCAGCGTGTTCGTGACCAGGAAGGGCGCGGTGCGCGCCGGCGCCGGCGATCTGGGCATCATTCCGGGGTCGATGGGCGCGCGGTCGTTCATCGTCCGCGGCAAGGGCAACGCCGAGAGCTTCGCGTCGTGCAGCCACGGCGCCGGTCGTGTGATGTCGCGCAACGAGGCGCGCCGGCGCTACACGGTCGAGGACCACATCGCCGCGACCGCCGGTATCGAGTGCCGCAAGGACAAGGACGTGATCGACGAGACGCCGATGGCCTACAAGGACATCGACGCGGTGATGGCGGCGCAGAGCGACCTCGTCGACATCGTGCACACCCTGAAGCAGGTCGTCTGCGTCAAGGGCTGACGATGCGCACGATCGACGGAGCCCACGGCGAGGGCGGCGGCCAGGTGCTGCGCACGAGCCTCGCGCTCGCGACCTTGACCGGCGAACCGGTCACGATCGTCGACATCCGCGCCGGTCGCCCGAAGCCCGGGCTGCAGCGCCAGCACCTCACCGCGGTGCTCGCCGCCGCCGAGGTCGCGGGCGCCGAGCTCGCCGGGGCGGAGCTCGGCTCGCGTCGCCTCGAGTTCCGCCCCGGACGCCCGCGCGCCGGCGACTACCGCTTCGCGATCGGCACCGCCGGCAGCACCACGCTCGTGCTGCAGACGGTGCTGCCGGCGCTGTGGGCGGCCGGCGGCGAATCGACCGTCGAGCTGCACGGTGGCACCCACAACCCGATGGCGCCGCCGTTCGACTTCTTGCAGCAGAGCCTCGCACCCTTGCTGCAGCGCATGGGGGCCGGCCTCGAACTCGAGCTGCTGCGCCACGGTTTCCACCCCGCTGGCGGCGGCGCACTGCGGGCCAGGGTGGCGCCGGCGCGTTGGCACCAGCTCGCGCTCGAGACCCCGGTCGACCGCCCCGAGCTCTGCGCGAGGATCGTCAACAGCGGCATCCCGTCGCACGTTCCCGAGCGCGAGGCCGCGGTCGTCGCACACCGCCTCGCGCTCACCCCCGACCGGATCACGATCGAAGAAGTCGACTCGCCCGGTCCCGGCAACGCGGTCATGGTCGGCATCGCCGGCCCGGAGACCACCGAGCTCGTGCTGGCACTCGCCGAACGCCGGCTCAGCGCCGAGGCGGTCGCGAACCGCGCCGTGACGGCGACGAAGCGACTGCTGTCGGCGCGCGCGCCGGTCGGCGAACACCTCGCCGACCAGCTGCTGCTGCCGATGGCGTTGGCCGGCGGCGGCACGTTCCGCACCGTCGCACCGACCGCTCACCTGCGGACGAACGCGTGGGTGATCGAGCAGTTCCTGCCGATCGCGATCGAGATCGGCGAGCACGCCGATTGCTGGCGCGTCGCCGTGCGGCCGCGGTAGGCGCCTCAGCGCGACCGCGGCAGGCCGACGCCGATCAGCACGACTCGATCGGCGAGCGCCGCCACCGCGCGCGTCCGATCGACGTTCAGGTAGAGCGTTCGGGTCCAGGAGCCGAGCTCGAGCAGTGGCCCCGGCTCGGGCGCCTCGGCGTCGAGACGCATCGCGAACAGCCTGCCCTCGTGGTCGCTGCCGAGGAGCCAGCGGTCGTCGAGCCAGCGGACGCGGTGCCAGGACAGGTCCCAGGCGTCGACCTGCTGGAGCTCGGAGTCGAGCAGCAGCAGCTCCTTGGTCGTCGGCAGCGCGAGGCGGCGACCGTCGGAGCGCAGCGCGGCGTCGAGCACGCCGGCGTCGAGCATGCGCTTGGCGAGCGGCTTGCCGGCGCGATCGAACCGCTCGACCTGCGCGTAGCCGCCGCCGAAACAGTCCCACATCACCTCGAGCCCGAGGAACCAGCTCCCGCCCGGCGCAGGCAGCACGGTGCACATCAGGACGCGTTCCAACGCGACCGACGCGGCGGGCTCGAGCAGGTCGAACAGGCAGTCGGCGTAGCCGAGCAGTCGCCCGTCAGCGGAGAGCGTCGGCACCCGCGTGTCGACGTGCAGATCGACACCGCCGATCGGCAGCTCGACGTTGCGCACGCGACGATGGCCGTTGCGGTCGAGCTGCCAGTACTCGACCGCCGCCGGCGTGTCGCCGGACCGCGGGCGCCAGAGCACTAGCTCGGGAGTGTTCGGCGCGTGCACGGGCGCGACGCCGTCGGGCAGTCCGCGGACCGGCAGGGCGTCGCCGGTCCCGGCATCGAAGACGTGTAGGTGGTTCGCCGCCGCGACGGCGACGAAGCGGCCGTCGCCGGTCAGGACCGCGGCGTCGGGTTCGAGCCGGTTGCCGGCCGGGAACGCGGCGACGACCTCGCGGCCGCGCCGGACCTCGACACGATCGCCGACGGCCCGCGCCCATCGTTCGCCGTCGGGATGCAGCGCGACCGGGCCGCTGCCTTCGACCTCGATCGGCGCCGCATCCGGCCGCAGGATCGCGGTGCGGGTGCTGCCGCGGATCGCCGCGCGGCTGCCGTCGCGCGCGACCGCGAAGCCGTAGGTCGTCTCGCCGAACGCGACGGGTTCGGCATCGAACAGCCAGAGGCTGCCGCGCCAGCCGAGGCGACAGAGCCGACCGTCGTCGAGCCAGGCCAGACCCTGCACCCACTCCTCCTGCTCGAGTGTCTCGACCAGCTCGCCGCTGTCGACCGCGAACACCTGCGTCGCGCCGCTGCGCTTGCCGACCGCGAGCCGCTTGCCGTCCGGCGACAGCGCGATCGAGTCGGCCGCGGTGTCGTCGCGCAGCGCGAACGTGCGCTCGATCTCGAGGCCGTCCGATCGCAGCAACGCGGCACTGGCGTTGTCGACGACACAGGCGACGAAACGCCCGTCGCGGCTCCAGCACAACCCGCGCGCCGAGCCGGCGGCGAACCGCGCCAGCAGCGCGCCGTCGCGCACCTCCCAGAGCGACAGATCGCCCGCGCCGATCGCGAGTCGGCGACCATCGGGCGAGAACGCCAGTCCGCCGACCCACTGATCGGATGCGGGCAGAGTCGCGCGCACCTCACCGGTGTCGGCGGCGAGGATCGTGACGTCGCCGCGATCGCCGCCGACCGCGCGGCCCGCGGCGACGCGGTCCTGGCGATCTGCGGTGATCGGCGCTTCGACCGGGCCGGCGAAGTGGAAGCCACCTCCTTGGGCGGCGTCGAGACGCGGCGCATCTTTCGTGATCAGGCCACCGAATCGTTCTCGGGCGACCTCGGGTCGGACCGCATCCGCGACCTGATCCTCGAGCTCGCCCGCGAGTTTCGCCCTGACCTGGTGCACCTGCACCACTGGCACGGCCTCAGCAACGACCTCGTTCGCGCCCTGCGCTCGGAGGGCATTCCGGTCATCGTGACGCTGCACGACCTCTTCGTCACCTGCCCGCGCCACTTCCGCATGCCGGATGCTCAGAGTTTCTGCGAAGCCAACACCACGCTCGACGACTGCGCCCGCTGCGTCGGCCCCGACCTTGCCGCCCTGTCCTTCGACGCGGTGCGCGCCGGCCTGGCCGGTCGGCAGCTTGCGATGCAGGCAGAGCTGGCGGCTGCGAGCCACCGGCTCTGCGTGAGTGAGAGCCAGCGCCGGCTCCTCGCTTCGCTCGGCGCCTTCGATCAGCGGGCGGTCGAGGTCTCGCCGATCGGCATCAATCCTCCCGCGGGCGGCGCACCGCCCGCACCGCCGGGCAGCGACCGGCTCCGCATCGTGAACTGGGCCGGACTCGACCCGCGGAAGGGGCCGCAGCGCCTCGTCGAAGCCGTGGCCGGTTCCGTGCACCGCGACCGCTTCCGACTTCGCTTCCACGGTCGTCACGGCGAAGCGGACTTCATGCGCGAGCTCGCGCGTCTCGGGGACGGCCTCGACCTGGAGTTTCCGGGCCCCTTCGAAGACGACGACCGGCGGCAGTTTGCGGCCGAATCCGATCTCGCCGTCTTCCCCTTCCTCGCCTTCGAGACCTACGGGCTGGTCGTCGACGAGGCCCTGCACCTCGGATTGCCGGTGGTGGTCCCGAACCACGGCGCCCCGGCCGAACGCGTCGGCGAGCGGGGCTGCGTGGTGGCGCGAGACGACGTCTTGGCCCTGCGCCAGGCCCTCGAGGCCCTGCACGCAAGTCCCGAGCGGCTGCTGACGATGCGCCGCGCCCCGCATCTCGCCGGCACGCTCGCGGCGCACTTCGGACACCTGGCGACCCGGTACCAGGAACTCCTCGAAGACGCCTGAGTACTTTCTCAGTAGCTCCCGGTCCGTCGATTCGGCACAATGCCGGGCAGATTCATGGCCGGCCACCTACCGACGAGAATTTCGGTGACGAAGCTCGAACTCCAGACCTGCCCCCCTCTCGACGCCGTCGAGAGCTGGGCCACCAGTCAGGCCGAAACGCGTGACGAAAGGCTCTCTGCCCACATCAAACGCTGCCCGCACTGTACGGCGGTGGTGGGCCAGCTCACGGCTCGGCGTTCCCGCCCCACCGGACGCCGTTCGGGCCTGAGGAACTTCACGTCTCATCGCAAATTCCTGACGAACCACTCGACGACCCTCGCCCGACTTCTCGACCAGGCCGTCATCGCCCAGTTGCGACGCCGACGCCGCCTGCGGCTTCTCGCCATCCTCACCGTTCTCGGGTTCCTCGCCTGGGCGTTCATGCGCTGACCCATCCCCGGTCCTGCCCGACGCCGCACCCAATCGAGTTCTCTGGTTTCGAAGACCCCAATCCGCACAATGGCGCCAGGAATCTGGGTCAGACCCCACCCGTCAAGGAGCTGAACCGATGGTCTATCGGCTGATCGCCACCTTCGTCGTCCTGGTCTCGATCGTCGGCGTGGCCGGACTGCACGCGTCCGGCACGACCGTGATCCCCAAGACGCTTCCCGAACTCGCCCGTGAAGCGCAGCTCATCGTGATCGCGACGGTCACGGATAGCCGCGCCGAATGGCTGGACGACACGGGTCTGATCTACACGCACTGCGACCTCGCCGTCGAAGCGACTCTGAAAGGCAAGGCGCCGCGCGACCTGCGAGTCTCGGAGCCGGGTGGGACCGTCGGCACCATGACCTTGGCCGTGCCTTCGATGCCGCGCTATGCGACGGGGAGCCGGGTCTTGATCTTCTTGA
>JAGQRB010000885.1 GCA_020425925.1 Planctomycetota bacterium
ACCGCAGATCGGCGGCGCGCCGCGCGTCGAGCCGTTCCGCCGCGCGCCGTAGCTCGACACCCAGCCGCTCGCGTTCGTCTGCCAGCGCAGCGCGCCGGCGCGCGACCGCGGGGTCGGCGTCGTAGCTGCGGTCGGCGCGTTCGATGCCGGCGAACACCGCCTGCAGGTCGTAGTACTCGGCCTGCGTGACGGGATCGAACTTGTGGTCGTGGCAGCGCGCGCACTGCACCGTCAGGCTCTGGAACGCGGCGAACACGTTGGTGACGACGTCGTCGCGATCGAGCGAACGCGTCTTCGCCTTCTCGCTCGTCCCCTCGCGCAGCTCGACGTGTCCGACGTAGTCCCATGGACCGGCCGCGAGCATGCCGGTGGCGACCACGCCGGTCGGATCGTCCGGATCGATCACGTCGCCGGCGATCTGGCGGCGGACGAACTCGGCCCAGGGCATGTCGGCGGCGAACGCCGCAATGACCCAGTCGCGGTACGGCCAGGCATGCTCACGCGGCTTGTCCTTGTCGTAGCCGTGGGTGTCGGCGTAGTGCACGACGTCGAGCCAGTGGCGGGCCTGGCGTTCGGCGTAACGCGGCGAGGCGAGCAGGCGATCTACCTCGCGCTCGTAGGCGTCCGGACGCCCGTCCGCGAGGAACGCCTCGACCTGCTCTGGCGACGGCGGCAGCCCGGTGAGGTCGAACGCGACGCGGCGCAGCAGCTCGCGCCGCGATGCCGGCGGGGACGGCACCAGACCCTGGCGGCGCAGCTCGGCGAGCACGAAGTCGTCGATCGCGCCGCGCGAGAAGCGCCGCCAGTCGGCCGGCAATTGCGGTACCTCGGCGGTGGCCAGCGGCCGCAGCGACCACCAGGCAGGGTCCCCATCTCCACCCTGCTGTTCCCCGCTCTGGGCCAGCACGATGGTCGTGAACGCCAGCGCGGAGAGACGGTGGAGCATCGGAGGGATCGGCGGCCGTGAGACGCCGGGCATGATACCGGATCGGCTGCGACACACCACGCAGCGCCGGGGTTGGTGCGCCCCCAACCACGCGACATGATGCGGCGTCGAACCGAGGAGTCGAAGTGCGCCCCTACCTCATCGCCACCGTTGCCCTGCTCTCGTCGTGCCTCGGCGGCGGCAACGTCGCGCCGCATGGAGTCCCGCTCAACCTCGACTACGCGGTACCGAGCCTGGTCGACCCGAATCGACCCTGGGGCTTCTGGCTCGCGTCGCTCGGTCCAGCCGGCGTCGCGGCCGAGGTCACGGCCGGCGCGCGCCTGTGCCTCGATCGCGCCGGGGGCGACGACACACCGACGATCGCGGCGGAGGCGACCTACGACCTCGGCGACGCGTTCGCCGGGCACACCCTCCGAATCGCCGCCGACATCGAACGACCGCCAGGAAGCCGAGCCGAGGTCCGCGTCGGCCTGCGCGCGCTGGCGCCCGACTGGACCACGACCGAGCGCTGGGGCGAGGAACTCGCGGTCGAGCCGACCGTCGCGAACGTGCAGATCGTCATCCGCTACGAGGGATCCGGCCCGGCATGCGTGTCCGCGCTGCGGCTCACCGTCGACGGCGCGCCGTTCCGCGAGGCTCTCCTACCGAGCCGCGAAACGCCCGACGCGGCCGCGGTCGACTGGGCCGACCGGCACGCCGTTCCACTCGCGACGACCGATCCCACCGCGCCGCTCGATGACCTGGCAGCGCTCGCTCCCGTGGTCGCAGACGCCCGGATCGTGATGGTCGGCGAGTCGACGCACGGCTCGAGCGAGCTGTTCGCGCTGCGCCATCGGATCATCCGATGGCTCGTCGAAGAACGTGGCTTCGCGGTCGTCGCCTTCGAGGACCACGCGGCGCCCTGCCGCGCCATCCAGGACTACGTCGAGACCGGCAACGGCGATCCGGTGACACTCGTCGACAATCTCTTCGGTGTCTGGGCGCGGCAGGAGACGCTCGCGTTCGTCCGCTGGCTGCGCGCCACGTGGGTGACGGGACGCGCCCGTCCCACGCTCGTCGGCATCGACCTGCAGGATCCGCGGGCGCCGCTGCGCGAACTCGCCGCGTTCGCCACGCGACACGACGCCGAACTGCTGGCCGCGATCGAGGCGGGTCTGGCCGCGATGCGCGCGGCGTGGGCGGCCGGAGCGTACCCGCGGCGCGAGGCGGCCGAACACGAGCGCTGGTGCGCGGCCGCGCGCCGCGTCGAGGCCCTCCTCGAGCAGCGGACCGCGACCCTCACGGTCGCGGCCGGCGCCGAGACCGTGCACCGCGCGCGCTACAACGCACGCCTCGTCCGCCAGTCGGCCGACGTCTCGCGCGCCGGCGACATGCGGACACGCGACCGCTTCCTCGCCGACAACCTGCTGTGGTTACGGCAGCAGTCGCCGCCCGGCACCGGCATCGCGGTCTGGGCCCACAACACCCACATCCGCTTCGACGAGGACGCGGCGGGGCAGTTCGTCCGTGCCGCGGTCGGCGACGACGTCGTGTCGCTCGGCGCGTTCACCCACTCGGGTCAGTACGCGGCATGGGACTCGACGGCGAGACGTATGCGCGACTACGCGCTGTTTCCCGGTCCACCCGACAGCATCGAAGGCCTGCTGCACACCGTCGGCGAACCGGTGCTGGCGCTCGATCTGCGCGCCGCCGACCTGCCGGGCTGGCTGCGGCGACCGCAGCTGCACTGCAACCTCGGCCTGTTCGCGGCCGACTTCGGCTACTACGCGGCGCCGCTTGCCAAGTCCTTCTCGGCTCTGCTGTTCGTCGACCGCACGACGGCGACACGCGGCCTGTGATGGACCTCGGAGGATCGCGCCGCTCGCCGCGTCCCTACTTCGACGCGCCGCGCGCGGCGATGGCGCGCAACTTCGCCAGCGCGGTGGGATCCGGATCGAGCGGTTCGGGTCGGAAGGCCGGCAGCAGATGCCGCCAGACCAGGCCGATCTCGTTGCCCATGTCGGCGGTCTCGGCGGTCAGCACCACGACCGCGTCCTGCTCCGGCAGCACGATGCAGAACTGGCCGTCGCGACCGTCGGCGCGGTAGGCACCGTCGAGGCAGCGCCAGAACTGGTAGCCGTAGCCCTGGCCCCACTGGCTGTCGCCCTCGCCGCCGGTCGGGACCCGGCGCGAGGTCGCCTCGGCCACCCACTCCTCGGCCAGGATGCGTTGGCCGTTCCACACGCCGCGCTGCAGGTAGAGCTGACCGAACTTCGCCAGGTCCTCGGTCGTCAGGAACAGGCCGTAGCCGCCGAGCGAACGCCCCAGCGCGCAGGTGTCCCAGCGCGGCTTCTCGATGCCGAGCGGCTCGAACAGCCGCGGCGTCAGGTAGTCGAGCACGGTCTCGCCGGTCGCCTGCTGCACGATGGCCGACAACATGTACGAGGCCGGCGTGTTGTAGAGGAAGTGCGTGCCGGGCTCGAACGGCACCGGGTGCCGCAGGAACGCGGCGACGATGTCCCGGTGCTGGCGCGGATCGAACTGGACCCGGTGCCCGGCCGTCATCGTCAGCAGATCGCGGACGCGCATCGCTTCGAGGTTTTCGGCAGGCTCTGCCGGACCACTGTCCGGGAACCACCGCAGCACGCGGTCCTCCACGGTCAGCTTGCCCTCGGCGATCGCGAGCCCGACCGCGGTCGACGTGAAGCTCTTGCTGACCGACCACATCACGTGCGGCTCCGCGGCCGCACCCGGCGCGCGCCAGGCTTCTGCGACCACGCGGCCATGCCGCAGCAACAGGAAGCCGTGCATCACGGCGACCTCGCGATCGGCAGCTTCGAGGAACGCGGCGATGCTGGCCGACGGCACGCCCTCGGCCTCCGGCGTGCTGCGCGGCAGGCGCTTCGCGGCCGGCTCTGCCCGCGGGCTCGCGTCGTGCTGGGCGGCCGCCGAGATCGCCGGCAGTCCGAGCGCGACGATCGCGGCGGCGGCGAAGAACGGACGTGCGAGCGGTGCGGCGACCATCGGCGTCAGCCTACGCCGCGGGCCGCCGCCGTGGCACCGCGGTCACCAGGTATCGCGGGCCCCGCCCTCACCGGTCGGCGCCGCAT
>JAGQRB010000886.1 GCA_020425925.1 Planctomycetota bacterium
GATATTGACCAGCTCCTTTGCGGCCGCGGGCTGGTCAATATCTATCGGGCCGCGGCGCGCGAGCTTGTCCGCCAGGTCCCGCCTGGCGCGCTGGTGCAGCTGCTGGCACGACCCTACCGACGGTCGACCCAGCTCCGCCATGATCTCGGTCCAGCTGGCACCCGCGTAGTCGCGCAACAGCAGGATCTCGCGGTGCGACTCCTTCAGCTCCTCGATGCAGTCGTCGACGAGCTGTAGCTCCTCGAGGTGCGCCAGTCTGCCGAGCGCACTCCTGGTCTCGACGGCGATGCGGCGGCCGAGATCGTCGTCGCCGCCAGTGTGGCCCTGGTGTCGCCAACTGCTCCGGTCCTGGTCGATGATCTCGTTGCTGGCGATCCGGGACACCCACTGGATGAACTGCGAGTCCGAGCGGCGCTCGAAGCGATCGAGCCCGCGGATGATCCGCAGCAGCACACCCTGCACGATGTCGTCGACGGCGACCGCTGCTCGCAGGCGCGCGCCGGCGCGTATGGCGACCATGCGACGGATCCGCGGGTAATAGCGTTCGGCGAGGACGGCGAGCGCGTCCGCGTCTCCCTGCTGAACACGCCTGGCGAGTCGGAACGTGTCTTCGAGGTCGTCCTCCCGCGACTCCGACTCGGTCTCCGACTTGGCTTCCATGGCGATCGGGCAGTACAGCGTCCGCCCCACGCGAGGTTGACGGAGAAATCCGCGAATCGCGCCCCGGGGCGGAGGACCGTGTGGAAATGTCGGATCGGGGCGTCAAGAACACGCGCTCGGACCGCTGGAACCGTGGACGGGTGGTCGTCGGTGGCTACCCGCAGGCAACCCCACCAGCGAGAAACCGACAGTGATTCACGACCAGCGAGAGCAGAGCGTACGTTTCCTTCTGTGCCTGGGCCTGCTCGCCGTGCTCGGCGCGGCACAGGTCAACGCGCCCCCCGAGAGCTACATCTCCTGGAACCGCGAGATCGAGCCAGGTACCGCATCCAACCAGTACAACCCGAAGTTCGGCAACTCGATCTGCGCGGGCGACCTCGACGGTGACGGTCGCGACGACATGATCGTCGGCTCCTGGGCGCAGAACCGCGTGATGGTGTTCAGCGGCGCGGGTCACGGACTCATGCTGACGATCGACGGTCCGGCTGCGGGTACGAGGTTCGGCTGGTCCGTCGATTCGGGACGCGACATCAACGGTGATGGTCGGGACGACCTCGTCGTCGGCGCACCCGGATACCAATCGAGCAAGGGCGCGGTCTACGCCTACAGCGGCGCAGGCCTGACTGGATCGGGCAATCCACTGATCGCGGGCCCTCACATCGGGACCGCGTTCGGGATCGAACTCGGCTATGACGTCGCCATCCTGGGCGACCTCGACAACGACGGTTTCGCCGAGTACGGCGGCGGCGCGCCCTACCATGACTCCAGCGTGACCGACAGCGGCGCGATCATGACGTTCCGCGGTTCGGATAGCAGCGCCTACGCCTATCGCTACGGCACTGCGGCGAACCAGCGGTTCGGCTGGCGGCTCGTGGGCATCGGGGACATGACGGGCAACGGCCGCAACGACTTCGCCGTATCGTCGCCGTTCGCCTACGCGAACGAGCGCGGCGCAGTGTGGATCTACGACGGCAGCGGCAGCCTCGCCACCCAGTTCATCGGGAACCAGCCGAATGGCTGGTTCGGCTACGACATCGACGCCGTCGGTGACGTCGATCTGGACGGAACCCCGGAGGTGATCGTCGGCGCGCCCGGGCAGTCGGGCGGTCTCGGCCGCGTCGAGATCCGCAACATCGGCACGGTCCACTTCTCCGTCTCGGGAACGCTGAGCTATCACAAGTTCGGAACGGCGGTGGCTGGTCTCGGCGATGTGAACGGTGACGGCTATCCGGACTTCGTGTTCCGTCGAGCCGGGCCGGCGTTGGAGCTACCACTGTTCGGCGGCGGGTTCTACGGCACTCCTCTGGTCTACACCTGCTTGCCGGGCGGCGCCTTCGTCCCGTATGCGACGTTGGTTCAGAGCATCGGCTACGGCGTCGACCTGGCGAGCGGGGGTGATACCAACGGAGACGGCATCAACGAAGTGCTCTATTCGACGACGAGCCACAGCGGCACGGGCCAGGGCAGCGATGCTGGCTACGCCTTCCGCTACCGGCTCGATGGCGATCCCCCACTCAACCCGTGGTACACCACGCCCGCAGCACCGCGTGGCCTCACCGCAACGACCTCCGACACCCGGCAGATCGCAGTCCGCTGGCGCGCGTTCCCCAACTGCCTCGGCTATGACGTCTACCGCGACGGCAGCCACATCGCGCGGACACCGCCGTGGCGAACCGACTACGTCGACATCCCGACCCCGGGGCCGCACACCTACGCCGTGCGCGCCTTCCACAACGTTGGCAACGGGGCGACCGCGACGATTCCCGGGAACCGACCGAGCTGGGACGGAACGGACGACTTCCGCATCACGGTGTCGGCGGAGTCATCGGTGTTCCTCGCGGGGCGGACCTCACACGGGCTCACGCTCGCCGAGGGGCGCCACCCCGACGGGACAGCCGTCGGGGTCCCGGCGTTCGGCGCGCTGTCGATCGTCACCCAGTCGGGGGCGATCGACGTCGACGGGCGCGGCGGCCTGAGCCCGTTCGGGGCCGAGGGTGTCACGGGCGTCAGCACCAACATCAACAGCGCCAACGGCGTCTCGGGGATCGTGCACGGCCAACGCGGTGGCTTCCTGTGCGGTGTCTTCCTCGGTCCGCAGGCCCCCAGCGGCCTGGCGCCGCCATCGTTGAACTTCTCGGCGGGTGCGATCGGCGATGACTTCGACCATCTGTTTCCCGAGCTCGAACAGGTGTTCTTCGTCGGTGACGGCCTCACCGGACACGGTTCGGGCGACGTCCAGCAGTTTCACGTGCCCGCGGGAGCCACGCGGCTGTACTTCGGAATCTGCGACGCACCGAACTTCCATGGCAACCCGCTGGCCTACAACGGCAACCACGGCGAGTGGAGCGTTCGGGTGGTCAACGACTTCCCCGGTGTTCACGCCTATGGCACGCCGACGCCGGGCTGCCTCGGACCGGCCGTCTGCTGGAGCCGCGGGGCCCCGCACCTCGCGAACGGCAGCTTCGGGCTGACCGCGGAGAACGCCCATCCCAACCTCGGAGGCGTGGCGATCGTCGGTCTCGGTGGCCTGTCGACCCCGGTCGTCTACAACCTGGTCGATGTTTGGGTCGATCCCGGCCTGCCCTTCGCGACCCACTATTGGCAGAGCAACGCCGCGGGCGAGATGTTCCATCCGTTGCCGATCCCCGCGCAGCCGTCGTTCCTCGGTCTGCCGCTGTTCGGCCAGTTCCTGGTGTTCGAGCCGACGGGGTGCACGGCGTCGGGCCTGTCGGGCTCGAACGCCCTACGAATCGAGATCGTCCCGTAAGGCAACGGCGCGTCACCGCCGCGCCAACACCACGAGCCCGCGCTCGTCACACGTCGCCTGCAGCGATTCCGGCAGCGACAGTCGACCGAACATCGCGCCGAGCTCACGCTCGAGCCGGACCGCGTAACCGCGCTGACTCCTGGCGCTGAACACGAAGTAGCGCACGTCCTCACCACCCGCCATCGCGACCAGCTGCTCGACATCGAAGTGCCGCGGCGGCGGCGGCCTGCGACCAGCGAACCAGACCACGCGCGGCAGGTCGCCGGTCACCTCCTCGCCGGCCAGGAGCCGCGCACCGAGGTATGCACCGAGCTCACGTTCCGCGCGGCGATCCGCATCGATGCCGCCGCGGAACGCGCCGGCGAGACCGAGCACCGCGGCGAGCGCGACGATCCCGACCCGCCACCGTGCCGGCAGCCGCGCGACCGGCACCGCGGCGAGTGCCGCGACCGGCACCGCACACGACAGCAGGAACCGCCGGCGCACCACGAACGTGCACACCGCCGCCAGCTGCAACCCGATCAGCCACCACAGCGCCGCCGGTTGCGCCGCCTCGGTGCGCACCCGTCGGAACAGCCAGCCGACCAGCGCGACGCCGACCAGCCCGTAGGCCTCGAGCCAAGCGCCGGGCACTTCGAGCAGGTTCGCGAACAGCGCACCGCGC
>JAGQRB010000887.1 GCA_020425925.1 Planctomycetota bacterium
ATCCGCCCGCGGACACCTTCGTGCTGGCCGACGCCGGCGTGACCGCCAAGCCCTGGGGTCCGTTGACCCAGGCGCGGCTGCTGCTGGCGCTCACGCGCATCGGCCAGGGGAGCCACCTGTCGGCCATGGACCTGCTGCTGCACACCCTGGCGCGGGCCGACGAACGGGTGCCGCTGATGTTCGACGCCGACCAGCTCACCGTGCCGGCCGCCGACATCCGCGCGCGCGTGCCCATGTTCCTCTCCGCCGTGGAGAGCTCGGGCCTGCCGCCGGAGCAGGCCGAGGCCCTGCGCCGCACCGCCCTGGAGCTGCTGACCTACGCGGGCCTGGCGCCCGCCGCCGAGGAGACGCCCTGATGGATCTGGACATCCTGCAGAAGTCGCTGGGGCCTTGGACCGTGGGCACGCTGGCCACGGCGCTGGGGATCCTGCTGGCCGCCTTCGTGGCGCGCGCGGTGGTGCTCAACGTGCTGGCGCGGCGCATCCGCACCTGGGCCGAGCGCACGGAGTCCAAGGCCGACGACATGGCCGTGGACGCGGTGTCGGGGCCGGTGGGTTCGCTGATCCTCATCGCGGGCGTGTACGGGGCGCTGCGGCTGCTGGCCGTGGATCTGCTGGAGATCGAGGTGTGGGCGGACCGCCTGTTCCGCGTGCTCACGGTGCTGCTCATCGCCTGGGGCCTGTTCCGTCTGACCGATGCGGCGGGCGAAGCCTTCACCGAGCTGGCGCGACGCACGGACAACGACCTGGACGACTCCCTGGTCCCCCTGCTACGCAAGGCCAGCAAGGTGCTGATCGCCCTGCTGGCCTTCGTGCTGGCGGCGCAGAACATGGGCTACTCCGTGAGCGGGCTGATCGCGGGGCTGGGGCTGGGCGGGCTGGCCTTCGCGCTGGCGGCCAAGGACACGCTGGCCAACCTCTTCGGCGGCGTGACCATCCTGCTGGACCGGCCGTTCAAGGCGGGCGACTGGATCACCTTCGACGGCGCCGACGGCGTGGTGGAGGAGATCGGCCTGCGCAGCACCCGCATCCGCACCTTCGCCAAGACCGTCACCACGGTGCCCAACCAGACCCTGAGCAACGCCGTGGTGGAGAACCACTCGCTCATGCCCAAGCGGCGCATCAAGATGACCGTGGGCGTGACGTACAGCACCACGTCGGAGCAGATGCGCACGCTGGTGGCGCGGGTGGAGGGCATGCTGAAGGACCACGCGGGCATCGACCAGGAGTTCATGCTGGTGAAGTTCACGGACTTCAACAGCAGCAGCCTGGACCTCTTCGTCTACTGCTTCAGCCGGACCACGGACTGGGCGGAGCATCTGCAGGTGCGGCAGGAGGTCCACCTGGGGATCATGGACATCGTGGAGGAGATGGGGCTCAGCATCGCGTTCCCCACGCGGACGGTGCATCTGGCGCGGGCGGAGGCGGAGGCGTGAGGTTCAATCCTCGCCGATGGATTCCAGGTCGGCGAGATCGCGCGGTCTGGATGTGGCCCGCTTGTTCGCGATGAAGGCCGACTTCGAGATCACCCGGACGAGGACGCCGTCGTAGTCACTCGTCTCGGAGCCATCGTACGCCAGCTCCCAGGTCGTGCCGCTGAGCCCGGTCAGCAGATCGACCCTGACCGGGGGGACTCCCAGCTGGACGACCTGGTCCGGGTCCGTGAAATCATCGACCGCAAGACCCAGCCCGCCGAAACCGAACCGGTCCAGGGCCGCGAGGACGCGGCGGGCATTCTCCGCCGTCGGCCGGACGAACAAGTCCATATCACCGGTGAATCGCGGTGCCCCGAAATGGGCGAGGGCGTATCCCCCGACGAGCAGGTATTCAACGCCCGCGTCGTTGAACGACTCGAGCAATTCGCTGAAGTCCCTTGGTAGTTCCATGCTCCCGATGGCGCAGGATATCCACGGCCTCCAGCCGCTCGGACGGCGGTCGGGAGAGCCAGTGGTCGCGATCCCGAAGGTGTGCGCGGGGATCGTCGAGGGGATGCTTGGTGACGACTTTGCGGATCATGGTTCCATTCTATCACAACCACTCGAAAAGACGAGTCGGAAGCGCCCGCATCAGATAGGATGGGAGGATGAAACTCAAGATCGCGGCCTTTCTCTTCCTGGCGGCCGTCGCCCGCGCCGACACCCTCCCCGACTGGCACGACGGCTTCGGCGCGCCCCCCGCGGGGCTGGGCCTCAACGGCGACCCGCGCGCCCTTCTGGCCCACGACGGTTCCCTCTACTGCGGCGGATCATTCAACCAGGCGGGCCCGGTCACCTCCTGGTTCCTGGCGCGGCTGGACCGCGTGAACAGCTCCTTCGCCTGGACCTCCCTCGGCGACCTGGACAACCGCGTGAACGCCCTGACCGCCTGGGGCGACAGCGTGCTCGCGGGCGGACGCTTCACCCTGGTGGACGGGGTGGACGCCGACCGCGTGGCCGTGTGGGACGGCGCCGCCTGGCACGCGGTGGGCGATCCGGCGGCCTGGACCTGGGGCCACGTGAGCGCGCTGGCGGTGATCGACGGCGCGCCGTGGGCGGCGGGCACGGGGTTCGTGGTGCGCTGGAACGGATCGGCGTGGATCAGCATGACCGGATCCGGCTTCACGGGCGACGTGTTCGCCCTGGCCGCGTACGACGGCGCGCCGGTCATGGGCGGCGCCTTCGCCTCCGTGCCCAACCCCGCCGACGACCCCACCGCCGCCGCCAACGTCGCGCGCTGGGACGGCGCCATGTGGCATGCGCTCGGTGCCGGCGTCGACCAGGAAGTCAACGCGCTGACGCTGCTGCCGAACGGCGACCTCGCCGTCGGCGGCGACTTCACGACCGCGGGTGGCCAGCCGGCGTCGCATGTCGCGCTCTGGGACGGTGCGGCCTGGACCACGCTGCCGCCGGGCGCGGACGGCGACGTGTTCGCGCTCGGCGTACTGCCGAACGGCACGCTCGCGGTCGGCGGCAACTTCGGGCAGATCGGCGGCGTGGTCTGCCCGGCGCTGGGCTACTACGGCACCAGTTGCCAGGTGCAGCGCATCGCGCACGGTTGCGGCAGCGCGACGATCGACGCGACCGGCAACGGCGCGCTCGGCACGGCGGTGGTCACGACCGTGAGCAACGCGACCGGCCCGACGTTCGTCGGCTACGGCTTCGTCGGTTCGACCGCGCTGTGCTCGGCCTGCACGCTCGGCCACGACTGGTCGACCGCGGTGTTCGCCTCGAGCCACACGCTCGCGATCCCGAACGTGCCGGCGTTCGCGGGGCTGCCGATCGGCGTGCAGGCGGGGGAGTTGTTCGCCGCGCCGGGGTGCGTGGTGCCGGCGCCGGTGGCGTTGACCGATACGCTGGTGGTGACGGTGCACTGAGGGTCGGGTGGCCCGGATGGGTGGCAGGCCGGGGCGGGTGCCGTAAGTCCGCCGCCGGACCGGTCGCCGTGCCCTTCACCTTCCCGACTTCCCAGATTGACACCGGCCGCCGCCCGGCTAGGATCTTCGCCCCATTCCGCGGCGCCGCACCAGAACGGTCGGCGGCGGCCAACGCGCTCGATTGCCATGACCAAGACCACCCTCGCTACCCTCGACCAGCACCACGCCGCGATGAACTCGTGGCGCGTCGTCGACGCCGCGGGTCAGACCCTCGGCCGCATGGCGACCGAGGTCGCGACGATCCTGATGGGCAAGCACCGCCCGGACTACACGCCGCACATGCTGGTCGGCGACGGCGTCGTGATCATCAACGCCGCCAAGGTCCACGTCACCGGCAACAAGGCGACGACGCGGGTCTACACCCGCTACACGCACCACCCCGGTGGTCTGCGCAGCACGACGCTCGGCGAGATGCTCGAGCACGATCCCGCCGGGCTCGTGACGCTGGCCGTGCGCCGCATGCTGCCGAAGAACAAGCTCGCGAAGCGCATGGTGGCCCGCCTCAAGGTCTACCCCGGCGCCGAGCACCCGCACGTCGCCCAGATCAAGGCCGCCGGCAAGTAAGCAATCCCATGGCAGTGAACAATCCGTACACCTGGGGCACCGGCCGCCGCAAGACGTCGACCGCCCGCGTCCGCATCAAGGCCGGCACCGGCAAGTTCCTCGTCAACGGCAAGCAGTTCGACGAGTTCTTCTGCACCGACGACACCCGGTCGCGCGCCCAGCGCGCGCTGGTCGTCACCGAGACGCGCAACACCTACGACATCTGGGTCCGCGTGCACGGCGGCGGCATCACCGGCCAGTCCGGCGCGGTCAGCCTCGGCGTCGCGCGCGCGCTGTGCATCGAGAACGAGAACTTCGATCGCACGCTGCGCGAGGAGGGGCTCTTGACCCGCGACTCGCGCGAGGTCGAGCGCAAGAAGTACGGGCGCCACGGTGCCCGCCGCTCGACGCAGTTCAGCAAGCGCTGATCGTCCTGCCGCCGGCGGCCCGGCCGCCGGACCTTGCGCCATGGCTGGCCATTCCCATTCGTCGAACATCCGGTTCCGCAAGGACCGGGTGGACGCGAAACGCGCGAAGAGCTTCGCGAAGCTGTCGCGCATGATCACGGTCGCCGCGAAGCTCGGCGGCGGCGATCCCGACGCCAACGCGCGGCTGCGGCTCGCGGTCGACAAGGCGCGCCTCGTCAGCATGCCGAAGGAAGGCATCGAGCGCGCGATCAAGAAGGGCACCGGCGAGGGCTCGACCGGCGACTACGAAGAGGTGGTCTACGAGGGCTACGGCCCCGGCGGCGTCGCGCTCGTGCTCGAGATCCTGACCGACAACCGCCACCGCACCGCCGCCGACGTGCGCATGGTGTTCGACAAGTACGGCGGCAACCTCGGCACCACCGGCGCGGTGGCCTGGATGTTCGAGCGCCGCGGCCGCTTCGTGGTCGATGCCGCGCCGGCCGAGGGCGAGCCGATGACCGAGGAACGGCTGTTCGAGCTCGCGGTCGAGGCCGGCGCCGAGGACGTCGAGGCGGTCGGCGACAACTTCTTCGTCTACTGCAAGGCGACCGAGTTCATGGAGGTGCGCGCCGAGCTCGACCGGCTCGCCGTGCCGCTGGTGCAGGCCGAGCTGGCCTACGTGCCGACCCAGTCGGTCGGCGTCGACGACCCCAAGATCGCGTCGAAGATCCTCAAGCTCATCGACGGGCTCGAGGACAACGACGACGTGCAGAGCGTGTTCAGCAACGAGGATTTCAGCGCCGAGGTGCTCGAGGCGCTGGCACAGGAGTGAGCGATGCAAGACGGCCAGACGGAGCCGCGGCGGTGGCGTTGGGTCGGATCGCGTGACGCGGTGCAGGCCGCGCTGGCGGCGGAGCTCGGCGGCCCGCCGATCCCATTCTCGGATGGCGCCGATCCGAACGACGCCGATGTCGACCTCGTGATCGTCGACGCGCTGGCCGGTCCACCCGCGACCGCGAGCTTGCCCGGCGGCCACGTGTTCGCCGGCGTGCGCGCCCTGAAGCGCACGCCGGGCCTGCGCGTGTTCGTCGTCGTCGACGACGAGGACGAGCTCGGTCCGCAGCTGGCGCGGTTCTGCCTCGCCGACGGCGTGCTGCGCTTCTTCCCCGACACCGGCACGCTCGACCTCGCCGAGCTCGACGGCACCGACCGCGCCGCGCAGACGAAGCGGCCGTCGGTCGATGCGCTGCTCGGCCGCATCGAGCGCGACTTCGCGGCCAGCAGCCAGGAGAGCACGGTCGCGCGGCTCTTGCGTTTCGAGAGCGAGAACCGCGTGCTGCAGAGTCTGCAGGATCCCGAGACCGGCCTGTTCGACGGGCCCTACGCGACCTGGAAGCTCGACGAGGAGTGGAAGCGGGCGCGGCGCTTCCACCAGCCGCTGTCGCTCGTGCTGCTCGATCTCGGCGAGGGTCTCGATGCGCTCGCTTCCGCCGACCGCGCCGCGGTGCTGGTCGACGCCGCCAGCGTGTTCCTCAACGAGTGCCGCGACATCGACGTGCTGGCGCGCTTCTCGCCGACCACCTTCCTGTTCCTGCTGCCTGGCACCGGCACCGACGGCGCCGAGATCCTGGCGCAGCGCATGCTGCAGGACCTCGAGGCGCGGCTGCCGGCGAACGCCGGGCTCGAGCTCGCAGCCGGGGTCGCGACCGCGCCGAGCAGCCACATTCCCGATCGCAAGGCGTTCCTGCTGGTCGCCGAGGCCTGCCTGCGGCGGGCGCGCGAGGTCGCCCGGAACTCGCCCGGGGCTTCCCGAGTCGCGACGACTTGGCAATAGTCGGAGGCGGCTGCGTTAGGGGCCGCGTAAGACGGCGCCCCCGGGCGTCGCTCCGAGTCCATGTTCGATCGCTTCATCAGGTTGGCACGAGCCCGCAAGGCGCTGCAGGACAAGCGTTTCGAGGACGCTCTCCAGCTCGCCGACGACCCCCTGATCCGCAGCACCGCGCGCGCCGAGCAGGTCCGCGACGAGGCCCGGCGACGGCTGCTGCAGCGCGCCGGGGAGCGGCTCGCGGCCGGCGATCTCGCGGCCGTTCGGGCGCTGCACAAGCGTCTCGCCGCGCTCGCCGAGAACGGTGAGGTCGAAGCGCTCGGCCGCGCGCTCGAGGCCGAGCAGCAGAAGGACCGCGAGGTCTCGGATGCGGCGCAGAAGGGCGTCGACGAGGCCAGGAAGCTGATGGCGCAGGGTCAGGTCGGCGCCGCCGGTGCGGCGCTCGCGGCGCTGCCGGCGGGCGGCCTCGCGCTCGAACGCGAGCAGCTCGGCCGGCAGCTGGCCGAGCGCAGTCGCCGCGCCGGCGAACAGCTCGCGCTGGCCGCGACGCATCTCGCCGACGGTGCGGTCGGGTTGGCGCGCGAAGCGTTCGGTCGCGCCGCGGCGCTGCACCGCAATGCGGCTGCGGCCGCGACGGTCCGACCGGCGCTGCTCCGGGCGGTGACCGAGAGCGGCGGTGCACGCATCGCCGCGGCGGTCGGGCGCGGTGACCTCGATGCGGCATTCGCCGAGCTGCGCGCGCTCGACTCCGAGTACGACGCCGAGTTCGGTGCCGGAGTCGGCGACGACGGAGTCGATGGCAACGGTGCCGCCGCCGAACCGGCGCTGCGGCGTCCGCTGGCGGCGTTGGCGACCGCGACGCTCGCGGCGCTGCGCGACAGCTCCGATCTGACGTCGGCGGCAGCACTCGCCGAGGCCGCGGGCCAGACCAGCTTCGCACCGCAGGAACCGCTCGCCGGTCTGCTGGCGGCGATCCGCCGCGGTGCCGCTCCGGCCGATGCCGGCGCGATCGAGGCATTGCGGGATGCGGCGGCGCGCGCCGGCTGCAAGCCGCTGGCGAAGCTCGCGGCGCAACAGGCAAAGCAGAAGGCCGGCATGGACGCCGAGCTCGAGGCAGCCCGGGCGCTGATGGCGCAGGACGACCTCGATGCCGCGCGCGCGCGGCTGACCCAGGCGCTGGCGGCGGATCCGATGCACGAAGCGGGTCGGCGCGAGCTCGAGCTCGTCGAGCAGGG
>JAGQRB010000888.1 GCA_020425925.1 Planctomycetota bacterium
GCAGCGCCAGGAACGCCCGATCACCGGGGCCGAGCGCGTGGCTGGCGCTGCCGAGCAGGGGCGGCGCCTCGTCGAGCTCGACCACGGCGACACCCGCCGGCACGACGTCGGCGAACGCGAAGCTGCCCTCGAAGTCGGTGACCGCCTGCGTCGACCAGTGCTCCGACCAACCGTCACCGCGACCGGCGGCGGTGGCGCGCAACCGGACCGTGGCGCCGCCCTGTGGCGCCAACGCGTCGTCGTGCAGCGTGCCGGACACAGCGACGCCGAGGCGCAGCCGGACCTCGCCGAGCTCGCCACCAGCCGGCACGACGCGTTCGACCGACAGCCGGCCTTGGGCACCGATGCGCAGCCGGCGGTCGGCACCGCGGCTTCCGCTCGGCAACGGCAATGTGAACCGACCGTCCGCGTCGCTGCGCGTCCGCACAGAGAAGCCGGCGATCGCGATCTCGCAGCCGAGCAGTGGATTGCCATGCTCCCAGTCGACGCAGCGTCCGGTCACCGCCGGCGCGGGCCGTGCCACCTCGGTGCGGGAGACGGGCTGCACCGCCGGCGAGGAGCCTGCCGCGAGGCCGTAAGGCGACGCCGGACGAACGACGGGTTCGGAGCTTTGCGGCGGCGCCTCCGAGGGCGCGCCCAGGGCCGCGGCCATCAGTACAACTCCTGAAACGACAACGACTGCGAGCGTCGTGATTCGAAGCTTCGGACGGCCGCCGGCACGCTGGGAGGCTGGCATGTACTCGATTATCGGAAAAAGTCTGATTCTGATGCAGACTCCTTCGGGACAATGACTTGCGCTCACAGAACGAGCCGTGGCAAGGGCGGTTTCTTAAGGGGCATGGGTAATTCCGGTTGAGCAAGGCCACTCGGCCGCGCCCCCGAAACTTCACGCACCTGTGCCATGACCAGCCTCCAGACGCCCGCCTTCACCCAGGTCGACGCGACCGACCTCGAGGGCCAGATCCGCGCCCTCGTGCGCGAGTCGCTCACCCATCCCGCCGTCCACCACCCGTTCCTGACCTCGTTCGCGAGTGGCGAATACGCGGACGCCTTCGGCGTGATGCGACAGTACGCACTCGAGTACAGCGGCTACGCGTCGTGGTTCCCGCACTACCTCCGCAGCGTGATCCGGCGCCTCGAGCGCCAGGACCATCGCCTGCTGCTGCTGCGCAACCTCGAGGAGGAGCGCGGCCAGCTCGACGAGGACGATTGCCAGGCGCTGCGCGGCGTCGGCATCGACCCGAACGCCATCCTCGGCATCCCGCACCCGGTGCTGTTCCGCCGCTTCTGCCACGCGATCGGGCTCTCCGACCAGGACCTGTCGCAGCCGACCGAGGCCGCGCGTGAGTGGCGGACGGCGTTCCTCGACTACCTGAGTCAGGCGACCGAGGCGGAAGCCGTCGGCGCGCTCGGCCTCGGCACCGAGCACATCGTCCGACCGGTCTACGAGCATCTGCTCGCCGGCATCCGCCGGATCGGCGTGCTGAAGCGCGACGACTACGTCTTCTTCGAGCTGCACTGCCTGGTCGACGACCAGCACCAGCAGGATCTGCTCACGATCGCCAAGGAGCTCGCCAGCACCCGTCCCGACGGCGTCGGCGAACTGCGGCGCGGCATGCAGAAGGCACTCGATCTGCGCTGCGAGTTCTGGAACAAGCTCGCCGCCAACGTCGACCGCCAACGCCGAGCCCGCATCGCCTGATGTTCTTCTCGCCCCTCTCGTCCGACATGGTCTCCACCAAACAACTCTACGACGAAGCCAGCGGCGACTGGCGTCGCTCCGGCCCGGTCCTGCTCTCGGACTACACGGCCCGCCCGTTCCTGCTGCAGTGGTGCGAGCCGGCAACGAACTGCGACGTCCTCGACCTCGGCTGCGGCGAAGGCTACTTCGCCCGCAACCTCAAGGAGCGCGGCGCGCGCACGATCCTGGGCGTCGACATCTCGAGCGAGATGATCCGCTCGGCGCAGGAACGCGAGGCCGGCGAACGGCTCGGCATCGAGTACGTCACCGGTGACGCGACCAGTCTGCGCAACTTCGGCGACAATTCGTTCGATCTCGTCGTCGCCGTCTTCCTGTTCAACTACCTGACGCTCGAGGAGACCCGGCACACGATGCGCGAGGTCTTCAGGGTGCTGCGACCCGGCGGCCGCTTCGTCTTCGCGGTGCCCCACCCGGCGCTCGCGTTCCTCGGCCAGAAGACCGCGCCGTTCTACTTCGATCCGCGCGAACACGGCTACTACTCGGGCCGCGACGTGCAATTCGAGGGCGAGATCTGGCGACGCGACGGCAAGAGCGTGCCGGTGCGCAGCGTGCACAAGACGGTCGAGGACTACATGTCAGGGCTCGCGGACGCCGGCTTCGAACGCATGCCGCTGATCGCCGAGCTCCACGTCACCGACGAGCACCTCGCGCTCGATCCGACCTGGTTCCAGCCGCTGCGCGACAAGCCGCTGCACCTGGCGTTCCAGCTCCAGAAGTAGATCCCAAGCAGGCAACAGGAGTCGAATCGTGACCTCCATCGCGCCCCCTCCCTCCGCTTCGTCGACCCGCCGCTGGACTGCCTCCACGCTCGCCGAGCGCGGCAGCTGGCGACGCGATGTCCCGGCCGCCGTCGCCGACGAGTTCCTCGCGCTGACGGCTCGTCGGCCCGAGCTCACGGCCGACGAGTTCGAGTGGCAGCCGACGGAGCTGCCGCAGCTCGCGGCATTCGGCGCACGGCTGTGCGACGACCTGCTCGACGGCTACGGCCTGTGCCGGCTGCGCGGACTCGCGGCGCTCGGTCTGACGCCGGCGCAGCAGCGCACGTTCTATTTCGCGATCGGCAGCGCGATCGGCGAGCCGATGCTGCAGTACGGACGGCTCTACCCGGTGCAGGATCGCGGCAAGTCCTACACCCAGGAAGCGGTGCCGGTCTCGATGACGAACTCCGAGACCTGCTTCCACACCGACAGCAGCTCGATCGATGCGATCCCGGATTTCGTCGGTCTGCTCTGCGAGCAGCCCAGCGATCAGGGCGGCGACAGTCTGGTGAGCAACGCGCTGCGCGTGCACGACACGCTGCGCCGCGAGGCTCCGGACGTGCTCGCGATCCTGTCGCGGCCGTGGATCC
>JAGQRB010000889.1 GCA_020425925.1 Planctomycetota bacterium
CGGTGGTCCCCGTAGCAACAAAACAAAAACGCAGCCGACCCGGGATGGGTCGCGATCAGCGTCACGCCGCGGTGGATCACGGCGTCCGCCCAGCGCACCTGCACGGTCGCGCGGCCGTTGGCATCGGTCCGGGCCAGCGGCGTCGGCAGGTCGCGGATCGCGCAGGGCAGCGGGCCGGGTTCGGGCACCCACCACTGCGGGCGGTGCACCACCGCCGAGATCACGACGTCGGCCACCGGCTCGCCGTCGCTGGTCTTGACCTCGCACTCGATCGAGTGCGGCGGATCGAACGCGACCGTCGGTTCACTGGCCGTCTCCGAGCCGTCGTCGACCATGCCGGAGTAACAACGCACGGCGCGCTTGTCGTCGACGAGCGCGAGCACCGCCGCGCGGTCCGGCACCGGTCCGAACGTGACCGGACCATCGCCAGCGAGCGGCAGGTCGTGGCCGAGCGCGTAGTAGCCGCCGACGAGCACACGCAGCGCCGGCGGGCAGTGCGCCTTCCAGACGCTGACGCCCTGCAGCACGACGCGGCCCGGCGCCGCGCGTCGCTCGGCGGTCAGCGCGAGCCGCTTGCCGCCGGCGCCGTCGAGACTCAGCCCGGTGAGCCAGCGCGCGCCATGTTCGTCGGCGGGCCCGATCGCCCAGACCGCGTACGGGCTGCCGCGCAGCAGCTCGGCGGTGAACTCGCCGCGCTCGTTCGTCTCGACCGCGACGCGGTCGCCCTCGAGTCCGAGGGTCTGCGAGATCTCCTGCACGAACGTGACGGTCGCGGCCGCGAGCGGCGCACCGGTCGGATCGGTGAACGTGCCGGTGCACGGCGCGCGTTGCGCGGCGAGAGTGGCCAGCAGGAACCAGGCAGCGAGGGCGGTGCGCAGCATGGAGCGGTCAACGGGAGCCCTCGTACTCGAGTTCAGTGACCGCGAGCCAGAACGTCCGGTTGCCGAACTCGGGTGCGGCCGCGACCTCGATCAGTTGACGGACATCCGACCAGCGTGCCCACTTGTCGGCCCGCACGATGAGCGGGAGACTGCTCGGCACTCCGGTCTTCTTCTTGAGGATCCCGCGAAGGTGCGCGAGCGAACGGCGCAGATCGTCGAAGACATCCGGCTCCCCGCTGAAGGTCCGACAAACGATGTGTCCATCCTCGAACACATCGAACGTCGGCTGCCCCAGCTGCCATGGGAAAGGGAGGGACCTGTGGAACTCGCACTTCGGGACGACGAGCGCACCGCCGCCGACGACCGGATCGTCGACCGCCTGCGCCTCGACGGCGATGGACGCGGGTGCCTTCAAACCCGCGAACCGGAACGCGTCGAACCCGGCGCCGTGGACCGCGTCCCAGATCGCCAACACCTCCGCCCAGCGCACGTCGTCGCCGAGGTCGACCTCGACCGGCGGCAGGATCTGCTCACCGGGAGCGCGCGGGTCCGGCAGCCGCGTCGCCGGGTCCTTGGCCTTCACGGCGAGGGCGCGCGCGAGCGCCTTCGGCGTGCGCAGCGGCGCGCCGTCGCCGATGCGCCACTCGAGCTCGCGGCCGCGCCACATCACCCCGGGACATTCCTTCCCGTCGCGATCCACCCGCGGCGCCTTCTCCCCCGCGACCTTGGTCCGCACCTGCACCACGATCGGCGCGATCGGTGCGGGCGGCGCGACCTCCTGGGCAACACCGGCAACCGCGAGCCAGGACAGTGTGAAGACGAGCGCGGCACTTCGCATGCGGCCATCGAACCACAGCGACGCCCCGGCGTCAGCACCACCCCGGACTGGAGCCGGCGCCCGCCCTCGCTATGCTCCCCCGCCCGATGTCCGCGCCCGACGCCAGCCATGACTACAACCCGCGCATGCACGCCGGCGGCAAGCTGTCGTTCCGCGGCCGGATCCAGGGCGGCGTCGACGATCCGGGCAACTGCCTCGTGCTCGGCGGCGACAACCCGCCGAGCCTCGCCGAGCTCGCCCCCGCCGGCATGTCGGTCGAGATCGAGATCGGCCCGGGCAAGGGCGCGTTCGTGCTCGCGGCGGTCGCGAAGAAGCCGGATACGTTCGTGCTCGGCATCGAGGCGGCGCCAGGCTACGCCAGCCTGGCGGCCTCGAAGCTGCAC
>JAGQRB010000890.1 GCA_020425925.1 Planctomycetota bacterium
AACGCAGCGCTCGACGAGCTCTTCGACCGCGCCAAAGTGCTCGCGCCCGGCGACCGTGAGCAGTTCTTCAGAGAACACTGCGACGAAGAGCAAGGACGTGAGTTGCGTTCCTTGTTCGACGTCTACACCGGTACGGAGACGATGGCACAGCTCGCGGCGATCCGCGAGCTGCGTGCAACGATCGACCTTCTGCCGCGGCAGATCGGACCGTACGAGCTCGTCGGCCTGCTGGGCGAGGGCGGGATGGGATCGGTCTACCTCGCCCGGCAGACGGGCCCTATTCAACGCGAGGTCGCATTCAAGCTGATGAGAGCTCCCACCGCGACCTACAGGGACTGGTTCGTACGCGAGCGACAGACGCTCGCACGCATGAATCACGGCAACATCGCGCGCGTCTACGAGGCCGGCGAAACGGACGAAGCCGAACCATTCCTGGCGATGGAATACGTCACCGGTCCGAACCTCCTGGACTACTGCGACCAGAATCGATTGTCGATCGTAGCGCGCTGCCGCCTCTTCGTTCAGGTCTGCAGGGGTGTGCAACACGCGCACCTCAAGCAGGTGCTGCACCGCGATCTCAAGCCATCGAACATTCTCATCGCCATCGAGGACGGAGTCCCGATCCCGAAGATCATCGACTTCGGCATTTCCTTCGACGAGTCTCGCGATCCGGCGGCAGCAGGGTCCGGGCGCGGCTCCCGTCGCCTACCCGGAACTCGCGGCTACATGAGTCCGGAGCAGGCGGGCTTCGGCCCCGGCGACGTCGACGTCGATGCGCGAACCGATGTGTTTTCCCTCGGAGTCGTCCTGGCGGAGCTGCTCCTGGGTGAGATCGCTTTCGATGCAGGGTCTCGTGACTTTCCGCTCGGTATCACTTCAGAGGCCGACCAGGCGCCGGCCCCTGCGAGTGCTCGGCTGCGTGCCCATCTGCCGTTGGCAGCGCGGATCGCCGAGGAGCGCTCGTCGACGATCAGAGGTCTCGAGCGGACGCTCCGCTCCGACTACGACTGGGTGCTGCGGCGGTCACTCGCCATCGATCGCGAACAACGCTACCAGACTCCGCTGGAATTGGCCGAGGACCTCGACCGTGTGGCTCGTCACGAACCACTCCGCGCCGGTCCGCGCACCTGGCGGTATCGAGCGCGCAAGTTGCTGCGCCGGTATTTCGTACAGGTGGCAGCCCTCTCGATACTGATGGCGGCGCTGCTCGTCGTCCTCGTCGGGATCTCCCACGCCGCGCGGGTGGCGCGGAGCGAAGCCGCTCACAATCGTGACCTCAACCTGTTCTGGACCGAGATGCTGACCTCCGTCGATCCGGAGTTCGGCGGCCCCTCCGTCCTGCTCGCGACCGTGGTGGATCGGGTCGCGCGGGACTTCGACGTGCGGTTCCCGGATCGCCCCAGGCTCGCCGGCGAGACTGGCACGACGCTCGGGCGGATCTTCCACGGCCTCGGCCGCCCACGACTGGCAGTGACCTGGCTCGAGCGCGGCATCGCCCTGCTCGATGAGCACGGTGCCGAACCCGCGGTGTTGTCCGAGGCGCGAAGAGCGTTGGCGAGCTGTCAGTCCGATCTCGGAGCCTACGAGCTGGCCCGCGCGAACTACCTCGAGGCCAATGCTGGCGCGGCCCATGCGACAATCGCGGAACGACTCGCGGAGCGTCATGAACTCGCCCTGGTGTTGGAGGAGCAAGGTCGGCTTGCGGAGGCGGAGCACGCGTACCGCGGCCTGCTCGACGAGGAACTGCGCGAGCTCGGTGCCTCGCATCGGGTCACGCTCACGACGATGCAGAGCCTGGCGGTAGTCCAGACTGCCTCCGGCAAGGCCGCCGAGGCGGAACCGGCACTACGAGAGGTCTGGCGGATCCGGCAGGCGGGACTCGGCGTCGACGACCCCGAAACCCTGTCGGCTCTCAACGCGCTGGGAGCATCTCTCTTCCACCAGAACGACTTCCCGGCCGCAGAATCCGTGTTCCGTGCCGTCGTCGAACAACGCCGCCATCGACTCGGAACCCGGCACCAGGACACGCTCACGGCGATGAACAACCTGGCTGCGGTCGAGGGGCGACTGGGGGATTGGTCGGCTGCCGCAGACTCCTACCGTGAGCTGGTTCGGCTCGAGCGAGAGGAGTTCAGACCGCTTCACTGGCGCGTGCTCGCAGCGCGAAACAACCTCGGCTTCGCGCTGCTCCAGCTCGGCGACGGGGAGGCTGCCGTTCGCGAACTCGCCGACGTGATCGAACTCGCGAACCGAGAGTGGCCGCAAGGGACCGCGCGAACCTGCGAATGGCGGACCACATATGGCATCGCACTCGTGTACGCGCATCGTTGCGAAGAAGCACTCGTGCAACTCGACTGGGCCGAGGCGACGGCGCGGCGGGAGGGCATGTGGGACCTCTTGGGCAAGAAGATCGAGCGAGCGAAAGCGGACGCCGCCGCCGGCAACTAGTCCTCACTTCGAATTCAGTCGGACCTCGAACGGCTGCTCGCCGTAGCGCAGCGGCCAGTCCTCCGATCTCGCTTCACCCTTCCGGGCGTAGACTTCGAACTGCACGAGGTGTTCGGCGAACATCGGCAGTTCGAGCCAGCCCTCGGCATCGGTCGTCGCACGCTCCAACGACCGGATGTAGAGCCGGCTGGTGAGCAGCGCGAGCTGCGTCTCGAACGGCGACGTCCCGCCCTCGCAGCCGAAGCTGCTGGCCTTCAGCCCGGCACCCGCCACCGGTCGACCGCGCTCGTCGAGGACGCGCACGCGCAACCGCGGCGGCTCCCGGGTCGCGAGCTCGAGTCGCTCCGGCGTCTGGTTCGGATCGATCTCGCCGGCATAGACCCGCGAGCCGTCGACCACCAGCAAGAGCCACTGCGTGTCGCGCTCCAGCAGCCGGGACGCGCGGCCGGCGGGGTCGAGGCGATA
>JAGQRB010000891.1 GCA_020425925.1 Planctomycetota bacterium
CAAGCGCCGATCGCATCGAAGCCGGCGCCGCGCCCACCCGCGGTCGGCCCCGACCTCAAGACCGCGGTCCGATTCGCGCCGAAGGTGACCGCGAACGGCGAGATCCGACGACCCGAACTCGGCGTCGCACCGGCATCCCCGAAACCGGACGACCGCGAGGTCGCCAACGGCGGACCGGGCACCGTCGCGAAGGCGATCGGCGCGTGGCGCGAGATCGTGTTCGACGTGCCGACACCCGGGGGCGCGCTCCACGCCGCGGCGGCGGACTACAAGGTGCGCTTCGCCGATTCCGCCTGGACGTTCGTGGCGCGGCCACCGGCGGACGATCTCCCGGCCGAACCGATCGCGTTCGAACTCGCCGCGTGTGACGTCGGTGGCAGCAACGTCCCGGTCGGGCCGGCTCGACCGACGCGGCGGCACGAGAGCATCGAATACGCGCGCGGTGGCCTGGTCGAGCGCATCGAGCTGCGCGCGGACGGCGTCGAGCAGAGCTTCCGCTTCGACTCGTTGCCCGCACGCGGCGAGCTCCGGCTCGCGATCGCGACGCACACGGCGCTCGCGGGTGCGGCGACCACGGACGGCGGACTGCTGTTCCGCGGCCGCTACGGCGACGTGCGCTACTCGGGCGCGGTCGCGATCGACGCGACCGGCCGCCGCGTCGCGGCACCGACGCGTCTCGAGAACGGCGAGATCACGATCCGGGTACCGGCGGACTTCGTCGAACGCGCCGCGCTCCCGCTCGTCGTCGACCCGCTGGTCAACGGCAACATCGTCTATGCCAACACCGCTCGGGTGTCCAACGCGGACATCGTGTGGGACGAGTCCTCGGCGAGCTGGGCGGCCGTGCTCGAGCGGCACTTCTCGGCCGACGACGTCGACGTCTATCTGCAGCGGCTCGACGCCGACATGAATCTGATCGGCCCGCTGACCGCGGTCGACTCCTCGTTCGACGTCTGGCAGCGGCCGCGCATCGCGAACATGCGACGCGACGGTCGGTTCCTGGTCGTCGCGCAAGTCAGCACCAACGCGCCGGCGCCGTACTGGATCGCCGGCCGCATCATCGACAACCTCAGCCAGATCGTCACCGGCCAGTTCGACATCGCGCGCAGCGGCGTCGCCGGGCACTTCGGTGGCGACAAGTTCCGGCCCGACGTCGCCGGTGACCCGCATCCGATCGGACCGACCTGGTTCACGGTCGTCTGGGAACGGCAGTGGACCTCCACCGACCACGACATCCACCTGAAGCAGGTCGCGAGCGATGGCACGCTGCGCAGCGCCGCGCCGACGATCGTCGACGGCTCGATCGCCTACGAGAGCAACCCGGCGATCTCGAACTCGGTCGGCCCGGAACCGGCGTGGGCGCAGTTCGCGGCCATCACCTACCAGCGGACCTACAGCAGCACGGACGAGGACATCCACGGCGCGCTGGTGTCGTGGGACGGTCAGCTGCACATGGTGGGCGGCGCGACGAACTTCCCGATCAACCAATCGGCGGTCAACGACATCACGCCGCAGGTCAGCACCTCGACACCCGCCAACGACGCCGTGGATCGCCAGTTCCTGTTCGTCTACCACCGCCGGGATCCGCTCTACGACGACATCCTCGGGTCGCTGTTCGACGGCACGGGCATCGCGCTCGCACACGCGAACCTCACCGCGCTCGAGAACGATCCGATCCGCCTGGCGTGGCCGCAGGCACTGCCGACCGTCGACTGCGACGGCGTGCGCTTCGCGGTCGGATATCAGGAGCTCTACGGCGGCACCGGGATCGACTCCGACACCCGCATCAGTCTGTTCGGAGTCGACCGCAGCGCGAACACGATCACGATCCAGGAGCCCGCGGTCTGGCCCGGCAGCTCGACCAACCTCGAGTACGCGCCGCGCATCGCTTCGCGGTATGCCAGCAGCGGTGCCCTCGAGTACGGCTACGCGATGGTGCAGGATCTCCGGCTGCCGACCGCGTACGAGATCGAGGTGATCGCCTACGACGGCTACGTCCCGAACGGCGGCTACGCCAGCACCGCGGCTGGCTGCGGGAACGTGACGGTCACGCCGTCGGGACCGCCGATCCTCGGCCAGACGGTCGACTTCACGGTCAGCGGCAACCACCCGATCAGCGGCTTCGTGTTCGGCGTGCCGATGACGCCGACGCCGATCGCTCCGTGCCCGAGCTGCACGCTCGCAGTCAGCGGCAGCAGCGTCGTCGCGAACCCGCTGTCGGTGACGATCCCACCCGACATCTCCTACGTCGGCGTGACGCTGGCGGTGCAGGGGTTCACGTTCGCGGGCGGGCCGTGTTTCGGCCAGATCTCGGCCAGCAACCGGCTCGAGTTCACGATCCAGTAGGGCGCGGCCCCGTCGCGGTCACATCTCGCAAGTCACTTGGATATATGGGTTGCGCGCGTGGTTGAACCACGAATCGTGACCGCCGAGCCGGGGACGGTCCCGGCCGACCGTCATGCCGGCACGAGGTAGACGATCTGCTGGCAGGGATCGACGTAGCGGTCGTCGAAGCCCACGACTCGCCAGTCGGGGAAGCCATTGCGGAGGTAGTCGAGGCTCATCGACGTGTCGCCGTAGGTCAAGTCACCGTCCACCGGCAGCAGGTTGTGCGGGTAGAACCCGAAGCCCGTCGTCCGGTGCTGGCCCAGATAGCGCTCCGAATCGGGGACCTGCCCGGTCTCGCCGGCCAACGAGTCTGGCAGGTACTCGGACTGCTCGATGTGACCGAGCAGCCGGCTTTCGCGGCAAGCGCGATCGAGTCGGGCAACGGATCGAAGCCATGGACGCGACGCCGCGGCGGACGCGGACACACCGGCCCGTCCCCATCGACGGGGCCGGCGCCACCCCGTAGCCTCGCGCGCGTGACCGACGCGCCGCCCGCCGCCCCGAGGAGGAGCCGCGACCTCCTCGTCCTCCTGCTGCTCATGCTGCTGCCCGCGGCGCTGCTAGGTGAGTCGCTGTTCACCGGCGACCGCTATCTGCCCTACGACGTCGCCGAGTTCCCGCCGATCGCGCAGACGCTGACGCCGGAGCAGCTCGCGGAGATCCGCAGCACGGCGAACTACGACGCGACCGAGGCGCCGATCTGGTTCGCGATCGAGCTGCAGCTCGCGCGCGAGGCATTCGCGGCCGGACAGCTGCCGCACTGGGATCCCTACGTGCGCTGCGGCGCGCCGCTGCTCGCCCACGGGCACACCGGCTTCATGAACCCGCTGCACCTGCCGGCGCTGCTGTTCGCGGATCCCGCCGACGGGCTGCTCTACCTGACCTACGCGATGTTCGCGCTCGCCGGCATGCTGATGTTCGGGTTCCTGCGCGCGATGCGGCTCGGCACCGCGGCCGCGGCGTTCGGTGCGGTCGCGTTCGCGTGGTCGGGCACGATGACCGCGAACGGCCACTGGTACATGCGCATGGAGCCGCTCGCGATGCTGCCGGGCATGCTCTGGGCGATCGTCGCGCTCGTCGAGCGCAGCGGCTGGGCGCGCGCGCTGCCGGCCGCCGGCCTCGCCGCCGCGACCGCCTTCACGTGGCTGTCGGGTTTCCCGCAGTACGGTATCCCGGTCACGCTGCTCGCGGGCGCGTTCGGACTGGTGTTCATCACACGCGAGATGCGCGACGGCAAGGGTGCGGCATTGCGGCTACTGCTCTGGCTCGGCGGTGCAGGACTGCTCGGCATGCTGCTCGCGATGCCGCAGCTGCTGCAGATGCTGTACTTCTACCCGCTCAGCAACCGCCCGATCGACGAGGCGTTCGACCGCGCCACCCGCCACGCGTTCGCGCCGTTCGGGCTGCTCGGCTACGTGATGCCCGAGGCGTTCTCGCACCCGAACGACGCCGCGCTGCCGCAGACCGCCTCGCCGCTGCCGTACCTGTGGTCGGACCTGCGGCACTGGAACACCGGCGAAGTGCTCGCGCCGAACTACAACTTCACCGAGTACGCGCTGTTCCCCGGCGTGCTGCCGCTGGCGCTCGCCGTGCTCGCACTCGCGATCCGCGGGCCGCGCTGGCGTTGGTTCCCGGCGCTCGCGCTCGCCGCCGTCTGGCTGCTCGCGACCGGCGCGTTCGGCGCGCGCTACGCCTACCACCTCCCCGGCATCAAGGCGGTGCCGCCGTACCGCTTCGCCGGACCGGCGTGCGCGCTGCTCGCGATGCTCGCGGCCGTCGGCTTCGACGGGCTGCGCCGACGGCTCCGGCCGTGGTCGATGCGCGCGCTCGCGCTCGCGCTCGCCGTCGGCGCGATCGCGATGTTCGCGCTGTCGTCGAGCGCCGAGCCCGCGAAGACCGCGCCCGACGATCCGTGGCTGGTCGAGATCAGCGAGCGCTATCGCGACGTGCTCGCGGCCGAGTACCACGCCAAACCCGCGCAGGTGACGCCGGCCGCCGCGCTGGCCTACAAGTTCTCGCCGAACGACCGCACCCGTCCCGGCAGCAAGTCCGACGCGATCTCGTTGGCGCGGCAACGTTTCGACGCCAACCTGCGCCGCGGCGCGTTCGGGCTGCTGCTCGGCGCCGGGCTGCTCGTGGCGTTCTCGTTCCTGCGTCGCGAGGGCGGTCTGCGCGGCTGGCCGACCGCCGTGATGTTCGGACTCGCCGGGCTCGAGCTCGCGATGTTCAGCTTCGCGCTCAACCGCGGCCAGGCCTGCGAGCACGACGGCGACACCGCGGTGCACACGTTCCTCGCCGCCGAGCGCGACGCCAGGAAGGGCGACGGCGGCATGCTCGTCGGCCGCGGCATCGGCGGACCCTACAACCTGCCGGGGGGCACGCTCGCCGCCGCGCACATCCGCGACCTCAACTACTACACCTTCGTCGACAACAAGAGCGACCTGCCGCTGCGCCGGCTCTACGGCGACGACTTCATCCTGCGCGGTTTCGTCTGCGACGCGGTGCCCGACGACGAGCGGCTCGAACGGCCGTACTGGGACCTCATGGGCCTGCGCTACGTGCTGGCGACGCGGCCGATGAGTCATGCCGGCGAGCGCGTCGGTCCGACCGCGATCGGCGGCGCGGACTACTTCGTCTATGAACGGCCGAACGTGCTGCCGCGGGCCTGGCTCGTGCCGCTGCTCACCGTCGTCGACGACGAGCAGCAGCTCGTCACGCGGCTCGCGAGCCCCGATCTCGACCCGCGCGCCGGCGTGTTCGTCGGCAGCGCCGACGCCGAGCGGCTCGGCGGACTCGCGCCGGGCGATGGACCGGCCGACCGCACGATCCGCTTCACGTTCGAGGACACCAAACGCGTCACCCTCGAGGTCGCCGCCGGCAGCCCGGGCTACCTCGTGATCGCCGACACGTGCTTCCCGGGTCAGTCGGCGACGTGGAACGGCGCGCCCATCGAGATCGCGCGCGGCAACCTGTTCCAGCGCGTCGTCAAGCTGCCCGCCGAAGCCGGCGTGCTCGAGTTCCGTTTCCGCGCGCAGGGCTTCGTCGCCGGACTCGCGATCGGCGGCATCGCGCTGCTCGGCTGGGTCGCGCTGCTCGGCGTGGGCACGTGGATCGGTGTCCGGAACGAAATGCGGCCGCGCCGCCCGGCGGGCGACGCGGCCGACATCGACGGGGTCTGAAACAGGGTGCCTGTTGCCTGACCGGGTCTCGGTTGGTTCCTGACGTCAGCGGCTGCGACGGTGCTTCCAGGCGCGCGCCATCGCCTTCTGGGCCTTTTCGGCCGCATCGGCTTCGGCCTCGCGCTCCTCGGCCTTCTCCTTGGCGCGCCGCTTGTTCGCGAGCTGCGCCTTGCGGAAATCTCGGCCGCGGTCGATGCCCTGGTTGTTGTCGTAGAACGGCCGGCCGTAGTCGACGAACTCCTCCATGTCGAAGTCGTCGAGCGCCACGAACGGCCGCTCGGCCATGCGCTCGTGCACGAGATCGCAGATCGGCTTGATCGCGATCTGACCGAACTCGTCGAGCATCGGGTTGCCGTCGGCGTCGAACTCGATCGTGTCGCGATCTTCGTTGCGGCTGCGCTGGACCTCGGCCCAGACGTCGAAACCCTGCCAGCGGCTGCGGGCCCGGGTCGCGTCGCTCAGGTGCCGCAGGCGCGCGCGATGCATCGCCGCGAACATCTGTTCCTTGCCTTCGCGGCTGCGGTTCGGATCGAGGTAGAGCTGATGCAACGTCAGCGCGAACTCGAGCTCGTCGACGAGGTCCTCGGCGTGCCAGAAACCCGGCAGCACGTGGAGCACGGTGCCGTCGGCCGCGAGCACGCAGATCTGGACGTTGCGTCCACCCGCGCCGTTGGTCGTGCCGACCGCGCTGTCGGTGCACTTGTAGCCGTGCGACAGACCGACGTGGTCCTCACGTTCGATGTTGTGATTGCCGAGCACGAATTCGTCGGCGAGCAGATCCAGGACTTCTTGTTGTGGCAGGGTCACGCCCCGCAGGCTCTGGAGCGCGCTTCAAGCACGCCCATCGATGTCACCCAGCGACTGCAGCCACAGGATCGGCTTGCCGGTCGCGGCCGAACGCGCCTCGAGATCGAACAGCTTGCTGCCCCAGTCGAGGTCGGTGACCTTCGCGACCAGCTTGCTGAGCTCGCGGCCCGACGCCTTGGTGCCGACGGTGTCGGGATCGACCGCCGGCGGCTTGCGCTTCGCCACGGGTGCCTTCGGGCTGGCCGGCTCGGGACCGCCCTTCGTGTCGGTCTTGCCGTCGGGGGCGGGCAGCGTCCTGCTGCGGTGGGTGGGCGATGCGAGCCGCGGCGATTTGCCGGCGGGCTGCATCAGTGGTTGCGCCGCCAGCGCCGGGTGATCGACAGCCGTGACGATGGGGATTCCGGGCAGGGGCCCGCGTTGGGCCGAGACCGTGCCGGCGAGGGCCAGCGCGGTGAGCAGGACAGGTCGCTTCATCGGGGTCTTCCTCGAGAGGTATCTGGTGACGCGGCTTTGGACCGGATCTGTCCCGCCGACGTAAGGGTGCTGTCCGCGGCAATTCGCCACGCCCCCAACCGCCCCGTTCGCACTCAGTTAGACTGCCCCGATGATCGAAGCGCACCATCGGGGAGCCGTGCACGTCGTGCAGTTCACCCACGGCAAGGTGAACGCGCTCGACGTCGAGCTCGCCGCGACCCTCGCCGGCGCGGTCGAGGCCGCCGGCAACCAGAGCGGCTCGCGGGCGATCGTGCTGACCGGTGGCGGCAGCGCGTTCTCCGCCGGGGTCGATCTCAAGCGCTACGTCGCGGAGGACGGCGCCTACGCCGACCGCCTGCTCGACGCGCTCGATCGCCTGTTCGACGCGATCTACTGCTGTCCGAAGCCGATCGTCGCCGCGATCAACGGCCACGCGCTCGCCGGCGGCATGGTGATCGCCGCGGCCTGCGACCTGCGCGTCATGGCGCAGGGCAGGGGCCGCATCGGCGTGCCCGAGATCGCCGCCGGGGTGCCGTTCCCGTGGATCGCACTCGAGATCACGCGCGCCGCGGTGTCACCCGAACACCTGCCGGAGCTCGTCGCGCTCGGCGCGACGTTCGCCACCGACGAGGCGCTGCGGCGCGGCCTGGTGCAGCAGCTCGCCGAGCCCGCGGAGCTGATCGACCGCGCGGTGGCGCTCGCCGAGCAGCTCGGCCACAACGCCGGCCCGGCGTTCGATCTGCAGCGCCAGCAGCTGCGCGGCCCGGCGATGGCCGATCCGCGGCGCGCGACGCACGATGCGCAGGTGCGCGACGTGTGGCGGCGCGAGGAGACCCGAGCACGGGTGCGCGAATACCTGTCGAGGCTCGGTGCCGCGGAGGGACGGCCGTGACCCGCGCCTGTTGCACCCCCCGTGAGCCACGGCGGCGCCGGGACGGCCCGCCGGCCAGCTCGAATTGCGGGTGCAGGCTGCCGAAGGCGGACGCGCGACCCGCCCCGCGCTAAGATTGCCCATCTGCTGTCCTACAGGCGATCGGCCGCCCCGACCGGCACACCGACCCTCAACCGCTAGGATGGCTTCCTGAGCGATGATCCCCTCCTGGCGTCGGCACGGGATGCTCTTCCCGTTGCTCGCGACATGGTTCGCGGCGTGCCTCCCCGCGCAATGCGGAACGGAGTGGGTCACGGGGTCTCCGCTGCGTGGAACGGACAAGTGGGTCCGGGCCACCGCGATCTGGGACCCTGACGGGGCGGGCCCGGCGACGCCGGTCGTCGCCCTCGGCGGCCCGTTCCTCGGGGCAGGGCCCGTCGGCGCATTCGGAATCGCCACCTTCGATCCGGCGACTCGCTCGTGGTCGAGCCTCGGCCGCGGCATGAGCGGCGGCGGATTCACCCAGGTCCTGGCCCTCGCGGTGCTCGCGAGCGGCGACCTCGTCGCCGGGGGCGATTTCCTCGCGGCCGACGGAGTCCCGGCCAGCAACGTCGCCCGCTGGGATGGTACGACCTGGCATCCACTCGGCGCTGGCCTCGACGGCCGCGTGTTCGCGCTCGAACCCCTGCCCAACGGCGGCCTCCTGGTCGGCGGCGACTTCGCCCGCGCCGGCGGCGTCGCGAGCCCCGGCATCGCGCGATGGGACGGCGCGGCATGGCACGCACTCGGCGCGGGTCTCAACGGCGCGGCCTACGCCCTGAAGCGGCTCCCCAATGGCGACGTCATAGCCGGTGGCTACTTCCAGTCCGCGGGCGGGGTGCCGGCCAACAGCATCGCACGGTGGAACGGCGCCACCTGGCAGGCGATGGGATCGGGCATGCTGGGACAAGGCGCCGCGCTCGGAATCACGCGAACGCTCGCCGAGCTCCCGACGGGAGATCTCGTCGCCGGCGGCTGGTTCGTGACCGCCGGGGGAATCAACGCGGGTGGTCTGGCTCGCTGGGATGGGACGTCGTGGTACGCCGTGGGGCAGGGAACGAACGGATCGGTGCACGCCGCCACCGTCGACTCGTCCGGCGAGCTCATCGTCGGCGGTGACTTCACCGCGCCGTCCAACTGCGTTGCGCGATGGGACGGACTGGCGTGGCACGCGCTCGGCAGCGGCATCGGATCGAACTTCGTCTACTCCCTCTGCTCCCTGCCGAACGGTCGCATCCTGGTGGCTGGCGACTTCCTCGCCGCCGGCGGGACGCCGGCGCTCAACGTCGCGACCTGGAACGGCACCTCGTGGACATCGTTGGGCGGTGGCACGAACGCCCACGTCACGGCGATCACCAGGCTCGCGTCCGGCGGGATCCTGGCAGGTGGGTTCTTCGAGACCATCGGCAACATCGACGCGTCGCATGTCGCTTCGTGGGACGGCGTGGCCTGGGCACCACTCGGCGCGGGCACCGATGGGCCCGTCAATGCCGTCGCCGAGATGCCGAACGGCGATCTCGTCGTCGCCGGAGAGTTCACCAGCGCCGGCGGAGTGAACGCCAGGAACGTGGCGCGGTGGGACGGCAGGAGCTGGCACGCGCTCGGCAGCGGCATCGGGAACACCGGCGGGTTCTCGCTGGTGTACTGCCTCCTCGCCGGCAGCGCCGGAGAGCTCTACGCCGGTGGTCGATTCCAGGACGCGGGTGGCATCACTGCCCACAACATTGCCGTGTGGAACGGCGCGTCCTGGAGCGCCGTGGGGTCGGGCCTGGGTGGTCAGACCGCCACGGTCGCGAGCCTCGCCAGGCTCGCCAACGGTGACGTCGCGGCCGGGGGGACCTTCCCGAACGCGGGATCCACTCCGGTGAACAACATCGCGAGGTGGGACGGTCTCGCCTGGCACCCGTTCGCAGCCGGAGTCTCCGGCAGCGTGAACTGCATGTTGCCGCTCGCATCCGGAGAACTCGTCGTCGGCGGCGGGTTCTGGACCGCGGGTGGCACCAGCGCGCGATCCATCGCGCGATGGGACGGTTCGACCTGGTCGGCGCTCGGCTCGCTCGGCGGCGCCTACGTCGACATCTACTCGCTGTGCACCCTTCCCGATGGTGACCTCGTCGCCGTCGGCGACTTCGGAGCCCTGGGTGGAACGACCGCCAAGAACATCGCGCGCTGGGACGGAAACTCCTGGTCCGCCTGCCAATGGGGCACCTTCGGCCCGGTGTTCGACATCGAGTTCCTCGACGACGGCGCCGCGGTAGCGGGCGGGCTGTTCACCATCGCCGGCCCACCCAACGACGCGAGCGCGATCGCGGCCGGGGGCCTGGCCTTCCTGCGCGCGCAATGCCCCGCCGCGGTCGCAGTGAACGGCCCGGGCTGTTCGGGCACCGCAGGCCCTCTCGAGCTCATCGCGCGCGGACGGCCCTGGGTTGGTGGCAGCTTCGGATCCGACGCGTCGGGGATGGCGACGAATGCGCTCGCCGCCTCCCTGCTCGGCGCGTCGGGGCCCGGGACTCCGCTGAGCCAGTACGTGCCTTTCTCGGCAACCGGCTGCCTCCTGCTGGCGAGCCCCGACGCCGTTTCGCTCCTGTCGGTGGGCGGCGGCGGCTCGACGTCGTGCTCTTTCGCGCTCCCGAACAATGCGACACTCTCCGGACTGAACCTCTACCACCAGGTGATCCAGCTCGAGATCGGGCCGACTCCCAACCTCAGCGCGTCGAACGGCCTTCGGCTCGTAATCGGATCCTTCTGACCGGGCTTCCGCGCCGGCCAGAAGCGCCGGTCAATACCAGGTGTTGTATCCCCCGACGGTCCAGAACGAGTTCACCGCGGAATAGAGTGCCTGGTAGGTGCTGGCCTGCGAGATCCACCAGTTCGGCGTGCCGTTGTGGATGTGGAACGACAGGGTGGCGTAGTCGTTGCCCATGCTGTCGAGGGCTGCTGCCGTGTCATCGAAAGACCCGAAGAGGTAGCCGTTCTGCTCGGACAGGTGATAGGTGAGGTCGGCAGAGGCAGACCAGGTCGCCATGTTCAGAGCAGCGATCAGCTCACGGCCCACGACCGCCCCGCTCGGATTCGACAAGCCGCACGAAGGCGCCAGGTTCGCGGCGTTCGCGATCAGCGTCGTACAGGCGTCGCGATTCGTGCCATCCGGTAGATAGTAGGGCTGCTGGTATCCGATATTCGTCGCGGGCATCGACGCGTACTCGTATTGATGCACCAGTACCGAACCGGTCTGGGACTGATACAAGCGCGCCAGCTCGGCGATCGTCGGCTGCACCGACGTGCTGCCCCCGGGACCATAGTCTCGGACGAAGATCTTCTTGAGGTGCGTGGACGACGGCAGATCGAACTCGGGCCCGTAGAAGAGTCCGTCACCCCATTGCCACGCGATGAAATTGACGTTCACCCGCTGGCCGCTCGCGTTGATGTCGGGCTCGAGGTACTTCCCGACGTTTGCCGAGAACAGACAGAATCCCACCCCATCGACACCCGTGGTGCCGGCGCACGCGGCCGGCACGTTCTCGGCCAGATTGATCGCCTCCGGGTACGTCTGCCCCCAGCCCACGAGGCCCGCCTCCATCACGACGATCGGCTTCGCGATCGGAGTCGGGTGCGAGAGCAGGTGGAGCGCATTGTCACACTTGCCCTCGATGTCCCGCGGCCCGTTGCCGTAGAAGTTGAAAGCCAGGACGTCGAGATTCGGGTTTCGCGCCAGGCTGCGGTGGCGAGGATCGGCGTATTGCCAGACCGGGGGTGTGACCGCAGTCTTGGCGCCGGGATCGACGCTCTTCACGATACTCAGGGTTTCGGTGATCCACGTATACTGCTGATCCGAGCCCAGACTGAATACCGGCTCGTTCATGACGTCCCACAGGATCAGTGTCCGGAACGCACCGCCCGTCGTGAACGGATGAGCGGCACTCACGACCGACACGATGAAGTCGGTCTCCGGCCCGTCGTCGATCAGGTGGCCACCCCGGTCTTGTATGAACTGCTGGCCAGGTGACCTGATCCAATTGGCGTAGTTGTGATACGGAAGGTAGCCGCCGTTCAGGCCACCCGGCAGTGAGTCGGTGTCGGGTTCGTGGAAGTCGTTGTCCCAGAGGATCGGGATGACGTGCAGGTTCTCGTTCTGGCACAACTGCAGGAAGTCGAGGAACTTGTTGACCATGTCCGTCGGTTGGAACGAGTAGTAGTGGAAGGACAGCCAGACCCGGACGGTGTTGAGGCCGACGTCATGAATGCGTCTCAGCTGGTCGCGTATGTCGATCCACTCCTGGGAATTGTGATTCAGGTTGTAGGCCCGCCAAGCCGCCGCCGGCGACGCGACGTCGTGGAAGACGTAGGGCGGATTGGTGATCTGCAGCAGCGAGGCGATGTTTCGATACGTGGGGATGAAGTCCACCCCGCGCACGTTGTGGAAGTCGCTGCCGATCGCCTCCATCTGCGCGGGCAACAGAGCGATGGAAGCGACCGCAGTGAGCGTGAATGCCGGGAGCATCGAGCGACGAGTCATGTCATCTCCTTCTCGTGGTGAGGCCTGGGAACGCCGCCTCCCGAGGAAGGCGGGCCATCGAGGCCCATCATACGCTACGAAGTATTTACGGATCGAAGAGTCGGGCCGGCGCGGCCACTAGAATGGTGTTCATGGCATTCCGCGCGCTCACGCTCACGCTCCTCGGCGGCCTGCTCGCCGCCCAGGATCCCGTCGCCCGAAATGCGGCGCCGCTGCCGTTCGCCGACAGCGCCGGTCCCGCGATCCGGATCTGGAGCAAGGCCGAGCTCGACACCCAGGAGCTCTGGTTCCGCCGCGAGCTGAAGCTCGATGCCGACATCGCCGAGGCGACGCTGGTGTTCTCGTGTGACAACGTCGCCACCGTCTTCGTGAATGGCGAGCAGGTCGCGCACTGCGACCGGTGGGAGGACATCACGATCGTCGACATCGCGCGCCTGCTGAAGAAGGGCGACAACACGATCGCGATCCACGCGGTGAACGAGGGCAGCAACGCGGCGCTCGCGGCCTGGGTGTCGTGGCGCGACGCCGCCGGCAACATCGGCGGCATCGTGACCGACAAGCAGTGGCGCTACAGCGAGCGCGAGGTGAACGGCTGGCAACAGCCCGGCTTCGACGCCAGCCGCTGGACCGCCGCCAACGCGACGCTGCCGACCGCGTACGGCCAGAACACCTACGGCTACCCGCCGCAGAATCGCCACTACGTCAACGGTCTCAGCGCCGAGGCCGACGCGATCGAGGCCGCGCTGCGGCGTTTCCGTTCCGCGGCTTCGCCGGCCGAAGCGCAGCAGGCGCTCGACGCGCTCGACCGCGCGGTCATGAAGGCGCGCGCCGAGGTCTGGAAGCGACGCGACGGCGACGCCGGCACCGCCGGCGACAAGAACTCAGACCGAAAGCGGCGCCGGTGACGCGGACCAGGCCGGCGTGACGTCGGCTTCCGGATCGTCGAGATCGAAGTGCCGGGTCTCGAGCGCGCGCACCAGCGCGCCCTCGCTGCGGAACAGCGAGAAGTGGTTGAGACCGAAGTCCTCGAGCTGCCGCAGCGCGGCCGCACGGTCCTTGGCCGGCAACGTGATCTTGACCAGGCGATCGGCGTGATCGTCGCCGGCGTCGAGCACCTGCTCGTGCGGGCAGAAGACGTGCACCGAGCGCTTGTGGTCCCAACGCGTCGCGATCGTGTAGCGCGTGCGCTGCACCAGCTGCAGCTCACGCGCTCCGACATGGTGCTGGCTCTGGACCGAAATCATCGGCTCGCCGCCGAGTCCGCCCTTGACCGCGTTCGGCCGCCGCACGAGGCAGTGGACCGCAGGGGTCGCGGTGCCGGCGTCGAGGTAGGCGAAGTAGGCCGCGACGTACGGCGACTCGCTCCAGTCGAGCAGCGGCGAGGCGTAGCCGTTCTGCCGCAGGTAGACCAGCAGGTCGAGCACGGGCAGATGGACCAGGAAGGTCTCCGACTTGCTGCGGATCAGCTCCTTGAGCCGGGCGAACGTCGGCACGTCCCAGCTCCGCCCCGTCAGGCATTCGAGATCGGGCGCCGCCTTGGCGGCGAGGCGCACATAGCGCGCGACGTCGAACTCGACCGCGCTGCGGCGTTCGAGCGTGGTCGCCAGCGGCCAGCGCGCGTCGCCCTGGCCGCGGAACAGCATGCGAACCTCGGCACCGGCCTCGCCGCGCAGGCGCGCGAGCGTGGCGCCGAACCGTTCCCAGGACTTCAGCCGGATCGTCTGCACGGACGTGGCACTATCGGCCGCGGCGACGATTCCCCCTCAGTCGACCGGCGCCCGCAGCATCTTGATCACGCGCAGCCCGACCCGC
>JAGQRB010000892.1 GCA_020425925.1 Planctomycetota bacterium
CGAACCGACCGTCGGCGTCGGTCTCGGCGCGACGGGTCCGTTCGGCGGGCGACGTATCGCGCCGCAGCAGTCGGATCTGGCCCTTCGCGAGCGGTGCCCCGGTCGCGTTCTCGAGCCGACCGCGCACCGAGAACGCGCCCGGCACCCGCAAGGTGACCTCCTGCCGCGCGTCGGCGGCGAGCGCCGACACCGTCACCGGACGCGCGTGGCGATCTCCGACCTGCGCGTGCACGCGGTACTCGTGCCGCGGCAGCACCTCGACTTCGAACGTGCCATCCTCGCGCGTGCGGGCAGGGGGCGGCTCCGGCCGCAGGCCGGCTTCGAAGTCGGAGGCGTGGCAGGTGACCAGCGCGCCGGAGGCCGGCTCACCGGTGGCGTCGAGGACGACGCCGTGGATCGTCGCGGTCGGCAGGATCACCGCGCGCACCTCCGCGCCAGCGCCGTGCGCTCGCACCGCGACATCGCCGGACCACCCGACTCCGGTCTTGCGCGCCGACACCAGGACGGAGTCCGCGACGAACGCCCGACAGCGTCCCGCCGCGTCGCTGCGGCCGCGCCACAGCTCGATGCCGCGCCTGCGATCGCGCTCCTCGAAGACCCGAACCTCGGCGTCGGCGACCGGTTCGCCGGCGGCGTCCACGGCCAGGATGCCGAGCATCACCGCCGGCGGTGCCGCGGGTGCTCCCGCTGCGTCGGTCGGCGGCGGCGCGGCGGATGCCGCCGCGACGGAACTGCGATCGGCAGCGCCGCGCTCGGTCGGCGGCGGCGCGGCGGCCAAGCCACCGGCCGCCTGCGGTGCCGCACTCGACGCCACCGGTTCGGGATCCGGCAGGAGGTCGACGGTCGCTCCCTGCCACCACACGAAAACGATCGCCGTGACGACGCCGACGGCGATCAGGACCTGTTTCAGCATGATTCCTCCGAGGATCAACGACGTACCGATTCCCGCGGTGGTCGGAACTGCGACATGCGCCGACCGCACGATCCGTTCACGCACTGCGGCGAGCACCGGACGCGACGCGAGCGCACCGGCGCCGCCGAGCGCCAGACCCGGCGGCAACAGTCGGCGGAGCCGCTCGAGGCCGCGCCAGAGCTGGGTGCGAACGGCGCCCGGCGAACGCGAGAGCTGCGCGGCGATCGCTCCGGCCGGCAGTGCCTGCACGAGGTGCAGCTCGAGCACGTCGCGGTACGGCTGGGGCATCTGCGCGATCGCCGCGCCGACCTCCGATCGCGCCTCCTCGGCCACCAGCAGCTGTGGCGGCGCCGTCGCCGCGTTCCGCCCGAGCCGCGCCGGATCGGGAGCGCGCCGCGCCCGCCGCCGCGCGCGCTTCGCCTCGCGGTGCAGGATGCCGAGCAGCCACGGCACCAGCGGGCGCGTGGTCGCGTAGCGGGACGCGCGCTCGATCGCGGTCAGGAAGGTCGCCTGCAGCACGTCCTCGGCGGTGGCGCGATCGGGACAGACGTGCAGCGCGACCGCGAACAGCTCGTCGGCACAGCGATCGAATACGCGCCCGAGACAGGCCGCATCCCGGGTCCTCCGGAACCGGTCGAACAGCTGCTCGAGAGTCTCGTGGGCCGGGTTCATCGTGGTCTGGTCGCGACAATCCACCCGAACGGCGAACTTGTCACAGAATCGGGTCTGTGGCACGAGCTCCGGGATCGACGCCGACCGCTATCGTGCCGCCATGAACCCGCTCGTGCTGTTGCCGTTCCTGGCGCTCTTCGCGCTGCCGCATCCCCACGTCCCGAAGGCGATCCACATGCACGGTGCGACCGGCAAAGTAGCGACCGTGATCTGGTTCACCGTGCCGCACAACCCCGAGCAGGTGAAGAAGCTGCCGAACGGTGGTTCGTGGCACCTCGGGTTCGCGGTGCTCGACGTCAAGTCCGAGCTCCGCTGTGGCGACACCGCGATTCCGAAGGCGAGGTACAAGCTCGACACGCGCCGGGACGACAGCGGCGAGTTCTCGACGCTCGAGCTCGTGCCGTTCGAGCTCTGGCAGGCACAGCGCGGCCGCGGTGGCAAGGAAGCCGTCGCCGCTCGCGTCGAGCAGGTCACGAAGGAGCTTGCCGCCGAGCACATCCCGACCAGCGTGAGCCTGCCGGCGGCGAAGTTCGACGACGGCAACGCCGAGCACCTCGAGTTCATGGTGATGAACCGCGGCTTCCAGGCCGCGAAGCGCGGCAGCGACGAACCGGCCGGCGGCGCCGCGTTCACCCTGATGGCGACCTTCGGCGACCTGCACCGCAAGATCGACCTGCTCGAGGTCCACGCCGGAGCCGACGGCGAGGACGGCACCAAGGACAAGTAGCGCGGCCAGCCGAGCGGCCGCTACTGGTCGCAGCTGCCGGCCGGGCGCTCGCCCCCGGTGACGCGAGCCAGCGCCTCGGTCAGCGACTCGAGGCGCACGGGCTTCGGCAGGAAGTCGTCCATCCCGGCGGCGAAGCAGGCCTCGCGGTCGGAGTGCATCGCGTTCGCGGTCAGCGCGACGATCGGTGTCCGCTCGCGCATGTCGCGGCGTTCGGAGTCACGGATCGCGCGGGTTGCCTCGAGGCCGTTCATCCCGGGCATCTGGCAGTCCATCAGCACGACGTCGAACGGCTGCCGACCGAACGCGATCGTCGCCTCGACGCCGTCCTTCACCACGGTGGCGGTGCAACCGATCTTCTCAAGCATCCGGACCGCGACGCGCTGGTTGATCGGATTGTCCTCGGCGAGCAGCACGTTCAGGCCGAGCTTCGGCGTACCGCTCTGCGCCGGCGCAGTCTCGACCCGCGCCGCCGGCTCCGGCCTCCTGGCGCGCAGCAGCTGCTCGACGAGTTCGTGACGCCGGACCGGCTTGCGCAACGCCGAGGTGAAGCCCGCGCGCCGCATCACGTCCGGAGTCATGCCGTGGTAGGCCGACGACAGCAGGATCAGACCGTGCGCCGGCACGAGCGAGCGGGCCTGCAGCTCGGCGGCGAGCTGCACGCCGTCCTTGTCCGGCATCAGGTAGTCGAGGATCGCCACGTCGAACGGGTGATCCGGCTTCGCTGCGGCCAGCAGCTCGATCGCCTCCTCGGCGCGGCTGCAGTCGGTGAGCTCGACCTGCAGCGGCCGCAGCTGCCAGCGGACGACCTGCCGATTGATCGGGTTGTCGTCGACGAACAGCACGCGCATGCCGACGAGCGAGGCCTCGGCCGGCGGGGCCACCCGTGCCGCGGGTGCCGCGACGCGGATGTAGAACCAGAAGCGACTGCCCTTGCCCGGCGCGCTCTCGAGGCCGATCCGGCCGTCCATCAGCTCGACGAGCTGCCGGCAGATCGACAGCCCGAGGCCGGTGCCGCCGTAGCGCCGCGTCGTCGACTCGTCGGCCTGGGTGAACGGCTGGAACAGCCGCGCCTGCGCCGCCTCGGAGATCCCGATCCCGTCGTCGCTGACCTCGAACCAGACGTACTCGTCATCGTCCTCGCGGGCGAGCCGCGAAACCCGCACCCGCACGTCGCCCTGGTGCGTGAACTTGATCGCGTTGCCGACCAGGTTGACAAGGATCTGCCGCAGCCGGTCGGAATCGCCGAGCACGCGCGGCGAGACGTCTGGCATCACGAAAGAGGTCAGCTCGACCTTGTTCTGCGCCGCCCGCTCGCTGAGCAGATCGAGAACGTCGGTGACCATCGACTCGATCGAGAACTCCGACTGCGTGAGCTCGACCTTGCCGGACTCGATTCGCGACAGGTCGAGCAGATCGTCGATCAGCAGCAGCAGCGCGTCGCCCGACCGCTGGATCGTCTCGATGAGCTCGGTCTGGTACTCGTCGAGCTCCGTCGACCGCAGCAGGTCGGCGACGCCGACGACCCCGTTCATCGGCGTGCGGATCTCGTGGCTCATGTTCGCGAGGAACGCGCTCTTCGCACGATTCGCGACCTCGGCCGACTCGACCGCCGCACGCAGCTCGCGCGAGCTGCACTCCATCGCCCGCTCGATCGTGTAGCGGTCGGCCTCGTTGTCGTCGTACGTGCGGCTGATCCGTCGCAGCAGATCCTGCCACGAGGCGACGTCGGACGGCGGCGCCGCCCGATCGCATCCGGCCCGCCGCAGCTGGCGGGCGAGCAGCTTGTTCAGCTCGTCCGCCAAGTCAGCGCTCGATTTCCTGGATCGTCGTCAGGGTCATGGTCTGGTTGTGCAGATCGCAGGTGCCGTCGGCATGCGGCGAGATCTCTCCGTAGGAGTAGAACCCCACCATCGACGTCGCCGTCGGCAGCGCCTCGAGCGTGACCTCGACCTCTTCCTCCGTCCGCTCGCCGAGCACGAGTCGGCGACCGACGCAGCTGACCGCGATCGCCAGCGTCGTCAGGGCGTTCTCGTCCTCGCGACGGGCGTGGGTCGCGGCCGCCGCGGCACCGTCGATCAGCCGCTCGAAGTTGGCCTTCATGAGGCGCGCGATCCAGCCCTCGGAAACGTCGCCCGCGAAGGTCATCGACTGCTTGGCCTCGTCGACCGCCAGGATGGTGCGAACGACCGAGTTCTGGTCGTCGAAGCGCGCACGGATCGCGAGCGGGAACAACAGTCCGGTGGCCGGCAGGCCGGCTGCGCGCTCACCGAGATACTCCTTGTAGAGCGCGAGCGCCGGTCGACCGTCCAGCTCGTAGAGCACGTTGCCCTCGGAGCGCGTGATCACACGTTCTGGCCCGAACGTGTCCCAGCCGCCGCGCGAACCGTGGCCGAAACGGACCGCGTCGCCGTAGAAGCCGATCGCGGCGACGATGCCCGAAGTCGGCTCCGGACTGCCGGCGACGACCCACGTCCGCTCGAAGCGACTGCCGTCAGCGGCGAGACCGCCGGTGATCGGGATCCGCGGGCCGAGCGACTTCGTCAGGCCGCCGACCAGTTCGGTGCCGTTGACCTGCAGGCCGTCCGACAGCACGAGGACGCCACGCAGATCCGTCGCATCGAGCTCGCCGCCGATCCGCGTGCCACATTCGCCGGCGCCACCGACGGCATCGATCGCGCAGGTCGACAGCCGGAGCGAGGTGTGCTCGAAGCGGGCGACCGCGACGACCAGCGTGTCGTCGAGCACGTCGTCGCCGAACACTTCGCCGGCGCTCGAGCAACCGACCAGGATCGCCTCGCGGAAGTGCGATCGGAGCTCCCGGATCGGCGTGTTGTCGTCGCAGTACGAGCTCGCCCCGAACAGGATCACCAGGGTCTGTGGCCCGTCCAGAGCTGGCATGGGCTCGGACCAGCCTTGGCTGCGGGAGTAGCGCAGTGTCTTGAGTATCATGACATTCCCTCGATCCCCCCATCGGCGCAGCGCCGAGCCGGGATCCAGGCAGGGCCCGGCCGGTCGATGCCACCGGCCGACCGCGACCATGCCGAACTCGCCTACCGCAACCGGCTTCGGACGCGGTCGTCGGTCAGAACTCGACGAACTCGCCGAGCATCGCGTCGGCCGGCTCGGGGGCGAGCGCGTACAGCACGACGTCGCCGAGCTCGCGACGGGTGAGGTGCAGCCGGCTTCCGGCCGGCAGCTCGACCCCCGGGTCGGCGGTGCGCGGCACGACGCAGACGCAAACCGTCCGCTCGCCGTCGCGCGCGATCAACATCATGCAGTCGCCCACCTCGCGCCCGCAGTAGTCGCCGAGAACTGCGACGTCGCCGGTGCCGCGCACACCGATCCGGCAATCGAAGTGATCCTGACACGCCTGCGGCAGATCGAAACCGGTGCCGCAGCAACCGCCCTGGAAATCGCTCGCCGCGGCGTCCTCGTAGGCGGCGGCCCAGAGGGCACCGAGCTCCGCGCCGCGGCCGACCGGGGCCGACGCTGTCCGCGAGACCAGGACCAAGGCGATCGCCAGCAGGGCGGCCGCAGCCGCGAACCACGGCCAGGCGGGGCGCGGACCGGCTGCCGGATCGACGACGCGCTGCGCCGCGGCCGCGAAGTCGCGTTCCGGTGGCGGAGCGAACGCGGCACGCAGCAGCTCGTCGATGCGCTCGTCGGGCCCGCGATTCGTATCCGGATCGTTCATCGCACCTCTCCGACCGGACGCCGCGCGCCGAGGGAATCGCGCAGCATGAGGCGGGCGCGGCGCACGTGGCTCGCGACCGTATTCTCCGGGATGGCCAGCATGTTCGAGACCTCGGCGAACGACAACTCCGTCACGACGTGCAGCATGAGACAGGCCCGAGCGACCTCCGACAGACCGGCCAGGCCGGCCGCGAGCTCGTCGCCGCAGCCGAGCTCATCGGCACCGGCCGCGCCGCGCGCGGCGTCGGCAGGGGCGACCGTAGGCACGACGGTCGGTGCCGGTGGATCCGGCAGCAGATCCGGACCGACGGCAGTCGGGCGCCGGCGCCGCCGCCAGTTGGCTCCGAGGTGACGCGCGATCTGTGCGAGCCACGCCCGAGCGTCACTGCCGAGCTCGAACCGGTCGCGCTGCTGCCAGGCCAGGCGCGCAGTCTCCTGCACGAGGTCCATGGCCTCCTCGCGTCCGACCCAGGCCGCGGCGAGCACCCACAGCGCACGCCCGTGCCGGGCGAACGCCGTCGTGAACTCATCGGGCCCGAGAATCGGTCGCACCATCCGGCCGACAGACTATCGGCCGGTCGCACCGCTGGGGCCACAGCAACCGCCGCCGCCGCAGCAGCCGGACTGCGACTGCTCGGGCGCGGCAACGGGCGCCGCCGGGGCCGCGGCCGGCTGCTCGCAGCACTCCGGCGGGCAGACCTCACAGCACTCCGGCGGGCACGGCTCGCAGCACGCCGGCGGACAGGCCTCGCAACATCCGGGTTCACAGCACTCGCCGCCGGCCGGAGCACTGCTGCCGCCGAAGGCCGAAGCGAGAAAGAGGCACAGGACCGAGTTCCAGAGCGTGTTCATGCCGTGCTGATGTCGCGAGCCGCCGGATCTCGTGCACCGATTCCCGAATTCCGCCGACCCCGGCGCTACCGTGCGGCGGTGATCCTGCGCCAATTCCCGCCGATGGGGGTCTACGAGACCCTGTTCCGCTTCGCCGCCGCCACCGGCAGCTACATGGGGGATGCCGGCACGCATCCGTGGGCCCAGGGCTTCCCGCTGACGAGTCCGGTCCCGGGCGGGCCGGCGCTGCCCGATTCGATCGCGATCACAGCCACCGACCGGATGTACCCGAAGGCCGACGGGCAGCCACCGCTGCGCCAGGCGATCGCCGACTACTACAACGAGTTCTACGGCAGCCGAATCTCGCCTGACAACGTCGCGGTGTTCGCGGGCGGGCGGCCCGGGATCTTCGCGATTCTCGCATTCCTGCTCGAGGACGTGACGGTCGCGATCGAGGAGACCGAGTACACGCCGTACTACGACGTGCTCGAGGTACTGCACCGCCCACACGTGCTGATCCCGAGCAACCCGAAGAACCGTTTCCGGCCGACGCTCGCCGACCACCCGCAGGACGGCCGCGTGCTGCTGGTGAAGAGCAACCCGTGCAACCCGACCGGCATCGCGACGACCGGCGACGCGCTGCGTGACCTCGTCCGGCACTACTCCACGCCGGACCGCGGCGCGTTGATCGACGAGGCCTACGAGTTCTTCCACACGCCGGCGCCGATCAGCGCGATGGCGCACATCGAGGACATCGAGACCACCAACCTGTTCGTCGTCGGAGCGGCCACGAAGGGGCTGCAGGTGCCCGGCATGCGTGTCGGCTGGGTGATCGCGGCGCGCGACCACATCGAGGTGTTCCGCAACTACAGCTCGTTCGCGATGGGCGGCGTCTCGCGCGCCTCCCAGCTCTACGTCCTGCAGCTGCTCGAGCGCCAGCGGGTGCGGGCGGCGCGCGACGCGATCAGCACGTTCTACGGCGAGCAGCGCGAACGCTACGGCGAGGCGCTGGCGCGACTGGGCTTCGAGCTGTTCACCGGCGACGGCGGCTTCTACCACTGGGCCCGGCTGCCCGGCGACCTCACCGGCGACGCGTTCAACGACCGGCTTTTCGCGCATTCCGCCGGCATCCTGCCGGGGCGGCTCTGCGACATGGCCCGCCGCGGCGACTCCGGACCGCTCGGCAACATGATCCGATTCTCGTTCGGCCCGCTCGGCCCCGACTCGTTCGACGACGACGTCAGGATCCTCGAGCAGTGCGTCTGAACAGCCACGGCCAGGCGATCGTAAGCACCAGACCGAACACGCTGACGACCGCCTTCGCGCTGCCGTCGGCTTCCGCGTTCGGCCACGCGACGATCAGGGTCGGCTGGTTGGCGAGCGCGTGCAGGCCGACGACCCACCAGAGATTCCGCGTCCGCATGTAGACCCAGGCGAGGAACAGGCCCGAACAGATCAGCATGGCCTGGTCACCGAGCACGTCGAGCGGTCCGGCGTAGGCGGCCTTGAAGATGCGATTGGGTACGTGGGGCAGCGCGAAGACCACCGCCGAGGCCAGCGCCGCCGACCACGCCGCCCGCGTCGGTGAGAAGCCGCGCGCCAGCAGGACGAGCAGGACCTGCACCAGGCAGAAGCCACGGTACATCGTCTCCTCGTAGAGGGCGTTGCCGAACAGCTGCCCGAGCAGGCGACCGGCGGCGAGCCGCGGCTCGCGATCGATCGAGGGATCGAGTGCGAACGTGCCGCCGTTCGCGACAAGCGCGACCGCGTGGCACGCGAGCCAGACCGAGACCGCCGCGAGCAGTCCCGGCAGCAGGTCACCGGAGCGCCAGCCGATGTCGGCGAGGCGCAGGCCTGCGAGCCGGAAGATCGCGAGCCAGACCAGGATCGTCGGCAGACAGACCTGCAGGTTCGGATAGAGCAGACCTCCCGAGGCGTTGAGCAACGGTTCGTAGTAGCGGTTGGCGGCGAACCACTGGTTCACCAGCCAGCTCCACGGGTAGAGCGCGACGACTACGGTCGCGAGCAGCCACGTCGGTGCACGGCGGGTCGCGGTCGGATCGAGCATCGCGCTCCGACCCTCGCTCAGATCGCGTAGCCGAGCCGCTCGAGCTCGGGGCCGAGCCGCTCGTTGGCGAGCGCCTGCTGCTCGGCGGTCAGATCGCGGCGCCAGCGCCCGATGCTCGCCGCCGGCGACGCGCTCGTGCCATGGGACGAAAAGAGCTCGGCCGCCGCACCGCGCTGGTATTCGAGCACCTCGGCGGTGACCTCGAGGCCGAGGTGCGCGAGCATCGCGGCGGTCTTGCCGGCGACGTCGGCAACGAGGTCCTCGTACCGCAGGAAGAAGTGCTCGCGCCCCTGCAGCGCCGCACCGGTCTCGAGCAGGAACCGCGCCATGTGGTCGACCCGGATCGCGAACTCGGACTCGAGCCACGACGCCGGGTGCTCGCGCTGGAACGCAAACGTCGAGGCGATCACGTCGCGGGGATCACGCACCAGCCGGATCAGCGCGGCATCGCGCATGTGGTGCAAGGCGAAGATCAGATCGGCGCGCGACAGGATCTTGTCGCCGTAGTAGTCGCAACCGCCAGCAGCGAAGTCGACACCGTTCCTGCGATAGAACTCGGTGACGAATGGTCCGAGCAGCGTGAGGTACGACCGCGCGAAGCTCTCGGTGTAGCGCTCGGGCAGGAGACCCGGCGTCCGGAAACCCTCGCCGTCGTCGATTTCCTGACTCGACGGTGTCTTCGCCAGCAGGAACGACTTACGCAGGAAGGTCACCCAGGCGGCTTCGTTCGTCATCGCGATCCGGGCGTGACTGTCGAGCAGGGCGACGACGAGCGTGGAACCGGAACGCGGTCCCGTGACGACGAAGACGGGCTTGGGCATCGGAACCGCGGCAGCTTAGCCGGGATCGCGGAGCCCCGTCGCGACCGAGTACACCGGAATCCGATCCGGCCACCCGATCCGCTACGATCGCGCGCGCCCCGAGAAGCACCATGCACATCACCACGAGACTGCTCGCCCCGCTAGGGTTCGTCGGCGCGGCGATCCTTCCACTCGCACTGCAGGGGTCGCCCCTGAAGCGGGCCTACGTGACCGGTGAAGGTTGGCGTGCCCTGACGCTCGCCGATTTCGTCAACGTCAACGGCAGACCCGACACCTGGAAGGAGCAAGACGACGTGATCATCTGCTCGGGCCAGCCGCTCGGCGGTGCCCGCACCAAGACGCCGTACACCAACTTCGAGCTCGTGCTGGAGTGGAAGCACTCGGATCACGCCGGCAACTCGGGCCTGTTCCTGTGGTGCCCGGAGGAAGCATTCGTCGACCTGCCGGCAGGCAAGCTGCCGCGCAGCGGCATCGAGGTCCAGATCCTCGACCTCGGCTACGAGGAGGACTGGCTGAAGTCGAAGGGCAGCCATTCCGACTGGTTCACGAGCCACGGCGACGTCTTTCCGGTCGGCAGCTCGAAGATGACCGCGTTCACGCCGAAGATCGCCTACGAGGCCGCGGACGGCTCGAGCTACGAGGTCGGCAACGACCAGAGCACGCGCAGCTTCCCGATCCGGCGCCTCACCAAGGCGGCCGGCGAATGGAACCACTACTACGTTCGCGCGATCAACGGCGAGGTGCGGCTGTGGGTCAACGGTGAGGAGGTCAACGGCGGCCGCGGCTGTCAGCCCGCGACCGGTTATCTCGCGCTCGAGGCCGAAGGTGCCCACGTCGAATTCCGCAACCTGCGGATCCGCGAGCTGCCCTGAGAGCGGACTTCGCCGAGAGCGGACTTCGCCGAGAGCGGACTACCCGAGGTAGGGGTTTTCCCGCTGCCCCCCCCCGGCCACGCGACCGAGCCCACAACTGCGCTCAAGGAGGAGGCGCAGGATTCCGAAAACCGGTGCATCGGCCGCTGCCGATCGCACCCAATGAAGATCCTCATAGTCGACGACTCCTCGGTGATGCGGAAGCTCATCACCCGCTCCATCCGACAGGCCGGCTTCGAAGGCCACGAGATCGTCGAGGCCGAGAACGGCCAGCAGGGAGTCGACCAGGTCGCCGCCGCCAAGCCGGACCTGATCCTCTCCGACTGGAACATGCCCGTGATGAACGGCATCGACTTCCTCGCCGCGGTCCGCGGCCAGGGCGTCAAGACGCCGTTCGGCTTCATCACGACCGAGGGCTCCGACGAGATGCGCAAGCGCGCCGAGGACGGTGGCGCCAACTTCCTGCTCGAGAAGCCGTTCACGCCGGTCAAGATCGCGAACGTCCTCGACCAATACATCACCAAGTGACGGAGCAGGACCGATGCAGACCGCACTGAAGCTGCCCAAGCCGTCCGGAATCGGCGCCGTCATGTCCCAGCTCGTCGACGGCGCCCCCGCGTTCGCCCGCGGCGGCGACGACTTCGACTACTGCTCGGACGCGAAGAGCTACACCGCGGTACTTCTCGACGACCAGAACCAGCCGATCGGTGCACTGATCGCCGACCTCGTCGCGGCGGTCTACCTCGGCGGCAACTTCATGATGGCGCCCGAGGACGCCCTCGCGGAGCAGGTCAAGTCGAAGCAGGCCGGCGACGCGACGATCATGGCGTTCAGCGAGATCGCGAACATCATCACGACGTCCTTCAACGCGCTCGACGGCAACCCGCACGTGCGCTCCTGCCCGGCCACCGACACCGCGAAGGTGCTGGCGACCGAACTCGGCAGCTGGATGAAGGCGCCGGGCAAGCGCACCGACGTCGTCGCCGACTTCCCGTGGGGCAAGGGGCGCCTGATCCTGGTGTCGCGCTAGCCGGACGGCCGAAAGCGCGGCCGGAATCCGGCGGATCGGGGTGGGCGGATCACTCCGGGCCCGCAGCCGTGGCGACGCCAGCGCGGCGACGATAGCGTTGGCCGGCCCATGAGCGCTCCGACGATCATCTACACCCACACCGACGAGGCCCCCGCACTCGCGACCTACTCGTTCCTCCCCATCGTGCAGGCCTTCTGCGCCGGCAGTGGGATCGAGATCGAGACCCGCGACATCTCGCTCGCCGGCCGGATCCTGGCGGCATTCGCCGGAGCTCACGATGCGCTCGCCGAACTCGGCCGCATGACCCAGTCACCTGCGGCCAACATCATCAAGCTCCCGAACATCAGCGCCTCGATTCCGCAGCTCGAGGCCGCGATCGCCGAGCTCGCGCAACAGGGTCACGACGTTCCGCGCTATCCGGCCGAGCCGCGTGACGACACCGAGCGCGACATCAAGAAGCGCTACGACAAGGTCAAGGGCAGCGCGGTCAACCCGGTGCTGCGCGAGGGCAACTCGGACCGACGTGCGCCGGCCGCGGTGAAGGCCTACGCGCGGGCCCACCCGCATCGGATGGGCGCCTGGAGCAAGGACAGCAAGTCGCATGTCGCGACCATGAGCGCGGGCGATTTCCGCGGCAACGAGCAGTCGGTGACCGTCGCCGAAGCGACGTCGGTGACGATCGAGCACACCGGCAGCGACGGCACCCGGACCGCGCTCGCGGGCCCGATCGCGCTCCAGGCCAAGGAGATCATCGACGGCACGTTCCTCAGCGTACGCGAGCTCAAGTCGTTCCTGGCCGAGCAGCTCGCAGCGGCAAAGCAACAGGGGATCCTGTTCTCGCTGCACCTCAAGGCGACGATGATGAAGGTGTCGGACCCGATCATGTTCGGCCACGCCGTCCGCAGCTACTTCGCGACCGTGTTCGAGAAGCATGCGGCGACGTTCGATCGACTCGGCGTCGACCCCGACAACGGCTTCGGCGACGTCCTCGCCAAGATCGCACAGCTCCCCGATGACGAGCGAGCGGCCATTGCCGCCGACATCGACGCGGCCTACGCCGACGGCCCGGCGCTCGCGATGGTGAACTCCGACAAGGGCATCACCAACCTGCACGTGCCGAGCGACGTGATCATCGACGCCTCGATGCCGGCGATGATCCGCGAGTCGGGCCGGATGTGGAACGCGAGCAACGAGACGCAGGACACCGTGGCCGTGATCCCCGATCGCTGCTACTCGGGGGTCTATCAGGCCGTGATCGACGACTGCAAGCAGAACGGCGCGTTCGACCCGCGCACGATGGGCAGCGTACCCAACGTCGGCCTGATGGCGCAGAAGGCCGAGGAGTACGGCTCGCACGACAAGACCTTCGAGATCGCCGCAGCGGGCACGGTGCGCGTCGTGGACGCCGCCGGCAACACGCTGATGTCGCACGAGGTCGAGGCCGGCGACATCTGGCGTATGTGCCAGGTCAAGGACGAACCCGTCCGCGACTGGGTCAAGCTCGCCGTCAGCCGGGCCCGCGCCACCGGCGCTCCGGCCGTGTTCTGGCTCGACCGCGATCGGCCGCACGACGCCCAGCTGCTCGCCAAGGTCGAGCACTTCCTCGCCGAGCACGACACGACCGGGCTGGAGTTCCACATGCTGTCGCCGGTGGAAGCGACGAAGCTCTCACTCGCGAGGATCCGCAAGGGTCAGGACACGATCTCGGTCACCGGCAACGTGCTGCGCGACTACCTGACCGACCTGTTCCCGATCCTCGAAGTCGGGACCAGTGCGAAGATGCTGTCGATCGTACCGCTGATGCAGGGCGGCGGACTGTTCGAGACCGGCGCCGGCGGTTCGGCACCGAAACACGTGCAGCAGCTGCTCGCGGAGAACCACCTGCGCTGGGATTCACTCGGCGAGTTCCTCGCGCTGGCCGCTTCGTTCGAGCACATCGCCGAGCGCACCGGCAGCGACCGGGCGCGCCTGCTCGGCAAGACCCTCGACGACGCGAGCGCGCAGTATCTGCTGCAGAACCGGTCGCCCTCGCGCAAGGCCGGCGAGCTCGACAACCGCGGCAGTCACTACTATCTCGCCGCCTACTGGGCGAACGCACTCGCCGAGCAGACCGCCGACACCGCGCTCGCGGCCCGCTTCCGGCCGATCGCCAGGGAACTGGCCGACAACGAGAGCCAGATCCTCGCCGAGCTCACCGCGGTGCAGGGCAGGCCCGTCGACATCGGCGGCTACTATCAGCCCGATCCCGAGCGCGCCGCGGCCGCGATGCGACCGAGCGCGACGCTCAACGGCATCGTCGAGCGCGCCGCCGCCTCGGCGTCCTGAGATCTCGGCGCCCGCGCTTCAGACTCCGTCGCCGGCGGCGCGCAGCAGTTGCGCGACGCTGGCCAGCAGACCGGCCGCCGAAAACGGCTTGCCGAGCAGATCGGTCCCGGGTGTCGACGTCCCGGCGGCGGCGTCGTCGCCGAGCCCGGTGATGAAGAGCGCCGTGAGGTCGGGGCGTCGCTGTCGGAACTTCGCGACCAGGCTGCGCCCGTCGATGTCCGCGAGCAGCACGTCGGTGATGATCAGATCCAGGGGCTCGGCCTTCCCGGCGAAGCGCGATTCGGCCTCGCGTCCCGACGCGGCCTCGACCACGCGATAGCCCTCGTTCGCCAGGACCCGGACCGCGAAGTCGCGGACGAGGTCGTTGTCCTCCACGACGAGCACCCGGGCCCGCCGCGCGGCCGACGAGGCCGCGGCAGCGATCCCGGCGGCGAGCGGCAGGCGCACTCGGAACGTCACCGCGTCGGCACTGGGCATATCGACCACCAGGCTGCCGCCGAACCGTTCGACGACGCACTCGAGCGGCACGAGACCGCGGCGTGCGCCGGTCGGCACGACGCGCTCGGCGACGGCACGGATCGCGAGCTCGCAGACGCCGTCACGCACGGCGATCGCGAGCTCGATCGTGCCGCCGTCCGGCATCGCGCGCGCCGATCGCTTCGCGAGATCGACCAGCACGGGCTCGAGGCGCTGTGGCTCGACGAGCACTTCGCCCGGCGCCTCACCGCGGATCTCGACCTCGAACCGGTCGTCGAGGAAGCGACGCAACCGCGTGGCGAGTTCGCCGAGCAGTCGGCCGATCGCCACCGCGCTGACGCCCTTGCTCGGTCGTCCGAGCAACAGCAGGTGGTTCGCGAGCTCGCGCAGCATCGCCGCGGCGTCGTGCGTTTTCTCGAGCAGGCGGAGTTCCTCCGGTGGCCGGCCGCGATCCGAACGCAGGATCTCCGTGTAGCCGAGGATCGGCGACAGCAGGTTGTTGACGTCGTGCGCGATTCCGCCCGCCAATCGGACGACCGCGTCGTCGCCATCCGGCAGCTGATCTCCGCGTCGTGCCCGGTCCTCGCGCCGGATCACGGTCAGCACGGCGAGTTCGCGGCCACCCTCGAGTGGGTGCAGCTGCAGCCGCCAGATCGATGCGTCGACCGGATGTGACAACTCGGCGCCGGGGACGACCTGGCGGACACCGAAACACCGCGCCGGCGCTTCGAGCGCGGCTCCCGCCCCGACCTGTGCGATGCGCACGCGATAGGTCTCGTTCGCCGCGACGACGGCTCCGTCGGCGAGGATCGCAAGCGCCTCCGATCCGTTCCACCATGCGGCACCCAGCGCCGCGAGCGACTCAACCCCTGGGCTAGGGTCCATTGTGGATCACACTATCGCGAAGCCAGGGCGCGAGCCAATTGCCGGGATTGCGGGCGACTCCGCCCGGCGGTTCACGTCGAGGCGAGCGGCAGGAACACGTCGAACCGGCTGCCGCGACCGCGCGCGCTGGCGACGCTGATCCCGCCGCCGAGACCTTGCAGGATCTCGGTGACGATCGCGAGACCGCGGCCGCGGCCGCGGCCGCGGGTGGTGAAGTCGGGCTCGAAGATGCGGCGCAGCAGGCCGGTCTCGATACCGTCGCCGGTGTCCTCGACGAACAGACGGGCGTAGCGGCCGCCCGACAACGGCGCCGGCTCGATGCAGGCGACCGCCCCACCCCGGTGACGGCGCAGGCCGAGCCGCAGTCGACCGCCGTTCGGCATCGCCGACTGGGCGTTCGCGGCCAACTCGAGCACCACCCGGCGGAGCGCGACCGCGGTGCCGCGCACGAGGAAGCGCCCGACGGGAGCCGGGTCGGCGACGAGGCGAACCTGCTCGGAGAGCGACGAGCGCAGCAGCGGCAACGTGGCCTCGAGCTCACGCCCGGCGTCGAGTCGCCCGATCTCGCCCGGATCGGCGGCGGCCAACTCGCACGCGCTGTCGATCAGGAGGTGGAGACCCTCGAGCGCGACGGCGGCCTCCGCCGCGCTCGACGCCGGATTGCGCAGATCGACGACCCGCTGCTGCATGCGACCGAGCAGCACGCGAACATCCGCGAGCACCGCAGCTTCGTGCGATCGCGGACGTGGATCCGCGAGCGGGAACGAGTCTGGCATGCCCGATGCCGGGCAAGATCCGTGCCGATCCCGGAACCACCGCTGCAATGGCATACCCAAAGTCTTGCAATAAAACGAATTGCGGGCTGTCGGGGGCGATGCACACCGAACCGGATGCGGCTCAGGAATGAGACCGGGCAATGAGACCGCGAGGTGAGACGCCGGTGGTGCGAGGTAGCGTGCACCGCCGTTGCCCATGCCCGACCGACCCCAGAGACACCTGCCGCTCAGCAAGCGCGACGTGGTCGAACTGTGCGCGACCGACGACCGCCTGCCGACCGGAGACCGCGCGGCGTTTCGCGACTTCTGCCGCATCCTCGCGAGCGTCTTCCACTTCGAGTTCCACGAGCGACTCGAGCGCCTGAAGCGGTGCCATGCGCCGTTCGATCCCGATTCCGACGCCGTGCGCCTGCCCGAACTCGCGCCGCCCGACCGCGAAAAGGCCGCGATCGGCCTGCGCAGCGGGCTCGAGGAACTGCTGCGAGCAGCCAACTACGACGAGGTGCCGCGATCCGCGCTCGCGGACTCGCTGCACGGGGAATCGCTGTTCCGCGTCCGGCTCGCGGTCGATTTCGACGACTTCGAGGAGATCGTGCTGTTCCGCCGCGGCGCCGAGGAACGCAGCGAGACGATCCGCACGCTGTTCGGACTGCGGCGGCGCGAGGTGCGGTTCGTCAACTTCGCGCGCGTCGTCCTGCTGGCCAGGTTCCGACCGCCGCAGTACTTCGAGGACCAGGGGCGCCGCGACCTCGGGTTCACCCCGGGCACGACGGTGATCAAGCTGTTCCGCAACATCCCGGCGCAGGATCTCGAGATGGTGTTCCCGAACACCGCGGTGCGCATGAAGCCGATCGACAAGCTGCTGATCGGCGTGCCCGCCGCGGTCGGCGGTCTGCTGCTGGTCGCGACCAAGCTGCTCGGCACGCTGATCCTGGTCGGTGCGCTGTTCGCGTTCTGGCTCGGGCTGCGCGACGAGCCGGTTCGGCTCGATCAGACGGCACTCGTCGCGCTCGCCGCCGGGCTCTTGACGTTCGGAGGTTTCGTGCTGCGCCAGTTCAACCGGTTCAAGTCGCGCAAGATCCGGTTCCTCAAGGCCCTGACCGAGAACCTCTACTTCAAGACGCTCGACAACAACGCCGGCGTGTTCCACCGGCTCGTCGACGACGCCGAGGAGGAGGAATGCAAGGAGGCGATCCTGGCGTACTGGTTCCTGCTGACCGCGACGGCACCACTGTCGGCCACGGAACTGGACCGTGAGGTCGAGAGCTGGCTGCGGGACCGGACCGGGATCGACATCGACTTCGAGGTGCGCGACGCCGCCGGCAAGCTCGAACGCCTCGGACTCGCGGCCCACATCGGCGAGGCGCTGCGGGTACCGTCCCTCACCGCCGCGCGCACCCGACTCGACGAGATCTGGGACGGCTACTTCCGCTTCGCCCCGGACTGATGCCGCATCACCAACCCGGCGCCGCGAATCTCCGCCCGAGCAACAGGCAACCCGAGGCCGAGAAGTGCACGCGATCGGCCTGCAACGGCAGCGCCGCGGTCTCGATGATCTCACAGCGTTCCGTCCGACGCGCCACCGCGACCTGGGCTGATCGCACGACGCTCACCTCCGGCAACCCGATGCGCAACAGGAACGGCGACACGAGGCCGATCCGGATCATCGGGTCGCCATCGTCGGCGAACTCGCGCGACCGGAGATCGGCGCGCAGCTGCGCACAGAACAGGTCGAGGTTGTGCTCGTAGGCCGACGCGAGCTCGGGATAGACGCAGTCCGTCTCGCCCTGCATCACGCAGACGAGCCTGACCCGCGGCACCAGACCGGTGGCCCGGATCTGCTCGACCGCGTTGCCCAGGCGGGCGAGCAGGATCGGATACAGCTCGTCGCCGCCGACCCCCCACTCGTTGAGGCGCCCCGGCAGCGGCCCGAGCGACGACGCCGAGACCGTGAACTTGAGCAGCCAGAGCGGGCGGTCACGCGTCGCGACACTCACGCCGACGCCGATCTCCGGACCGAAGAACGGTCCCGGCAGCAGATGTGAATTGACCCCGGCCGCCAGCGGTTGCCACTCCGCGCCGAGCTGGTTCCAGACCCGCACCATCGGCAGCGGGCCGCGCCAGCGCGGGTCGAGGTCGGCGACGTCGGCGTAGCCCTCGGCGTTGCTCTGCCCGAGCAGGACGACCACGTCGGCCGGATCGCCGATCCGCGGCACGACGCGGTCCAGCACGGGCGTCGCCGCGGCACCCGACCCGTCGAACACCACACCCTGCGCGACGAACTCGAGGCCCGGCGCGAAACCCGCGGGGAGATCGAGTCGAACGAACGCGACACCGTCGGCGTCGACCGCGACCAGTTCGCTCTGCCACGCCACGACGATGCCGAGCTCGACCCCACCCTCGAACCGCGTCGCGCCGCGCCCGAGGCCGAGGCAGAGCACGAAGCCGACGGTCCCCGGTTTGCCCGCGACCCGGGCCTCGAGACCATCGGGCAGGACGGCGAGTTCGAGCACGGGTTCGGGAACCGCCCAGACGGCGGCGCTCAGCAACAGGGCAGACAGGCTCAACGCAACCTCGCGATCGGTCGGGAAGTGAAGCAGGGACGCCTCGACTATTCCGTGAGATCGGCGGGGTAACGCGGCCAACGCCGACTTGCCCCGCGCTACTCGCGCTTCTTGCCGCGATCGGCGCGCCAGGCGCTGCCGCCGTAGTAGGGATAGCGATCGAACGCCTCCGCGCCGCCGATGACGCGCGGGTCACCGGTCGCCGTCAGCTCCGTCGCGAGCCGCTCCTGCAATGCCGCGAGCGTCGCCGCGTGCTCCGGTGCATCCGCGAGATTGTGGAGCTGGTCGGGGTCGGCCCGCATGTCGTAGAGCTCGTGCTCCGGCCGCTTGCCGAAGCAGAGCGCGAAGGCGCGCTGCACGCCGGGCTCGGACCGATGCTCGACGATGTAGGACTTGGTGATGCCGACGCCGAGGCTGCGGGCCGGATCGGTGTCGCCGTAGATCGGCGGGTCCCCGACCGGCCAGCGTTCGGGTGCGAAGTTGTGGATGTAGGCCCAGTCCGCGGTGCGGATGCCGCGCGACGGGTAGCCGGAGTGGTCGGGTCGGCACGGCACGTGCCGCTCCTTGCCGAAGATCACCGCGTCGTGGCTGTCCGTGATCTGTCCGCTGCGCTCGGCCTCGAGGATCGGCAGCAGCGAGCGACCGTTCATCTCCGCCGGCGCGTCGACCCCGGCGAGCGCGAGGAACGTCGGCGCGAGATCGACGAGCGACACGAAGTCCTCGACCGTCCTGCCGCCGCGGACGCGCTGCCCCCATCGGATCGCGAGCGGGACACGCACACCCATGTCGTAGAGGTTGCTCTTGCAGCGCGGGAACGGCATGCCGTGGTCGCCGGTGACGACGACGATCGTGTCCTCGAGTTCACCGCGACGCTCGAGCAGGGCGATCGCGTCGGCGACATCGCGGTCGAAGCGCTGGACCTCGAAGTAATAGTCCGCGATGTCCGAGCGGATCGTCTCGACGTCGGGGTAGAAGCCGGGCACCTTCACCGCGTCGACGTCGATGCCCGACTGGCGGCCGGAGCCGAGCTCGTAGTCGCGATGCGGATCGCTGGCACCGAGCCAGAAGCAGAACGGCGCGTCGTCGGGCCTCGCCGCCAGGAACGCCTCGAAGCCGCCCGGGAACGCCTTGCCCACCGGATGCGAATCGGTGTAGCCGCCGACCGCGAGGCGACCCGGGCCCCAGCTCTTGCGCCAGTGGCCGACGTGGTAGCCGGCCTTCTGGAGCAGCAGCGGATAGACCGGAACGGCGACGTCGAGCGACGACCAGAGGTTCGCACCCGGACCGAGACGCCAGTGGTACTGACCCGTGAGGATCGCGTTCCGACTCGGCGTGCAAGACGGGCTCGCGACGTAGGCGTGCTCGAACAGCACACCCTCGCGCGCCACCCGGTCGAACGCCGGCGTCTGCACGACAGCGTCACCGTAGGCACCGGCATGGGGCCAGCCCCAGTCATCCGCGATGCAGAACAGGATGTTCGGCACGCGCTGCTGCGCGTTCGCGAACGCCGCGAGCACGACGATCGCGAGCACTGCCCATGGCCACCGCACCGCAGCGCTCACTGCAGGCTCCTCGGCACGACGCGCTCGACGTGCAGCAGCTCGGCGTCGGCACCGGTCGCGACCGCGAACGGGAACCGCTGGCTCGATGCTGCAGCACCGTAGCGACCGAGTTTGTCGAGCGCGATGAAACAGATGTCGAGGTCGTAGCCGCGGGGATCGAGCCGCGCGATGCGGTGCACGACCTCCTCGCATGCGGTCTGCGGCGGCATGCCCTGCCGCATGAACTCGACGACCAGGAACGTGCCACAGTAGCGCATGACGTTCTCGCCCAGACCGGTCGCACCCGCGGCGCCGACCTCGTCGTCGACGTAGAGACCGGAGCCGAGGATCGGCGAATCGCCGACGCGCCCCGGCAGCTTGCCGCCGGCGCCGCTGGTCGAGCAGCCGCCGGCGACGTGACCGGCGGCGTCGAGCACGAGCAGCGCGATGGTGTCATGGCCGGCACGATCGACGTCGGCGTCGCGGTGGCCCTCGACCCAGGCGCGCTTCTCGGCATCGAGGTCGCCGATGTCGACCGCTTCGACGCCGTGCTCGACCGCGAACCAACGCGCACCCTCGCCGGCCAGCATGACGTGGCGGCTGCGCTCCATGACCTGCCGCGCCGCCGTGATCGGGTGCGGGATGCCCTCGAGCGCGGCAACCGAGCCGGCACGATGGCCCGGTCCATCCATGATGCAGGCGTCGAGCTGCGGATAGCCCGCGGCGTTCGGGCGACCGCCGAGACCGACCGAACCGTCCGAACTACGGCGCTCGATCTCGCGGATGCCGGCCTCGACCGCGTCGAGCCGCGAACCGCCGCCGGCGAACTCGGAAATCGCTTGTTCGGTCGCGAAGCGCCCGAACGGCCAGGTCGCGATCGCGAGCGGCCCCGGCCGCGGCGCCGGTCCGTTGGCGCACGCGGTCAGGATCAGCAGGAGCGGGAACGAGACGAGCGAGGGCCGACCCATGCCGACGCAGCTTACCGACCCCGGCCCCGACCTCATCGTCCGACGGCGTAGCCGGTCATCTCCAGATAGCCGCGACCTCCGACCGGTCGCCCGGAACGCGTTCCGCGCACCGCGACCGCGCCCTCCCAGTAGCGCACCAGGGTGTGGAGCTCCTGATCCGGCAGCAGCGGCGTGATCTCGAGATCGAGCGCCGGTGTATCGCCGACGAGCCGCCACGCTGCGGGATACTCCGCCAGCCCGTCGGGCGCACGCCAGCGCCCGCGCGGCTCGGCCCGCAGCGCGCTCGCGGCGAGCGGCGTGGCGACGCCGTCGGCGTCGACCAGGGTGCCGCGGCTCCAGACGTCGCTGCCGCCGTCGCGCCGCCGCAGCGAATACCACATCAGGTCCGAGCCGTCGTCGAGCTGCAGTGCGAACCAGTCCCAACCCGACTGGTCCGGCGCGAGCGCGGCAGTCATCCACTCGCGATCCAGCCACGCCAGTCCGCGGACCCGGTGTGTCCGACCCGCGACCGTGAGCTCGCCGGCGATCGGCAGTCGCGTCATCGAGTAATAGATCGAGGCGTTGCCCGGTATCGCGTTCTTGCGGCTCAGACCGCGATCGCCGTTCGGCACCGGCGGCTTGCCGGATGCGACCCGCAGCGTGAACCGGAAGGCGCGATCACCGGCGGCGATGTCGAGCGGCAGCAGCCCGTCGCCGCCCGCGGCCGCGGCTGCGGACCAATCCACACACCGGATCCGGAACGGCTGCGCCGCGCCGCCCTCGACACCTGCAAGGCCGGCCGCCTCGCGCGCGACCCGCTGCGCGCAATGGAACCGCCGCCCGTCGATGTCGGTGACCGCGGCGTGCGCCAGGATGACCTCCCGGGTCGCGAGTTCGGACACTCGCACCGGCGTGTCCGGCACGGGCGGCGCGAGCGCCTGGCGGAAAAACACCAGTTCGACCCCGAAGCGGTGGCCGTCGTCGCCGTCGAGGTTGGCGGTCACGTACCACCACTCGGTGCGGTAGTCGCGATGCGGACCGTGATCGGCGGGGAAACGCAGGTCCGGCGGCGCGAGCGCGCGCGCAAAGCCCGCCGTGTCGCCGCCGCCGCCGAGCGCGTCGGCGAGACCGAGACCGGACGCAGCCGCCGGCGTGGGACCCGACGGCGTGCGATCGCAACCGGTGGTGAGCGCGAGCAGCGCGCCAGAGATCAACCGCCCGAGCTTCATCTCATGCCTCCCTCAGCGCCGTCGCCGGGCGCATGCGGGCGAAGCGCCGGGCCGGCGCGATCCCGGCGAGCACCGCCGCCGCGACCGCGAGCACTGCGGCCTCGACGACCGCGCGCCACGGCACCGCGACGTCGACGAGCGTCCAGCCGAAGGACACCCGGTTGATCACGTTCGCGAGCACGTGGCCGACGACGATGCCGAGCGGCAGCGCGAGGATCGCGACGACGAGCCCGAGCAGCAGCGTCTGGCCGATCACGACCACCGCGATGCGCGACGGCGCCGCACCGAGGCAGCGCAGCAGTCCGATCTCGCGGCCGCGCTCGAGCTGCAGCGCGGCGAACGCCGAGTAGATGCCGAAGAACGCCACGATCAGACAGAGCAGGCGCATCACCCCGGTGATCGCGAACGTCCGATCGAAGATCGCGAGCGAGGTCACGCGCAGATCGCGCTGCGAGCGCACGAACACGCCCTGCTCGGCGGCGTCCGCGGCGACGCGCCGCAGGCGTTCCGCCAGCGCATCGGCGTCCTGGCCCGGCGCGGCCTCGAGACCGAGCGCGGTGATGCCGGCACGGGAGTGCGAGCGCATCCACGTCTCGTCGACGAGCACCTCGCCGCGTTCCTTCGAGTAGTCACGGTAGATCGCGGTGATCGTGAGGCTCGCCGGCCCCGTGCCGGTCAGGACCCGCAGCCGATCGCCGACCGCGAGCTGCCAGCGGAACGCGAGCGGCTCGGACACCCAGGCGCTGTCGGACTCGACGCCCAGACCGAGCGTGCCGCGCTCACCCGCGAGCAACGGCCAGGCGCGACGGAAACGCCGCGTCGCCGCCATACCGACGAACTCGATCTCGCCGCTGCCGCCCGCACTCTCGAGCTCGAGCACGCCGCGGCGGTAGGTCGTACACGCCGCGACCCCCGGCGCCTGCGCGAGCGCCGTGACGATCGCCGGCTCGATCACCTGACCGCCCTCGCCGACCCCGCCGGGCACCGAGACGTAGACGTCGCCCGGCAGCACCTGATCGAGCCAGCCGCCGACGCTGTCGCGGAAGCTCGCGACCAACACGGCCATGCCGATCGTGGTCGACACCGCGAGCACCATCGCCGCGACCGGCAGCGCGAGATGGCCGCGCGCCGCGGCGGTGCTGCGCACGACGTAGCGCGCGAACGGGCCGAGACCGGCGACCATCGCGCCGGCACCGCGCAGCAGCAGCTGCATCGCGTCGGGCGTCAGCGCGACGGCGGCAATCAGGATACCGAGCATGCCGAGGTAGCCTTGCAGCAGGCGGTCCCCGACGGTCGCGAGCAGCGTGCCGCCCACCAGCGCCGGCGGCAGGCTCCACCACCAACGCCAGCCGGTCGAGGCGTGCCCGGCCGACGCCGCGGTCACCAGCACCTCGCGCGGCGACACCCGTGCGGCCGCGCGAGCCGGGCCGAGGGCGGCGACGACCGTGACCACGACGCCGAGCAGCGCGGCGAACGCGATCTCCCAGGGGTCGATCTCGAGCGCCGGTTCGGCGAACGTCGCGTAGTGGTCGTTCAGCGTCCGCACCAGCGGCGACAGCATCAGCTGGGCCCCGACGACGCCGAGCGCGATGCCGACGATACTGCCCGCGACGCCGAGCACGAACGCCTCGGCCGCGACGACGAGACCGAGCGCGCGTCCCTCGGTGCCGAGTGCTCGCAGCACGCCGAAACCGCCGCGCCGCGCGACGACCGAGAGCCGCATCGTCTCGTGCACCAGGAACGCGCCGACCAGCAACGACAGCAGGCTCAAGGCCGTGACGTTGATCCGGAAACCGCGCGTGAGCTGCTGCAGTCCGCGTCCCTCGGCCGCGGCGAGCTCGAGGCGCGCACCCGGTCCGCCGACCTCGCGCGCGATCCGCGCGGCGTCGTCGACCGTCATACCGGCCGGCAGCTCGTCGGCCACCAGCCGCAGATCGAGCCGATCGACGCGGTCGGGCGCGCGGGTCCACTCCTGCGCCGTCGCGATGTCGACGATCAGCGTGTCCGCCAGCCCGGCGGCGACCTGTGCCGGCGCCGTCAGCACACCGATGCAGCGCGCGCCGACCGGCCGGGCGCCGATCGTGAGCGCGAGCTCGCCCCCGACCGCGAGGCCGAGGCGATCGAGCAGGCTGCGGGTAGCGACGAAGCTCCCGGGCTCGGCGGTCAGCCGCCCAACCGGTAGCTCGGCTGCGCGCGGCCCCGCCCACGGTCGCAGCTCCGGATCGCCGAACGGATCGACCCCGAGGACGCGCAGCACGGTGCGCTCGGCTCGATCAGGAACGCGCGCGATGGCCTGCACGGTCGGCGCGACGCCGCGACCGCCGAAGCGCGCGCGCAGCTCGGTGTAGACCCGGACCGGCAGGCCGTCGTCGCCGGCCGTCAGGAAGTGCGTCGCGGTGCCGGCCACCGCCCGCACCGCGCGGTCGAACGCGCGCTCGGCGGTGGCCTGGCTCAGCCGGGTCGCCGCCAGCAGCGCGACCCCGAACGCGATGCCGAGCAACGTCAGCGCGGTCTGCAGCGGATGCCGGCGATGGTGACGCAGCCCCTGGCGCAGCAGCAGTCTCAAGCGCGGACCTCGGCGCCGCGGGAATCCAGCGCGCCGCCGTCGAGCCACAGCACGCGGTCGCAGATCGCCGCCGCCCGCTGGCTGTGGGTGACGAGGATCACCGCGCAGCCCTGCTCGCGCCGCAGCCGTTCGACGAGTGCGAGCACCGTCGCTGCCGCGACGTCGTCGAGGTTGCCGGTCGGCTCGTCGCAGAGCAGCAGCGCCGGCCGCGACGCCAGCGCGCGCGCGACCGCGACGCGCTGCTGCTCGCCACCCGACAGCACCTCGGGCCACGAACCGGCGCGATCCGCGAGGCCGACGAGCCCGAGCACCTCGGCGGCGCGATCCATCGCGGCACGCAGTGCGATGCCGCCGAGCTCGAGCGGTAGCGCGACGTTCTCGGCGACGGTCAGGGTCGGCAACAGATGGAACGACTGGAAAACGAAGCCGAGGTGCCGCGTGCGCAGCTCCGCCCGGGCCCGCTCGTCGGCGTTGCGGACGTCGAGGCCGACGGTCGTGATGTCACCGCCGTCGGCGTCGTCGATGCCGGCGATCAGGTTGAGCAGGGTCGACTTGCCCGAGCCGCTGCGGCCGAGCACGGCGACGGCCTCGCCGCGCGCCACTTCGAGATCGACGGCGCGCAGCACCGTGCGTTCGGCGCCGCCCTCGCGCACCGCCTTGTGGACCGCGCGCAGACTGACGATCGGATCGACGGCGGCCAACGGAGCGACGGCTCGGGGTGCGAATCAGAAGGCGAAGCAGTCGACGACCGTGGTCTCGCCGGCACCGCTGCTGTGCAGCGTGAGCGCCTGGTCGAAGAAATCGACTCCGATCAGCCCCGGCGTAAACGGGAAGGTGAGCGAGTGGTACGGCGTCGTGGCACCCTGCGGCACGAACAGACCGACGAACCAGGAACCCGCGGGATCGAGGTGCACCGGCCCGGTGAACGGCGGGAACATCGTCGGCGCCGCCTGCAGGCGCAGGCCCATGAACAGCAGGTAGACGTCGCCCGCCGGACCGTCGCCGAAGAAGTCGAGGCTCATCGTCGTCGTCGTCGTCGTCGTGACCGCGAACTGCGCGTTCGCCTGCACCGCGATCGACGACACCGTCACGAACGCGCACGTGATCGCGCCGGGCGTGCCGGTGATCTCGACCGGAACACCCTCGAACGGCACCAGATTGCCGACCGCGCCGGGGCGCAGGCGCTGGTTGGTGCAGATCGTGCGATGGGTCGCGCCATCCTGGCAGAAGGAGATCGGCGGCAGCGCCTCGATCGTGTCGCGGATGGTCACCTGCTGGGCAGCGGCAGCGGCCGCGAGGAACAAGACCGGCATCAGGCGCTTCATGGCGTGCACGGTAGCCGAACGGAGCGGCCGCCGCACCGATCGAGGGTCGCGATCGACCGGCCGAGGGAATAGAACCGTAGCGGTCGCTGCCGGCACCACCGGTTCGAACCGCGACTCACGAGAAGGGAACCGTCGACCGATGCCACAGTCCTCGCTGTTTCGCCTGATGCGCGATCGCGCCGCCATCGACGAGATCCTCGATCTGACCGCGAGCGGCGTCCGGCTGGCCGGCAGCGAGGCGCTCGGCATCGAACCGGAGCGCGTGCGCCGGCTGCTCGATCCGGGCACCTCGGCGCTCGAGTCGACATCGGGCAGCACGATCGACGCCGAGCTCGAGGCGATCATCCGGTTGCACGCGCGACCCTCGCTGCTGGTCCGGAGCGGCCGGGTGGAGGCCGCGGCCAGCGCGCTCTGGCAGCAGCGGCTCGCGCGCTGCGACGAAGTCCTCGGCGATGCGCTCGCGGCGGTCGGCCGCATCGACGTCGTCGACCACGACTCCTTCGATTGGATCGGCACCGCCTGGGTCGTCGCGCCCAACACGATCATCACCAACCGCCACGTCGTCGCGGAGTTCGCCAAGGCCGACGGCGAAGCCTGGACCGCGCGTCCGAACGAAGCCGGACGCCCGATCGCCGCCACCGTCGACTTCGTTCGCGAACTCGGCAGCCGCCACACCCGCAAGCTGCGCATCGAGCGCGTGCGCTGGGTCTGGCAGGGGCCGGGGCCGACGGCCGACCTCGCCCTGCTCGAGGTCCGCGGCGACGACCTGCCGCCGCCGATCCCGCTCGCCGAACGCGACGGCGAGGTCGATCAGTTCGTGGTCGCCGTCGGCTATCCGGCGCGGGACAGTCGCAACGACGACGCACCGATGGCGCGGATCTTCGGCGAGACGTTCGGAGTCAAGCGCTGCGCGCCGGGGCAGGTCACCGGCGTGAGCGGCGAGATGCGATTCGAACACGACTGCTCGACGCTCGGCGGCAACTCGGGCTCGGCCGTGCTCGACCTCGCGACCGGTCACGCGATCGGGCTGCATTTCGGCGGCACCTACAAGAAGGCCAATCACGCGGTTCGCGCGTCGATCGTGCGACGTGCGCTCGAGCTCGCCGGCACCGACACAGCGAATCCCGCGGCGGCGGGCCGGACCGCGCACCGCCTCGCCGCAACCGTCACCGCCGCGACGCAGGCGGTCGACGCCGCGTTCGAGGCAACCTGCGTCGAGGTGCGCGCCGCCGGCGCAGGGCTGCCGGTCGCGGTTGCCACCCGGATGCTCACCGCGCTGCGCGACGATCGCCGCGATCGGCAGCTCGTCGAGCTCGGCACGCTGATCCTCGCCGTGGGTCAGGATCATCCCGCTGTGCGCCGGCTGACCGCCCAGGGGCAGATCGAGAGCGGCGATCTCGATGCCGCGATCGGCAACCTGGAGACCGCGGAGTCGCGCGTGACCGAGCTGCTGGCCGCGGCCGATGGCGCCGCCGGCGCCACCGCGGCGCTCTGGCTGCGACGCGAACAGGCGGAGGTCCGTGGGTTGCTGGGCCGCGCCTTCAAGCAACGCTTCGTCGATGCCGGCGCTCGCGTCGACGGCTCCGAGGTCGCCGACGCCGAGCGTGCGCTGCACTACTACGGCGAGTGCTACCGCGCGTCACCGGTGGAGAACCTCTGGCACGGCATCAACTTCGTCGCGCTTGCGGATCGGCTGGCGCGCGATCGCAGCGGCGAGCCAGCTGCCCGCGACGAGGCCGCCGACGGCGTCGCGCGCGAGATCCTGCGCAGCATCGACATGCTCGAGGAACTCGGCACCGCGACGATGTGGGACCATGCAACGCGTGCGGAAGCACGGCTCGCGCTCGGCGAGACGGAGAAGTTCGAGGCCGCGGTCGACGCGCTGCTCACCCGCCCGGACCTCACGCGCTTCGCGGTCGGCAGCTTCCGGCGGCAGCTCGAGCAGGTCTGGCGACTCGACAGCACCACCGAACCGGGCAAGTCGGTCACCGCCAAGCTCGCCGCGCGTCTCGCGCAGCTCACCGACCCCGCGCCAGCGACGCCGACGACCACGGGCCTGGGCCAGGCTCCCGACAAGGCGTCGGTCCAGGCGACGGTCGCGGACAACCGCGGCGTGCGCCGCGCGCGCGGCGTCGCGCGGATCGGCACCAGCTTCTTCGAGGGCGAGGGCAGCGGCTTCCTGCTCGACCCCGGCGCGATCTGGCCCGAGTACGACGGCCCGCGTTCGGTGCTGCTGCTGACGAACTCGCACGTCTGCAGCCCGAACGCGGATCCGACAGCGCGCGAGGCGCCGTTCCATCCGCGTGCAGCGCGCTTCGCGTTCCTCGGACCGAAGGGTCGGGTCGACCGCGAAGTGCTCGTCGCCTACTGCGAGGCGCTGTGGTCGTCGCCGCCCGACGAACTCGATGCGACGCTGCTGCTGCTCGACGGCGGGCCGACGGCCGAGCTGTTCCCGATCGCGGCGGCGCCGCCGCGGCCCGGTGACCCGACCAGCGTCGTCGGCTATCCGCTCGGTGGCAAGCTCTGCTACTCGAGCAACCCGAGCGTCCTCGGCACCGTCGACGAGCGCCTGCTGTCGTACGACGCGCACACCGAACCGGGCATGAGCGGCAGCCCGGTGGTCGACTCCGAGTGGCAACTGATCGGCCTGCACCGCCACCATCTGCATGCCGAACGCCGGAACGGCGGCGTGCGCATCGATCGGATCCTCACCGCGATCCGCGCCGCGCTGCTGCCGGTCTTCGGACCGCAGGGGCCGCCACCCTACCTCGAGCCCGACGCCTGAGACCGCGCCGGCAAACCGCTACGGGACTGCGAAAACCGCGTCCTGACACTAGGCTATCGCGCGGTTCGGGTCGGTGCGCCGGGTCGACCGCTCTCTCGCCCCCGACCGACCTCAATGCCGACTGCTGACTACGGCCCGGCGCGACCGAATCGAATCGGTCGCTATCGAATACTCGACGACCTCGGCGAAGGCGGCATGGGCACGGTCTATCTCGCCGAGCAGACCGAGCCGGTGTCGCGACGCGTCGCCGTCAAGGTCATCAAACTCGGCATGGACACCAAAGCGGTGGTGGCCCGTTTCGAGCAGGAGCGCCAGGCGCTCGCGTTGATGGACCACGAAGGCATCGCCAAGGTCTTCGACTGCGGCACCACCGAGCGCGGCCAGCCGTACTTCGTGATGGAGCTCGCGAAGGGTGTGCCAATGACGCAGTTCTGCCAGCAACGCCGGCTCGCGGTCGCCGATCGCGTGCGGCTGATCCAGGAGGTCTGCGCCGCGGTGCAGCACGCCCATCAGAAGGGCGTGATCCACCGCGATCTCAAGCCCGGCAACGTGCTCGTGACCGACGGTCCGGACGGCAGCAGCAGCGGCAGGGCGCAGATCAAGATCATCGACTTCGGGCTGGCCAAGGCCATGGGCCCCAAGCTCGTCGAGGCGACGCTGTTCACCGAGGCGGGGCAGATCGTCGGCACACCCGAGTACATGGCACCCGAGCAGGCCGACCCCACCAATCAGGACATCGACACGCGCGTCGACGTCTATGCGCTGGGCGTGATGCTGTATCAGGTCCTCGTCGGCGAGCTGCCGTTCCCGGTCCGCGCGCTGCGCCAGGACGGAATGCTCGAATGGCAGCGCGTGCTGCGCGATATCGACCCACCGAAGCCGAGCACGATGCTGGCGTCGGTCGGCAGCGCACAGCTCGAGATCGCCGAACAGCGCCGCACCAACGTCAGCACGCTGCGAACCCTGCTGCGCAGCGACCTCGACTGGGTGGTGCTCAAGGCGCTCGCCAAGGAACGCGACCGACGCTACCAAACGCCTGCCGAGCTCGCCGCCGACCTGCAGCGCTTCCTCGACAACGAGGCCGTGCTCGCCGGCCCGCCGAGCGCAACCTACCGATTGCGCAAGTTCCTGCTGCGCTACCGCGGCCAGGTGATCGCCGCTGCGCTGGTCTTCCTGGCCACGCTCGGCGGCGGCATCGCGACGTTCGTTCAGTACCTGCGGGCCGAGGATGCACGCATCGAAGCCAGCGACAACCTCGACAAGGTCGAGCGGCTGCTCGATTTCTCCGCGGCGCAGGTGCTGCTCGCCCGCGCCGACGAGCTGTACCCCGCGACTCCCGAGGTCGCGCCGGCGATGCGCGACTGGCTCGCCGAGGTCGACGAGCGCCTGCAGCGGCTCGAGGTCTACCGCCGCGAGGCGACCCCGCCGCGCGACGACGACGTGTCGCGCGCGGTCGCCGATTTCGAGCAGCTCGCAGCGCTGCGGCCCGCGATCGCGGCGCGCTACGAGCTCGCGTGTTCACTGGCGGCGACGACGATCGATGGCGAGCGCGCGGCGTGGGATCGGGCCGCGAGCGCGATCGTCGGATCGCCGCGCTACCACGGCCTGGTGTTGACGCCACAGATCGGGCTCGTGCCGCTCGGCGCGAATCCGCAGGGACTGCAGGAGTTCTGGCACACGGCGAGCGGAACGCGGCCGCTCCGCGGCGCCGATCGCGAGCTGCTGATGACGCCGGACAACGGCATCGTCCTCGTGCTGGTGCCGGGTGGAACGGACGGACCGCGCGCGTTCTTCCTCGCCAAGTTCGAGGTGACCCAGGCGCAGTGGGAACGCGCGATGGGCACCAACCCGGCGCTCTACCGTCCGCCGGCCGCGATCGTCAGGACGATGCTACACGGCGAGCACCCGACGGTGATCACGCCACTCCATCCGGTCGAGAGCGTGAGCTGGCGCGACTGCCAGGTCTGTGCACGGCGGCTCGATCTCCGTCTCCCGACCGAGGCCGAATGGCAGTTCGGCGCCGAGGCGGGCAGCGGGGCGGCGTTCTGCTGGGGTGACGACCCTGCCAGTCTCGCCGGCAACGAGAACATGCTCGATCGGTCGGCGACGCCGACGGCGGTCGCGCAGCACGGGCTCGACTGCGACGACGGCTATCCGCTGCACGCGCCGGTCGGATCGTTCGCGCGCAACCCCTTCGGCCTCTGCGACATGCTCGGCAACGTCTCCGAGTGGTGCGCCGATCTCTACGAGAGCGACGATCCGACCGACAGCAAGCCGTGGCGCCGTACGTTCCGCGGCGGCAACTGGTGGGCGCCGGTGGCGACCGCAAGACCGAGCTACCGCCAGTACGAGAACCCGAACGGGCTCAATCAGGCCCGCGGCGTGCGGCTGGCGCGCGACCTGCGCCGCTGATCAGTCCTTGCGCCCTTCGAGCGGGAAGATGATCACGTTGACGATGCCGCCGGGCCAGATCGGCGAGCCGGGCTCGGACGACGGCGAGTTCTGCTTGATCGTCGCGGCCTCGACCGCGGTCGGATCCGTCTCCTTGTCGGGCAGATTCTCGATCGCGATCTCGAGCTCGCGGCGTGACGCATCGGCGCGAGCGTCGCCGACGATCCAATCGGCGTAGTTGGGGGTGGTCGTGCTCATGGTGGCCGCAGGATACCGGTGTCCCCCCACAACCGCGCAGGACCAAGAGACGACGACATGCGAAACCCCGTCCTGCTTTGTCTCGGCCTGTCGCTGCCGCTGCCGGCCCAGGCCACCCCGTGCTACGACTTCGGCCCCATCGACGACGTCATGGTCGAGATGACGGCGACCCTGACCCCGAACGCGAGCCTCGCGATCGCGCGCGACGCGGTACCACTGTTTTCGGCCCACTACGGCACATTCGGGCCGAGCACCGTCGTGCCGATCGCCTCGGCCACGAAGTGGCTTTCCGGAGCCGTCATAATGTCGCTCGTCGACGACGGCCTGCTGGATCTCGACGCGCCGGTGTCGACCTATCTGCCGAACTTCACCGGCCTCGCCGGCACGATGACCGTGCGCCAGATGTTCTCGCACACCGCCGGCACCGTCGGCGACCATTGGGCGATCAGCGCCGCCAACCTCACGCTCGAGCAGGCGGTCAACGTCCTCGCCCAGGTGCCGCTGCGGGCGCCGCCCGGCACCGACTTCTACTACGGCGGTGTCTCGATGCACATCGCCGGTCGCGTCGCCGAGGTCGTCGCCGGCCAGGACTGGGCGACCTTGTTCCAGACCCGCATCGCCGGCCCGCTGCAGATGACGGCGACCGACTATCTCGGCATCGGCAGCGCCTCGAATCCCCGCATCGCCGGCGGCGTGCGCTCGACGCTGGCAGATCTCGCGAACTTCGTCGCGATGCTGCAGCAGGGCGGCAACTTCCAGGGCACGCAGGTCCTGAGCCCGAACGCGGTCGACGCGCTGTTCGAGGACCAGACCGGCGGTGTGCCGATCACCAGCGCGCCGGTCGCCGCGCCGGGGCTCGGCTACGCGATCGGTGCCTGGGTCGAACGCCGCGACGCCGGCGGTCGCGTCGTCGAGGCCAGCAGCCAGGGCGCGTTCGGGTGCACGCCCTGGGTCGACCGCGAGCGCGGCACGAGCGGCGTCTTCCTCACCGCCGACCTCGTCGTCCAGACCGATCCGTACTCGGACCGCGTGCGTTTCGCGTGCTATGACGCCCTCCGCTTCCGGGGCGTCGAGTGCTACGGCGGCGCGAGTCCGACCTGCGCCGGCTTCGTGCGGGCGACGACGAATGCGATCCCGGTCGCCGGCAGCGCGGCGTTCAGCGCGATCGCACACGATGCGCGGCCGAATGCGCTGGGCGCGGTGGTGATCGCACTGGCGCCGGCGCTGCCACCGATCCAGATCGCAGGTGTCGACATCCACGTCGACCTCGCCAGCTCGATCAGCGCCGTGCTCGCCGCCGACGGCGCCGGCCGGGTGGTCTACCCGGCACCCCTGACCTGGGTGCCGCCCGGAACCGGGATCTTCCTGCAGTTCGCGTTCCTGCAACGGCCGTTCTGCCAGGGCCCCGACGCATTCGTGACGACCCACGGCCTGGCGATCACCGCGCAGTAGAGCAGCGGCCCGATCGAAGCGGGTACCGCCTCAGTCGTCGGCCGGCCACTCGATCGCGATCGCGGCCCGGCCGCCGGTGGCGTCGCGGAGCTCCTGCGCGAACGGCTCGACGCGATCGAGCGGCACGTCGATCACGAGCCGGGTCTGCTCGCCGTACTCGGCGAGGCGCGGCTTCTGGCCCTCGGCGTGCAAGGCAGCCGCAACCGCACCGGCCTGGGCATAGCCGTGCACGATCTCGACCGCGGCGGTCAACACGCGCTCGACGATCGTGGCGTGCGCCAGCGCTTCGCGGGCGGCGCCGCCGTAGGCGCGGATCAGACCGCCGGTGCCGAGCTTGGTGCCGCCGAAGATGCGGCTGACGACGACCAGCACGCGGGTGAGCTCGAGGTGGTCGATCTGCTGCAGGATCGGCGCCCCCGCCGAACCCGACGGCTCGCCGTCGTCGCTGTAACGGAAGCGGGCGCCGTCGGCGCCGAGTCGCCAGCCGTAGGCGTGGTGGTTCGCGGCCGGGAACTCGCGCGCGACCTCGCCGAGCACGGCGGCGATCGCAGCGTCGTCGTCGACCGGCGCGACCGTCGCGATGTGCCGCGATCCCTTGATCTTCTCGGGCTCGTGACGGCAACGCTCGGCGACCGTGCGGAAGGACCGGACCGTCGCCATCTCAGCCCAAGGAGCGCGCGCGCAACGGAGAGCTCATCGCCGGCGGATCCTACGTCACGGGCGACGAACCCGAAAAAGACCGGCCGCTGCGCTTCGCTTGCACGTCTGCCGGCATGCAGCCAGCACTATGTCCCCAAGACCTTCCCTCGCTCTCGTTCTCGGCATCGCAACCTCCGTCACCGCACAGAGTTGGCTCCCGAGCTCACCGTTCCCGAGCTGGGCGACCGGCAGCCCCGGCAACGTCACCTCGATCACCTGGGACCCGGGCAAGACGGCGACCGAGAACGGCATCGTGCTCGAGAACGCCGCAGAGAACCTGCAGCCGGGTCAGAGCCTGAGCGTCGGCCCCGGCGTCTGGTCGGTGCCGAATCGCTTCGATCTGTCGATGCAGGGTACCGCGGCGCAGCCGGTGTGGATCTTCGCGTCGGACCCGAACGATCGGCCGGTGATCACGCGACCGGACAACGGCCAGAACTGCATCAACATCGGCAGCAACGGCCCGTGCCGCTACCTCGTGCTGCAGAACCTCGAGTTCACCGGCGGCGGCGACCTCGTGCGCATCTACGACGGCTCGGAGCTCTGGCTCGACGGCTGCTACATCCACGACGGCGACGGCGTCGGTATCGCGGTGCAGACCCACGACTGCCGCGGGCTCTTCATCACCCGCAACGAGATCGCGCGACCCGGCCCGGGGACGCCGGGCGAAGGAATGTACCTCGGCGCCAACTACAGCACCCTGCGCGTGACCGATTCGGTGATCGCCTTCAACCACGTGCACGACCTGAAGAGCGCGCAGTCCGGGCAGGGCGACGGCATCGAGGTCAAGCAGGGCTCGACCCGCAACTGGGTCCTCGGCAACCACGTGCACGACTGCAAGAACCCGTGCATCCTGGTCTACGGCACGGACGGCATCGACGAGAACGTCGTCGACGGCAATCTGTGCTACGACAGCGACGACGCGGTGCTGCAGGTGCAGGGCGAGGCGATCGTGCGCAACAACGTCGCGATCGGCGGTCTCGGCGCGTTCGAGAGCCACGACCACCAGGGCACGTCCCAGAACCTGCAGCTGATCCACAACACGTTCGTCAGCGCAGGGCGGGCCGCGACGCTCGCACGCTGGGGCGGCCGCAGCGGCATGGTGCTCGCAAACAACGTGATCTACAGCACCGGCTCCAACAGCCTCTACTTCGGCATCGGTGACGCCGGCGTCACGGCCACCGGCAACGTCCTGTTCGGCCCGAGCAACCACACCGGTGGCGGCTACCGGTTCGGCACCGGCCTGCTCGATTTCGAGAACGTCAGCCTGCAGCCGCTCGCGATCGACGCGCGCCCGCGGGTCGGCGGCCCGATCGACAACCGCGGCGATCCGGCGTGGCAGCTGCCGATCGATCGCAACGGCACCGCGCGCAGCTACCCGCCGGATCCGGGCGCGTTCGCGAACGCCGACACGTTCACCGCCGACACCGCGACGCTGCCGACGTCGGGCGGCGTGCAGCACCTCGCGCTCGATCTCGGCGCGAACTACGGCACCGCGAGCTACGTGATCGGCATGTCGACCGCCGGCGTCTCGATGCCGGTCCCGATCGCCGGATTCTACCTGCCGGTGCAGCTCGACGAGCTCTTCGTCCTGTCGGCGACCGGCGGGCTGGCCGGGCTGCTGCAGAACGGCACCGGCGCGCTCGCCGTCGACGGCCGTGCGTCGGCGGCACTGTTCGTGCCACCGATCGGACCGGCGGCCGCAGGTCTGACCATCTCGATGGCCGCGATCGTCGCCCCGCTCGGGACCGTCGCGCACGTCAGCAACCCGATCGCTCTGACGCTGCAGTGAGCGGGAAAGGTGAGAAGGCTGCGCCAGGGACTTCCTCTGCTCCCCTAGTGGCTCGTAGCCGGCGCAGCCTTCTCGTGTGACAGGGTGAGCGGCGCCGGCTTTCTCGACACCCGCTCCGGCCGCGCTCGAGCGGGAGATGCCAGCGCGCACCTCGATCTCTGCAGAAATCCGGAGAACCGCGGCTCTGGTACGAACTCGCCACAATTGACCCCGGGCCCGCCCCCCGGATCGGGGCGGCGGTGACCCGCCCGGACCCTTCCGGGCGTGCGCGGACCGCGCTACCGTTGGCCGACCCCGCTTCCGCCCGATGCCGCGCTTCCGCCCACCGCCGTCGCAGGCCGCGGCGCTCACCTTCGCGTTGCTCGCCGCCGCTCTGCCGTCGACGCGCCTGGCAGCGCAGATCGCGACCGAGCAAGTCTCGTTCGCGCGCGACGTCCTGCCGATCCTCTCGGACCGGTGCTTCTCGTGCCACGGACCCGATGCCCGGGCGCGGC
>JAGQRB010000893.1 GCA_020425925.1 Planctomycetota bacterium
CGTCGGCGCCCCGCCCGCGGCCGCCGCCGTGCTGCGTCGCTGGGCCGACGCGGTGCTGGCGCGGCCGTGGCCGCCGCGCTGACCGGCCCGCTGGTCGAAGCGAACCGGGCCAGCGGCCGCTGGCGTCCGGAGTGAGCGGCGCCGCACAGCCCTCCGAGATGGAACCCTCGGGCGCGGGTATGGAGCGCGCCCATCGCCACTTCATGTGCGCGCCCGATTCGGTCAGGCCGCGATCGTTGGGTCGCGGTGGGGAAGCGGTCTGCCGCGAGGGCCGGAAACGGGGCGCCGATCGGCAGCTCGGGCTCACCGCGACCGGCGGCGCAGTTCGCGGTCGAGTTCGAGAACGTCACGGCCGTCAGGTGCGTCGGTGCCGGCGCGCTGCAGCGCCGCGACGATCCCGTCCAGCGCGCGAGCTCGGGGTCGGCGACCGGCAGGAGTGACACGTGCGCGAACAAGCCCATGATCGCGCGCCATGGGGTACGTCGCGAGAACGTCCGAGGTGGGCTCGTGAATCCGGTCTGGTTGACGGCCGGAGCCGCGCTCCTCGATGTCCGCGAGTGGTTCGCGGCGTGGATCGCGGGCCACGACGTATTCGTGTCGTACTCACGGCAGGACGGGTTCTCGGCCGCCTACGCCCCCGCGCTCGCGCAGCGGCTGCAGGGCAAGGGGTTCGATTGCCACCTCGACCAGTGTTCGAGCAACGAGCTCGCTGACGGTCGGGCCGGCCGCCGCTGCGTTTCCGGAGCTGTTGCGCTAGCGCACCGTCAGGTCGATCGTATCGCTGACCGCGAGCGCGCCGAGGCAGGCGCCCGGGCCGAACTCGAAGGCCTGGAACGCGATCACCACGCCGACCAGCGCGCCGTCGTACGGGATGTCGAGCGCCGCCTGACTGCCGAGCGTGGTCGCGAGCGTGCTCGCGCCCTGGATGCAACCCGTGCAGCCGGCGATCGGCTGGCTCATCGGCAGCCCGATGACCCAACCGGCGAGGCCGGTCGGCGTGTTGTTGTAGGCGACGTTGTGGGTGCCGATCGCGCCGGCGTCGCCGTTGCTGCCGAGGGCGACGGTCCCGAAGCCACAGCCGGTCGGACGCTGCGCGACGCCGCCGTTCGGAGCCATGCCGGCATACCGCACGGCGCGGACGACGTCGCCGTTCTGGCCGCGAGCGTTCCAGGTCGTGACGTAGTTGCGGTCCTCGGCGCTGGTCTGGGCCTGGCCGAGCGCACAGAGACCCTGGCCGGGGGTCGGCGTGCCGGTGCCGCAGAGCTCGACGCTGCGAAACACGAGGTGGTTGTTGACCAGGTCGTAAGTGCTGGCGTAGGTCGACCAGTTGACCGCCGTCGCCTGGAACGAGTAGCCGAGCACGAAGCGCGTGCCGTCGGTCTCGACCACCGGCCAGCTGCGAGAGACCGAGTTCGAGCTCAGCGGCGTGCGTGTTCCGAGGACGTTGCCCTGCGGGTTGACGACCGTGCCGAACAGCACCAGCGAGTTGGTCGATGGGTCGCGCGCGGCGTCGGCGACGAGGTAGACCCGGCCGAGCGTGTCGCTGCTCTGCGACGAGACCTCGAGCGGCAGGTCGACGCCCGAGATGATGCCGGTCAGTGGCGTCGGCGGCGACAGCTGGCCGTTCCAGGTCGAGAACGCCGCGACGATCGAGGACTGACCGCCGAAGCTCTGGAAGCGGTAGACGATGCACCAGGCCTGCTGCGAGAAGGCGCCCTTGCCGTTCGACTTCGAGATCGCCGGTGCGCGGTGGTCGTTGGGCGAGTTGTCGACGGCCACCATGCCGTTGCCGCGTAGCTGCGTGGTCTCGGTGACCTGGCGCATCATGATGTCGCGGTTGTTGCCGCTGACCTCGTACTCGAACACCACGGTCCAGAACACCGGTCCGGCCAGCGCCGGGTCACCGCCGACGTCGGGGTGACGGCAGGCCTTGCTGCCCTTCTGGATGTCGAACTGCAGGCTCATCGTGTTGTTGCCCGGTGCGTAGGTGCGGCCGGCGATCCAGGTCGGCGCGCTGCCGCCCTCGCACTCGGCGACGACGAGGTGCTTGTCGTAGAGGTCGAGCCCCGCGATCCGGCAGCGGCGCCAGGAGGTCGTCGAGCTGTCGACGTAGTAGGGACCACTGAGCACGTTGAGCTGGCGGTCGCAGCGCACCACCAACACGTCGCTGTCGGTCTGGCTGAACACCCGTTCGTAGACCACGGCGAACTCGTCGAGCGAGGCGTCGAAGCAGACGTCGCTGGTGGCGTGGTCGTAGATCGATCCGGTCAGCGACACGACGTTGCCGACGATCGGGTCGATCAGCAACGGCAGCTCGGCGCGCTGGACGAACTCACCCGGCACCGCCAGCGTCAGCGTGCCATCGACGAACTCGGCGGTCATCGGCGTGCTGCGGCCGGCGGCGTCGACCGCGATCGGCGCCCCGTAGGTGAACGAGCCGAGCTCGCAGCGGAAGCGGTGGACGTCGCCCTCCCGGCTGATGCTGTAGTCGCCGTCGACCGCGAGCGTGACCGTCAGCGGACCGCGCGCCGGCAGGCGATCGAAGCGGAAGCGCTGCTCCATGCCGATCGCGCTGGTGGCGTATTGCTCGACCAGCGCGCGTCGCGGGATCGCGACGATGTCGCCGTTCCGCACCGGGGCCGCCGGCTCGCAGTCGAGCGCCACGCCGGCGACCTCGGCTTCGAGGACCGCGAAATGGACCGGCCGGTTCGCGGGTGCCGCGCTGCCGAAGAACGGCACGAAGGTGGCGCCGTCGGTGTCGAAGCCGGCCTTCCAGCTCGGCGCCGCGGCCCAGATCCGGCCCTCGGTCGGGGCGTCGAACAGCACGCCGGTCGGTGTCGGCAACGGCGGCGAGCCGAGCTCGAGGCCGTCGGCGGGCGAAGTGGCGGCGCTGCCCTCGTCGAGCAGCCGCGTGGCCGCGGAGCCACCGCCGTCCTGCCGTGGACGAAGGGTCCGGATGGGGTCTTGCGCCACCGCGAGCAGTGCGGTGGTGGCGACGAGCAGGGGCAGCAATCGGGTGGTTTTCATGGTCGGTTCAGCCGGAGGCGGGCCGATCCGTGGCACGAAAACCAGCCGCGCGGGCGGGTCGGCGGTTTCGCCAGATCGTCGGCAACGCGCGGGCCCGGTTCCGGATGAACCGGGCAAGAGGACACTGCCATGAACCCGACGAACACTCTCGCCTTCGCCCTGATCACCACGCTGACCGGCTCGATCGGCGCGCAGGACCCGATCCCCCTGGCGCGGCCGGACCGCATCCCGATCCACGAGTTGCAGATCGATCGGCAGCCGGCGCAGATCTGGGGCGCGGGTCGCGACTACAAGGTCAGCTTCCACGACGGCATGAACTTCGTTCCGTATCTCGGCCACGACTACCCGGTGAACCAGCCGTTCGGCTGGACGACGACGTCCGTCCGGATCGGCGAGGTCGAGCTGCTGACCGGCTCGCCGCCACGGCTCACCACGAGCGACTTCCGCGCCGAGCTGGATCTCGGCGTCGTGGTCGAGGCCTACGATCTGCTGCCGCAGGGTCTCGAGCAGACGTTCGTGCTGCCGCGCCGTCCGCTCGCGGCCGGACCGCTCGTCGTCACCGGCGCGCTCGCGACCAGGCTCACGCCGCGCGTCTCCGAACCGGGGCACGGCGCGCTCACATTCGTCGACGGCCACGACCGCGCGATCCTGACCTACGGTGCTGCCACCGCGGTCGACGCCGACGGGCGACGGTTCGCGATGACCACGCGCTGTGTCGCGGGGACGATCGAACTCGCGCTCGACGCCGTCGCCGTCGCGAACGCACGGTTCCCCCTGACCGTCGACCCGCTGCTCGGCCCGGCGACCACCTACACCGCCAACATGAACTACTGGTCGGTGGACTGCGAGAACGCCACCGCCGAGGGCACCCCGTCGCACCGAGTATTGCACGCGTTCAGCTTCGAGTCGTCGGCGACCGACGCCGACATCGTGTGTTACACCTACTCGTCGAGCTACTTCGGCTCGGCACCGGTGTTCAGCGACCTGTCGCTGGAGTCGACGCCGCGGGTCGCCTGTGGCTACGTCGCCGCCACCAACCGCTGGGTGATCGTCTACGAGGCCCTGACGCAGTCGATCCGCCGTTTGCGTGCGCACGTTCGCACGGTCGACGACATGTCCGTCGGCACTATCGTCAACTCGCTGTCGACGCCCGCCGGCTTGCACGACTGGCGGCCCGATGTCGGCGGCACGATGTTCAACGGCAACACGAAGGCCCTGGTCGTGTTCCAGCGCGAGAGCCTGGCCGGTTCGTTCGCCGATACCACGACGAGCAGCGTGATGGGCGTGATGCTCGAGACCGGCAGCGCGTTCGGCACCTGGAACACCCCGTTCCAGATCTCCGCCGCCGGCAACTACGACAGCGAGCGGCCGAGCGTGGCGCAGCAGGCCGAGGGCAGCTCGAACGGGTTCTGGATGTGTGCCTACCAGGAGTTCAACAACACCCTCGCGGGTGACGACTTCGACGTCGTGGCCCGACGCGTCGGCGCCGGCGGCACCGTCCAGCCGGGTCAGTGGCGCAGTGACTTCGACAACCTCAATCCGGCATGGCACCAGCTGTCGCCGATCGTCGCCGGCTACGAAGGTCGCTACGCCGTGCTGTTCACGGTCGTGCCGGTCGCGACGCAACCGCACCCGACTTTCGACTTCGGCAGCGAGCTGCGGCTCGAGTGCTTCGACTGGTACGAGGGCCAGCCGCTGCCGAACCCGACCTACGACCACCCGCCGATCCAGCTGCAGGCGACCGCACAGCTCGAGCTGATCCCGACCGGACTGTCGTTCGACACGCAGTCGCGCTCGCACTGGGCCGCGACCTGGCTGCGCAACGCGCCGACCGGACCACAGGCGCTCGCTGCGCGCTGTGCTCACAACGGCACCGTGCTCGAGGGCCCGCTGACCGCGTTCGCGGCGACCGCCGGCGAGAGCGTCACCGCCGCCAGCGTGACGTTCGATCGCAG
>JAGQRB010000894.1 GCA_020425925.1 Planctomycetota bacterium
ACGGTCGCCATCTGCCGGATCGCGTCTTCGTGCTCGACGTGCCGGTGGCGGTGGCGTCGGCCCGGCGTGCCGCACGCGCCGCCGATCGCATCGAGACCCGCGGTCCGGAGTACCTCGAACGGGTGCGAGCCGGTTTCCGTCGCGCACCCGGGCTCGATCCGCGCGCCGTGCTGGTCGACGCGGCGGGCAGCTTCGACGCGGTGCAGGCGACGCTGCGGGACGCGGTCGAGCGGGAGCTGCCATGACCGACGCGAAGCGGCTGCAGGCGCCGCTCGGCCAGGGCCGCGCGCTCGCGCTCTGGCAACGGCAGGCCCGGAAGCTCGCGATGCCGCACGCGACGATCATCGAGGGTGGCCGCGGCAGCGGCAAGTCGACCGTGATCCGCTGGCTGACCGCGGCGCTGCTGTGCCCGTCGGATCTCGACGACGACGGTCCGTGCGGCGTCTGTCGCACCTGCGCCCGGATCGCCGCCGACCGGCATCCGGACGTGCACGTGCTCGATCGCGCCCACGACGAGCGCGACCGCAAGGACAACGACAAGAGCTTCTACGTCATCAAGGTCGACCAGGTTCGCAACGCGCAGGACGCGCTGGCGCGGCACGCCGTCGAGGGGCGCGCCCGCGTGCTGGTGATCGCCGACGCCGACTGCACCGAGGAGGGGGCGCAGAATGCGCTGCTCAAGACCCTCGAGGAGCCGGGGGTCGACACCTTCCTCCTGCTCGAGGCGACCCGGCCCGAACGGCTGGTCGAGACGGTGCGATCGCGGGCGCAACGGTTGCGCGTCCTGCCGTTGCCCGAGGCGACGATTCGGCGCGAACTCGCGAGAATTCTCGGCCACGATCACGGCCTCGACCGGGCGGTCCGGCTGGCCGCCGGCAGCCTCGGCCAGGCGCTCGCGGCGACTACCGAACACGCGGTACAGCTCCACGATCTCGTGCAGGGAATGCTCGCGAGCGCCAAGGCCTTGCGCCCGATCGTCACCGCCCGCGCGGTGCTCGAGGGCCAGAAGGAACGTCGGTCCGAGCTCGAGGCCGCGCGCCGCTTCCTCTGGCTGCTGCGAGCCGAGCTGCGGGCCCGGGCGCACGCGCTTGCGGAAGCCGGAGGGGCGGTCTACGGTGCGCGCCAGACGGAACCATGGACGACGTGGCTCGAACTCGCCTTGGCGGCAGAGCAGGATCTCGATGCGATGATCCCGCCCGAGCAGGTGCTCGCGGCGTGTCTGCTGGCGTTCGAATCGCGTTAGTCGCGGTGCCGTCGGGTCGTTCGCGGCGCGCTGTGCGATCGCGGACAGTTCGGGGGGGCGGGACGGTCGGTCAACCGTGCCTGCTCAAGGGCGGTTCCCATTCGGTCGATACGGCGTTCGGAGCAAGCAGGCACGGGCCTGCCGGCGACGCGCCAGTTCGCACTCGGAGGAACCGTTTCGATGGCTTCGTCTGATCAAGACCTGCTCGAAGACAAGATCCAGTATGTCCGGCGGCGCGATCGGCGCTATTCGCGCAACGCGTACTACTTCGTGCTCGACGCGCTCGACTACACGATGACGCACCTCGGCCGCGATCAGCTGACCGGCGAGGATCGCCACGTCGGTGGTCGCGAGCTGCTCGCCGGCATCCGCGAGTTCGCCGCCGACCAATACGGGCCGATGGCCGACATCGTGTTCGAACGCTGGGGTATCGACGCCGCTGCCGACTTCGGCGAGATCGTCTTCAACCTCGTCGACGCCGAGCTGTTGAGCCGGCGCGCGACGGACTCGCGCCTCGACTTCGTCGACGGCATCGACTTCCGCGACGAGTTCGCGCAGCGACATCGCGAGTCGCTCGATCGGATCGCCGAGCGCGCCTGACGCGTCCCGGCCGCGCGCCCGGCTTCCGGGCTTCCTGGCTTCCGGACCAGCGCCCTGGTTCACTGGTGCGAAAGGAGGCTCGTGAACCAGTGATCCGTTCCCTCGCCCGCGCGTTCGTCCCGGCGATTCTGCCGTTCGCCGCAACCGTCGTCGTGGTGCCGGCGCAGTCGGGCTGGCGCGAGCCGCCGGCGCCGATCGCACGGGCGGTGCTGGCGCCGCCGCCGCCGAACGTGAGTCTGTCGCCGGGCGGCAGCTTCCTCGTGCTCGCCGAGCACGAGGCGATGCCGCCGCTCGAGGTCGTCGCCCGGCCGCACCTGAAGCTCGCCGGCCTGCGCATCGATCCCGCTTCCCGCGGGCCGCAGATCGGCGCGCGCACGACGCGGCTCGTGCTGCGCGCGCTGCCCGGCGGCGAGGAGCACCGGGTC
>JAGQRB010000895.1 GCA_020425925.1 Planctomycetota bacterium
CCCGACACTCGCGACGCTGGTCTGCCTCGGCCCGGCCGGTCTGCTCCCGGCACAGAACGAGCGACTGCCGGAAGATTTCCAGGTTGCACTCGGATTGCAGCAACGCGGCATGCACGAGGAGTCGGTTCGCCACTTCCACGACTTCCTGAAGGCGACCCCGAACCACCGGCTCGCCGCTGAAGCGCACTACCGCGCCGGCGTCAGCGAGGCCGAGCTCGGCCGTGCCGACGCCGCGATCGCCTCGCTGCGGCAGGCGCTGCAGCGCGGCGGCGCCGACTTCCGGCTGCGGCCGGAGTGTCGCTACCGGCTCGGCAACCTGCTCGAGGGCAAGGCCGAGCACGCCGCCGCGGCCGAGCAGTTCGGCAAGCTCGGTGCCGAGGTCGACGGCGAGCACTACCTGCGCGCGGCCGCGGCGTTTGCCGAGGGCGAGTGTCGGCGTGAGCTCGGCGACGACGGTGCGGCCGCCCGTTGCTTCGCGGCCAGCGCCGAGAGCGCTACCGGCGAGCAGCAGAACTTCCGATTCCCGGCGCTGTATCAGCTCGGCTTCTGTCTGCTGCGCACCGGCGCGCTCGAGCAGGCCGCGCAGGTGTTCGGGCTCGCGGCCGAGAGCGGGCCGGACGACGCTGCGCGCGGCGAATGTCTCTACCTGCAGGGCGACGCGCTGCTGCGCCGCGAGGCCTACGACGAAGCTGCGGCGGCATTCGAACGGTCGCTGCGGCTGCCGTCGGAGTTTCGCGACGACGCCCAGTTCGGACTCGGCTGGGTCGCCCTCGGCAAGGACGACCAGCGCGCCGCGCGCGCCGCGTTCGCGCGGGTGGTCAGCGAGCACGGCAAGTCACCGCTGGTGCCGAAGGCACGGCTCGAGCTCGGTCGGTCGCTCTACCGCGACGGCGAGTTCGAGCAGGCGCAGAACGCGCTCGCGCCGCTCGCGGGCGACGGCGTGCCGGCCGAGGTCCAGCGCGAGGCACGCGAGATCAACGGGCTCTGTGCGCTCGCGAGCGGCGCCGGCGAGCGCGCGGTCGAGACGCTGCAGAAGGCGGTAACCGAGGCGCCGGCGGGCGATCGACCGCGGCTCTCGTTCGCGCTCGGCGAGGCGTTCGCCAACCTGTCGCGCTGGGCCGATGCCGCCGCGGCCTACGCCGAGGTGCCGGCGGCGGCGGGCAACGACCTCTACGGCGACGCGCTCTACGGTCGCTGCTACGCGCTGCACCAGCTCGGCAGACACGCCGAGTCGATCGCGCAGGCCGAGGCGCTGCGCGCGCTGACGCCGCCGCACCGGCTGCTGCCGGATGCGACGTTCGCGATCGGCGAGAACCTGTTCCTGATGCAGCGCCACGCCGAGGCGGCGCGCGAGTACGGCAAACTCGAGGGCGATGCGGCGTTCGGTCCGCGGGCGAAGTGGAAGCTGGCGTGGTGCGCCTACCTCGACGCGGCGAAGGCCGATGGCGGCAAGGCCGAGGCTGCGGCGCGCTTCGCCGCGCTGGCGGCGACCGATGCACCGTTCGCCGAGGAGGCGCTGGCGATGGCGGCGCTGGCGCGGCTCGAGGCCGGGGACGGCGATGGCGCGCTCGACCTCGCCGATCGCTATCGCGCCAAACACCAGGACGGCGCGTTCCTCGACCGCACCGAGCGGGTCGCGGCGCGCGTGCTGCGTCAGCGTGGCAACCTCGCGGCGGCGCAGAAGCGGCTCGAACGCGCCGCGGCGGC
>JAGQRB010000896.1 GCA_020425925.1 Planctomycetota bacterium
CGTGGCCGGAACGACCGTGCCCGTGACTTCGCCTGGCCGTTGCTCGAGCTCGAGGCGCTGCTCGCGGTCGATCCCGATCCGCTGCTGGCGGCGGCCGCGGATCGGCTGGCGCGCGCGATCGACGCGCGTTTCGAGGCCGGCGCGCGCACCTTCCGGTTCGGCGAGGGCGAGGTCGACCCCGGCGTCTACCTCGAGCGCGCCTGGCTGACCGGCGGACTGGTGCTGCCGGCGCTGCGGCGGCACCTGCGGCGTCGGCCCGATGCGGCGATCGCGGCGCACGTCGAGACCGTCGGGCAGGCGCTGCTCGAACGCATCGGCAGCGCGCGCGGCGGGCTGCCGACGCACTGGCGGATCGCCGGCGGGCGGGTCTTCGCCGAGCACCGGGTCGAGCGCGATCCGCGCGCCCTGTTGCTGCTCGAAGGGCTCCCCGAGCGCGAGCTGCGGCGGCTGCTGCGGCGCGAGGAGTGCCGCGCCTCGGTCGCCGAGACGCCGAACCCGGACGACCCGGACCTGCCGACGTCGTTCGCGATCGCCGCGCGCTGCAGCTGGCTCTACCGCTGAGCGCCGACCTTCCGTGCCGGTGCGGGGGCGCTCAGTCGCGCTTCGTCGTGCGGCCGACCGAGCGCACGTCGAGCGTGATGTAGTAGTCGTGCTCGCCGCGCGCGACCGCGAGCTTGATGGCGCCGCCGTAGCGCCGCCCGAGTTCCTCGAGCAGCTCGCGCCGCGACTCGAGCGGCCGGTCGAACTCGCCGAAGCGGCTGCGTGCGACGCAGGCGAACACCAGGTCGCCGGCTTCGAGCAGGCCTTCGGCCGGCGAGCCGGGCTCGACCGCCGAAACGCGAAGCGTCGACGGCAGCAGGTAGGCCGAGCGTCGGCCGCTGCCGCTGTAGTAGGCCAGCGTCGCGCGGCGCAGCGTGTCGGGCTCGTCCTTGGCCTTGACCTCCTCGACGGTGCAGCCGAGCGCGCGCTGCACGAACCAGTTGGCCCGGGTGGTCGGTACCGGCGCGAGGTCGAGGTCGCGGTCGGCGCGACGGACGCGCAGCGGCAACGCTTCGCCGAACGGCGCCGCGATCAGCTGGCGCTGGTAGTCGAGCGAGCCGCGGATCTCGTGGTCGCGCACGCGGGTCAGCACGTCGCCGGCTTCGATGCCGGCGCGGTCGGCCGGACTGTCGACCAGCACCGACGAGACCAGCGTCGCCGGACCGCGGTCGACGACCTCGAGGCCGAGCCACGGCGCGTCGAGCGCGAGCGCGAAGTTGCCGCTGCGCGAGAGCTCGGTCTCGAACACCTCGCGCACGAGGTCCATCGGAATCGCGAAGCCGATGTTCTCGGCGCCCTCCGCCATCGCGTTGTTGATGCCGACGAGCTTGCCGGTGATGTCGAGCAGAGCGCCGCCGCTGTTGCCGTGGTTGATCGCGGCGTCGGTCTGGATCAGGTGCGCGAACTCGCGGACCTGACCATCCGGCGCGCGCACGGTGATCGTGCGTTCGGTCGCCGACAGCACGCCGGTGGTCACGGTGTTGGCGTGGCCCTGCGGGTTGCCGATCGCGATCAGCGTCTCGCCGATCATCAGGTCGCTCGAGCGCGCGATCTCGATCGGTTGGACCTTCTCGCCGGCCTCGAGTTGGACCTGCAGCAGCGCCAGGTCGTGCTCTTTGCTGTGGCTCAGCACCACCGCGCGGCGGGCGCGGCCATCGCGCAGCTTGACCTCGGCGGCGAAGCTGCTGCCGTCGAGCTGGCTCGAGACGATCGGCCAGATCACGTGCCAGTTGGTGATCACCAGCCCGGATTCGTCGAGGATCACGCCCGAACCCTGGCCGCGGGTGACCGGCTCGCCGCGGGTCAGCGTGTTCGCGTTCTGCAGGTAGATGCTGACGACGCTGTCGGCGGCGCGCTGCACCGCGCGTACCACCGGCGTCATGCGCAGATCGAGGTCCTGGGCATCGGGCTCGACGACCTGCAGCACCGAGCCGCGATCGGTGACGCGGACGGGTTCCTGCGCCGGCAGCAGCGCCGGCAGGCCGAGGGACAGGAGACAGGTTGCGGCGTGGATCCTTGGCATCGCGTTTGCTCGGTCCTACGAACGATTTCGAGAATAGCTCCCGGTGACCCGATCCCCGACGATGCCGGCATGGAATACCGCTTCGTCGTGGACGTGCCTTTGCGTTGGGTCGATGTCGACAGCGAAGGCGTGGTCAACAACGCCGTCTACCTGAGCCTCGTCGAGCAGGCGCGCTACCAGTACTTCCGGCACCTCGAACTGCTGCCGAAGGGGCGCGTCGAGTTCCTGCTGGCCGAGGCGACGGTGCGCTTCCAGCGTCCCGGGCGACTCGACATGGAGACGCGCGTCGCGGTGCGCACGACGACGCTCGGCAACACCAGCTTCCGGATGCACTACGAGATCCAGGGCGGGGATCTCGTGCTCGCCAGCTGCGAAGCCGCGCTGGTGTTCGTCGACGAGCACATGAAGCCGAGCCCGATCCCCGCCGCGGTGCGCGATGCGATCGCGACCTTCGAGGGGATCGAGCCGGGCGCCTAGGAGTCCGGCCGTTCCTCTAGCGTCGACTCACGGCAGCAGCACGGTGCCGACGACGTTGCTCGCGAGGATGTCGTTGGTGTAGGTCGAGTCGAGCAGCAGGCCCTGCGAGTAGAGCGTGAGCCCGACCAGCGCCGGCGCGGTCGCGAGGTTGACGTTGAGATCGCCGGCGGCGTCGGTGAGGCCGACCGCGAGCGAGATCGGGTTGTTGCCGACGCCGATCGTCACCGGGCCGAGGTTCACGTTGGTGCGCGAGAAGCCGAGGATCACGGCCGCCAGCGAACCCGGGACGCCGTCGACGGTGTACTGCACCGCGCCCGCGGTCGCGACCGAGTGCGGCACCTCCCAGGCCGGCTGGCCGTCGGCGCGGTGCACACAGAGCGCACGGCGGACGCCGCGCTCGGCGTTGATGACGCCCGCACCCCAGTTGTTCTCCTTGCCGGGCACGGTGCCGCGGTCGTCGGCGGTGGTGTGCGTGATCATCGCGACGTCCTCGGGCGTCAGGCTCATGTTCGCGCTCTTCCAGAGCGCCATGACGCCGTTGGCGCACGGCGTCGCGTTCGACGTGCCGCTGAAGGTCGAGTAACCACACGGCGAGCTGGTCGTCGCCTGCGTGCCGGTCGGCGCGCTGATGTCGGGCTTCAGCAAGCCCTGCTGCGTGCCGCCGGTCCACGGGTAGTCGTTGTAGGCCGGGTCCCAGGGGTTCGAGTAGCCCGGCAGGTTGGCGAGCACGTCGGCGAGGTTCCAGGCGAACGGCCCGCACGGCGAGTAGCTCTTGAGCGCGTCGACGTTGAAGTCCCAGGCCGCGACGCCGATCACGCCGCCGAGCTGGCCCTGCAGCGTCTGGTTCGGATCGAGGTATGGCGCCGGCAGGTTGCCGGGCGCACTGATGTTGAACGGCTTGCGCGCCGCATTGACCGTGCTGCCGCAGATGTTGCCGTCGTTCGACGTCGAGTTGGTGCGGATCAGACCGGCGGCCAGCGAGTTGACGCCGACGTCGCGGTGCATCTTGTAGTTCGGCGGCGGGTTGAAGTAGAGCTTGTAGCTGTGCGAGCTGGTCTGCAGGTGCGCGCCCATCTGGATGCCGTACTGGATCGCGGCCCACTGCGACGACTCGCCACTGAGCTGGCCGGTCATGATCGAGGCCAGCGGCGCCATGCCCTGCGTGATGCCGGTGCAGGTGCCGTCGGCCGCGATGCAGCCGGCGGTGTTGCTGCCGTGGCCGCCACCGTCGTCGATGCTGTTGTTGTTGCTGCCGAAGTCCCAGCCGTAGATGTCGTCGATGAAACCGTTGTTGTCGTCGTCGACGTTGTTGCCGGCGATCTCGCCGGGATTCGTCCAGATGTTGGTGACCAGGTCGTTGTGGATCCCGGGGTTGGTGTCGATGCCCGAGTCCGAGTTCATCACGATCACGCCCTGACCCTCGAAGCCGAGCGCCCAGGCCTGATCGGCGTGGACCGCGGTCGGGCCGGGGCCGGGGACGCGCACGCTGGTCGCGGCCACCGACGACAGCGGCCCGTACTGCGCCGGCAGGTCGGCGGCGGCGACGGTGGCGCCGTCCTCGACCGCGGCGAGCGGCGGCACGTAGTCGAACCAGACCTCGGCGACCGATGGATCGGTGGCGGCGTTGAGGATCGCGAGCGGCGTGGCCTCGGCGAGCACGAAGTTGCCGAGCCAGTTCGAACGCACGTTGGCGACGTCGCCGGCAGCGGTCTCGGCCGCGAGGTAGGCCAGCAGGTCGGCCTGGGTGGTCTCGGCGTGAGCCTTCAGCTCGGCCATCACGGTGGCGCGGCGCTGCTCGACACCGAGCCGGAACACGCGCGGGAACCAGTGGTCGTAGCCGAGGCGATCCGCCATCACGAAGTAGACCGGCAGCTTGGCGCCGGGTTCGGCGACGCGTACGAGGTCGCGGAGGTACGGCTGCAGCTTGTTGCTGCTGTCGGCGTCCTGCGCCGGCATCGCGATGGTGACGGCCAATGCGATGGCCGGGACGAAGAGCTTGGTCATGGGGTGCGTTGGGGCAGCGGGTGGGAAAACGCTCAGGAGTGTACTTCCTCGGCGCCGCGCGCGGCAGCGAAGGCGGCCAGCCGGGAAGATTCGTCCGCACCGGTGGCACGGGCCGCGAGCACCGCGGCGAGTGCGGCGCGCAGCTCGCGCGCTCC
>JAGQRB010000090.1 GCA_020425925.1 Planctomycetota bacterium
AAGTCGCCGCGGTTGTTCGGATCGCCGCGCGAGCCGCCGCTGCAAGCAGCGGCGACGACGGCGAGCGCGAGACAGGAGAGCATCCGCGCGCGGCGCGGACCGGGTGGTCGGATCGGGGATGTTGCGTTCATGGCGTCGGCCAGAACGCAAACGCGGTGCCCACCCGCACGGACCCGCCGCGAGTGTCCTGCGGCCGGGTCACCGCTGCGGCGATCCCGCACCGGGTTGTGCGCAAGCCACAACGGCATTTCGGCTTATGCTGCTGCGTGCGACTTCGGAAAACACCGGCGCGATCCCGCTCAGGAGCGGCCGCGCACGACCGTGCACTCACGCGATGCCCGACCCGCTCGACGACTACCGCAGGAAGCGCGACTTCGGCCGGACGCCGGAGCCGGCGCCGGCACCGCTGCGTCGCGACGGCGGCGACCTGGCGTTCGTCGTTCATCGCCACGAGGCCCGCAACCTGCACTACGACCTGCGACTCGAGCAGGGCGGCGTGCTGTGCTCGTGGGCGGTGCCGCGCGGCTTCTCCTACGATCCCGCCGAGAAGCGGCTGGCGGTGCGCACCGAGGACCACCCGATCGAGTACGAGCACTTCCACGGCCGCATCCCGAAGGGCCAGTACGGCGCCGGCACGATGACGATCTGGGACCGCGGCCGCTACGAGCTCGTGAAGATCGAGAACTGGGACGAGGCGATCGCGCGCGGCGAGGTCAAGGTCCGACTCTACGGTCGGCGGCTGCGCGGCGAGTGGCACCTGGTGCGCACCAAGCAGGCCGAGAACAGCTGGCTGCTGTTCAAGTCGCGCGACCTCTACTCCGGCCACGCCCGCGACAGCGCGCTCGGCGTCGACCTCGAAGGCGCGCCGCCGGCGGGTCCGGCAGACGAGCTGCGGCCGATGTGCTGGCAGCGCGAACGCGCACCGTTCGCCGATCCGGCCTGGGTGTTCGAGATGGAGTTCGCCGGGCAACGGCTGTTCGCGGACAAGGCCGGGCTGCTCGGCGTCGACACGCCGCCGCCGATCGCCGAAGCGCTCGCCGAGCTCGCCTGCGAGCACGCCCTGCTCGACGGCATGCTGGTCGCGCTCGACGCACGCGGGCAGCCGAGTCGCAGTGCGCTGGCGGCGGCGCTCGCCAGCGGCGAGCACGATGGCACCGCCTACTACGCGTTCGATCTGCTGCAGTGGGAGGACTTCGATCTCCGGCGCCTGCCGCTGCTCGACCGCAAGGCGGCGTTGCGCACGCTGCTGCCGCCGGACCCGCACCTGCTCTACGTCGACCACGTCGCCGGCAACGGTCCGGCGCTGCTGCAGGCAATCGTCGACGCCGGGCTGCCGGCGGCGATCGGCAAGCGCGGTGCCAGTGCCTACGTCGCCGGCGAATCGGCGGACTGGCTACGGGTGCCGGCCGGCGATGTCGCTGCGCCAACGGACGCGACGCCGACCGCGCCGGCGCGCACCCGCCTGCGCTTCAAACCGACCAACCTCGCCAAGGTCTACTGGCCGGCCGAGGGCTTCACCAAGGGCGACCTCCTGGCCTACTACCAGACGATCGCGGACGTGCTGCTGCCCCACCTGCGCGACCGGCCGGTCCACCTCAACCGCTTCCCCGACGGCATCGACGGCAAGTCGTTCTATCAGCGCGAGGCCAAGGCCGGCACGCCGGACTGGGTCCGCACCGTCGACATTCCGCACGACGACACGACGGTGCCGCACCACGTCATCGACGACGCCGAGACGCTGCTCTACTGCGCCAACCTCGGCAGCATCGATCTGCACCCGTGGCTGTCGCGCGCGCCGACGTTCGACGCGCCCGACTACGCGGTGCTCGACATCGACCCGAAGGACGCGCCGTTCGCGCACGTCGTCCGGATCGCGCGCGCCGCCGGCAAGCTGCTGCGCGGCATCGGCATCCGGCCGGTGCTCAAGACCTCGGGCAAGAACGGCATGCACGTGTTCGTGCCGCTGCGACCGGGCTACACCTACGACCACGCCCGCATGTTCATCGAGGCCGTCGCGCGCGTGCTGGCGCGCGACCTGCCCGACATCGCGACGATCGAGCGCCTGCCGAACCAGCGCGAGGGCAAGGTCTACCTCGACTTCCTGCAGAACCGTCGCAGCCAGACGATCGTGCCGCCCTACTCGGTGCGCCCGGTGCGCGGCGCGACCGTCTCGACGCCGTTGTTCTGGGACGAGCTCGAGCACGCCGACCTCTCGCCGCGCAACTTCACGATCCAGTCGGTGCCGGCACGCGTCGAGGCCCACGGCGACCTGTTCCGCGCCGCACTCGAGGACCGGCAGGACCTGCTCGCGGCGATCGACGCGCTGCAGGACGCGCTGTGAGCGGGTAGCCTGCGGCGATGCTCGTCGCCGCCCTGCTCGTCGCGTCACTCGCCCAGGATCCGGGCATCGTGCTGGTCGAGGCCGAGTCGTTCGCCGACACCGGCGGCTGGGTCGTCGACCAGCAGTTCATGGACCTGATGGGCTCGCCGATGCTGCTGGCGCACGGGCTCGGCGTGCCGGTGAAGGACGCCGCGACCGAGGTCGCGTTCCCGGCGGCCGGCGACTATCGCGTCTTCGTGCGCACCCGCGACTGGGTCGCGCCGTGGCAGGCGCCGGGCGCCCCCGGGCGGTTCGAGCTGCTGATCGACGGCGCGACGCTGCCGACCACGTTCGGCGTCGAGGGTGCCGAATGGCACTGGCAGCCCGGCGGCACGGTGACGGTCGGCGAACGCGCAAGGCTGGCGCTGCACGACCTCACCGGCTTCGACGGCCGCTGCGATGCGATCCTGTTCGCCCGCGATCCCGCGTTCGTGCCGACCGACGACGGTGACGAGCTCGCCGAGCTGCGCGCTCGGCTGCACGGCTTCGGCGCGGCGCCCGCCGACGGCGGCCGCTTCGACCTCGCGGTGGTCGGCGGCGGCCTCGCCGGCACCGCTGCCGCGATCACCGCGGCGCGGCTCGGCCTCGCGGTGGTGCTGA
>JAGQRB010000897.1 GCA_020425925.1 Planctomycetota bacterium
CGACCGCGATCCTGCACGACGACGACCCGGCGGCCGGCCTGCCGCTCGTCACCGTCGCGGTGATCGACGCAGGGGCGACCGAAGCGCCCGGCGACCCGGCGGCATTCCGCGTCCAACGCGCCGGCAACACGACCGCGAGCCTGACCGTGGACTACGAGATCGCCGGCTCGGCGACGGCCGGACTCGACTACCAGCCGCTCAGCGGCAGTGTCACGCTCGCGGCCGGCGCCGCTACCGCGCTCGTCGTCGTCGCGCCGATCCAGGATCAGGCGCCGGAGGCGACCGAGACCGTCGTGTTGCGGCTCGCGGCCGGTTCGACCTACGCGCTCGGCGGCGCGCGCACCGCCCACGTGACGATTGCCGACGACGACCGCGCAGGCTCGCTGCCGATCGTCGGGGTGATCGCGACCGAGCCGACCGTCGGCGAACCGGCCGACCACGGCATCGTGACCATCACCCGAACCGGCCTGCCGCTGCAGCCACTGACGGTGCGGCTCGCGACCACCGGCACCGCGACCTCGGGCCACGACTACATCGCGCTGCCGGCGACCGCGGTGATCCCGACCGGCCAGCGCTGGGTCCGCCTGCCGATCCACGTGCTCGACGAACCGCTGGTCGAGGGCACCGAAAGCCTGAACGTCGAGCTGCTGCCGGATCCGACCTACCGCATCGGCGTCGCCGCCGCGGCGACGTTCTGGCTCGACGACGACGAGGCGGTGCCGCTGCCGCCTGGCCCGGTCGGGCTCGCGATCGGACCGCTGGCGGCGAACGCGGTCGGCACCGCGACCGTCACCGGCGGTGCACCGTCGGGTTTCCTCACGATCTGGGTCGGCCTCGCCCCCGGCTACCTCGTGGTGCCGCCCTTCGGCGCGCTCGGCCTCGACACGATGGTCAGCGGCGCGTTCGTCAGCGCGCTGTTCGACAGCACCGGCACGGCGACACTGGCGCTGCCGATGCCGGGCCTCGAACTCGTCGGATTGCGGACCTGGTGGCAGGCGTTCGCCACCACCGCCGCGGCACCCTTCGGCGCGTTGAGCCCGACGCTCGCCCGCGAGCTGATCGGCGCCGGCGTGCGCTGAACGACTACTGCGTGGCGCGCGCGATCGCTTCGCGCACGGCATCCATCAGCACCTTCGCGGCGTAGGGTTTCTGCAGGAAGCCGGCGATGCCCTTGCCGGCGAGCGTCGCGATCGCGTCGCGCTCGTTGTAGCCGCTCGACAGGATGATCGGCACGGCCGGGTAGGCGCGGTGCATGCTGCGGAACGTCTCCTCACCGCCCATCCGCGGCATCGTCATGTCGAGCAGCACGACCTCGATGCGGCCGCCGCAGCGCCGGGCTTCGGCCAGCGCCTCGACGCCGTTCTGCGCCGTCAGCACCTCGAATCCCATCTGCTCGAGCACGTTGCGCGCGACGTCGACCACCGCGCTCTCGTCGTCGACGACCAGCGCGATACCCTGATACTCGACACGTCGCTCTGGCGTCGACGGCCGCGTCGTCGGCGCCGACATCCCGAGCGTCGGGAACAGCACCTTGAAGGTCGTACCCTTGCCCGGCTCGCTGTAGACCCGGATCGCGGCGCGGTGCGCGCGCACGATGCCGAGCACGGCCGCGAGGCCGAGGCCGCGGCCGTGCGACTTGGTGCTGTAGAACGGCTCGAAGATCTGCTCGCGCACCTCGTGTGGTATGCCGACGCCGGTGTCGGAAACCTCGAGGAACGCGTACTCGCCGACGGCGAGGCGCTCGGTCAGCTCGGTCCGGGTGAAGAAGCCCTCGTCGCACTGCATCAGGCCGGTTCGCACGGAGATCACGCCATCGCGATCCTCGAGCGCATCCGAGGCGTTGATGATCAGGTTCATCGCGACCTGCCGCAGCTGGGTCGGCGAGGCCTCGATCGCGGGCAGGTCTTCGGCCAGCTCGTGGCGCAGGATCGCCTGCGGCGACACCGACAGCTCGAGGATGTCGATCATCTCGCGGACGATCTCGGACATGTCGAGCGCCTGCACCAGGAAGCCGCCCTTGCCGGCGTAGGCCAGCAACTGCTTGCAGAGATCGCTCGCGCGCACCGCCGAACGCTCGATCTGCTGCAGGAACCCCTCGATGTCGGAGCCCTTCGGCACCTTCATCAGCGACAGGCTCGCGTTGCCGAGCACGCCGGTCAGCAGGTTGTTGAAGTCGTGGGCGATGCCGCCGGCGAGCAGGCCGAGGCTCTCGAGCTTCTGTACCTCGAGCAGGCGTTCGTCGACGCGGCGCTGTTCGACCTCGAAACGCTTGCGATCGATGGCGTAGCGCAGCGCCCGTTCGATGCTGGTGTCGGGCCCGCGCTTGGTGACGTAGTCCTGGGCGCCGGCCCGGATCGCCGCGAACGCGAACTCCTCGTCCGCCGCGCCGGTGAAGACGACGACCGGTGTCGCCGGACTGAGCCTGACGACCGACTCGACGGCGCCGAGCCCGGTCGCATCCGGCAGGCTGAGGTCGACGAGCACCGCGTCGAACGCGTGGCTACCGAGCGACGAGAGCCCGCGCTCCAGGGTAGTCTCGGACTCGACGTCGTAGATCGCATGCCGCGACAACGCGAGGCTGCGGCGGACGCCCTCGACGTCGACCGAGTCGTCTTCGATCAGGAGGATCCGATAGCGCTGCGACATTGTCCTTCCTCTGGGCCGGGAAAGGGCAACCCTGGATCGCAAGGTAGCCGATCTGCGTAGCGCAGTCTCGCACCAACCGTCAGCTGTCCGTGCCGGTCCCGACGAACGCCGTAAACCATCTTCTTACAGTCACTTTTCGCGGTCGACGACTGGGCGCAGAGGGTTCGCCGCAACGCCTTCGAACGTCATCTTCACCGGTAGGATACGACCGCCGGCGTCGAACTCCAGACGGTCGATGCAGGTCACCCGGTGGTCGCGACCGCGGTTCGGAATCGGCCGGCGGTGATAGACGACGTACCAGTCGTCGGTGCCCGGCGGATTGAGCACCGAGTTGTGACCGGCGCCGGTCGCGATCGCGGGATCCTGCTCGAGCACCACGCCCTGGCGCGTGAACGGCCCGGCCGGTGAATCCGCCAGCGCCCAGGCGACGCGATAACTCGCGTCACCCCAATTGCCCTCCGACCACAGGAAGTAGTAGCGGCCGGCGCGACGGAACACCACCGGCCCCTCGACGTAGCCGGCCGGCGTGATCTCGCGGAACGTCGCGCCGTCGGCCCACGGCAGGAAGCCGCGCAGGTCGGGCGCGAGCCGGGCGACGTTGCAGTGGCCCCAGCCGCCGTAGTACAGGTAGAGCGCGCCGTCATCGTCACGGAACACGAACTGGTCGATCGGCTGCGCATCGTTGTGGAACTCGCCGATCAGCGGCGCGCCGAGATAGTCCTGGTACGGGCCGGCCGGGTCGTCGGCGACCGCGACGCCGATGCCGCCGGTGTGGCTGCGCGGATCGTCGGGATTCCAGAGCGGCCCGCCGGGACGCTGCAGGTCGTTCGCCCCGAAGAACAGGAAGTAGCGGCCATCGGCGGCGATCGCGGCCGGCGCCCAGAGCGCGCGGCGCGCCCACGGGATGGCCGCGACCTCGAGCACACGCTCGTGCCTGGTCCAGCGCACGAGGTCGGGCGACGAGAACGCGTCGAACCAGAGCTGCTCGTCGTAGGGCGCCGAGCAGGTCGGGAAGATCCAGTAGCGGCCGGCGAGCACCGCGACCTCGGGATCGGCGTAGTTGCCATCGAACACCGGGTTGCCGGCGTGCTCGGGCGCACCGGTGCAGCCCGCGAGCACGGCGAGGGTCGTGCTGGCTAGCCGGGTGACGGCCGGACGAAGACGTCGCATCGCGGCCGACACTAACGGCGTCGGCCGATCCATGCACAGCGAACTCGCGTCAGGCCGAACCCGCCCCGAAACCGCGATCCGGGCGCCGGTGGCCGCCGTCGAGCGGCAGCGACAGGATCGCCCCGGCCGGCACCACCGGCAGATCGACGAGCGGCGCGCCACGGCAGGCGCGCGGCACGGCCCAGTCGGGCAGGCTCAGCACCGTGCCCACGAGCAGGGTCGCGGCCAGCAACCAGCCGAGCGCAGCGTCGAGCATCAGGCCCGGCACGGCCGAGCCGATCGCGCGCTCGAGACCGTGACGCCAGGCCAGACTCCAGAGCACGAGTGAGAGCGCGGCGAGCGCAATGCGGGCGCCGGCCCGGATCGCGCCGTGCTCCGCACCGCACCAGCGCACGATCTGGGGCACCGTGAGCAGCAGGAACACGAGGCGATAGTCGAAGTGCGTGTGCAGGCACCAGGTGCCGATGAAGATGACCGCCCCCATGCGGAACGCGGCCAGCGCGTGGGGAACCGTCGCATCGCCCAACCGGATCCGTCGGCGCGCGCGGACGGCGGCGGCGAGCACCGCGCCGACGATCGCGCCGGCCGCGATCAACAACGGCCAGCTCGGCCAACCGAGCTCGCGCGCGACGGTGACCGGCAGGATCTCGAGCCCGTACGAGAGCGGACGCCAGTAGTAGGTGTTGGTGAGGATCCTGGGCAGGTCGGCCGCGATCCAGGCGAGATACAGCGCGAACCCCGCGAGCAGCGGCGCGACGCGGCGGAGCGAGCTTCGCGCCTGCTCGCCGATCAGCCCGAAGGTGGCACCGATCGGGTAGAGCTTGAGCACGGCCGCCGTCGCGACCGCGCCGCAGGCCAGCCGCGGTCGCCGCGCCGTCAGCCAGGCGGCGAGCGCGACGAGCCCGAACAGCGCGAGGTCGGCGTTGCCGCGTTCGACCGCGAGCCAAACCGCCGGCGAAAACACCGCGACGGCGAGTGACAACGCCGTCGCGGACGTGCGCGCGACCGGCAGCAGCAGGGCGAGGCCACCGACGAACATCGTGAAGAACGCCAGCGCGAGGGCCGTGGCATGCTCGGGCCCGACGCCGAGATCGGCCAACAACAGCCAGACGCGCGGGTAGTTCAGGGGCCGGGCGAGCGGGTCCGCCGGGTTGGTGACGAGCGGGTCGAGGCCCCGCTCGAGTGCGACGGTCGCACCGGTGAACACCCGGGCGTCGACGAATCGCGGCTGCATCGTCGGGATGCCGAGCGCGCCGAGGCTCTCGAGGTGACGCCCGAACACCAGCCAGCCGGTCGTCGCGACGAAGGCGACGAGGACCAGCGCGAACAACAGACGCGCGATCCGGCAGCGGGCGGCTTCGAGGTTCGAACCCATCCTGTTCGCCACGGTGCCGCGCCGGTCCACCGACCGCAACGACAACGTTCCGACCGGCCCGCGGTCATGAAATTTTCTTGGCGGCGTCGATCGCCACCTGGTCGCGACCGCGACCGGGCTCGGGCTGCGCGAGCGCCGCCGGCAAGCTCTCACACCGCGCTCGGCGCAGCGCTGCAATCGCGGCCGCACTCGGGCGATGGTATCGGTGGCTGCGACGACGCCGGAATGCGTTGGCGGCTCCGCCGCCGCGCGATCCGCGCGAACGCCGCATGCGGCTCGGAGCAACCCCGCCCGACATGCCGTTCGGGCGTGTCGGACGCCGCACCTTGGGATATCCTGGCGGCAGTTCCGTCCACGTCTCGCACCGCCCCGGAGCCACCACCGTGAGCCGCTCTCGAACCAGCATCTGGCTGTCTCTCGCCGCGCTCGCCGCCTGCCACGACGGCGGCGCCGGCACGGCCCCGACGTCGCCGACGGCGCCGTCGCCGAACGAAGCGCCGCAGTCCGTGCAGCTCGGCGACCCGCTGCCGGGTCTGACCGACGACCAGCGGCTGGCGTTCGAACGCGGCCGCGCACTTTTCACCAAGCGCTTCACCCCGAGCGAGGGGCTGGGGCCGCTCTACAACGCCTCGTCGTGCGCGTCGTGCCACAGCACGCCGACGATCGGCGGCGGCTCGCGGCTCTACCGCAACTTCTACGTCGCCGTGGTCGATCCCGGCATCGGCCCGGCATTCCAGTTCAACCTCACCGGCCTGCCGAGCGTCGTGGTGCCGGCGTTCGGCCAGCCGCTGCAGGCGCTGTTCACGTTCCAGGGCGCGCGCGCGCTGATGTCGCATCCGTTCTATCCCGTGGTCTCGGGGCAGCGGAACTCGATCCCGATCTTCGGGGTCGGGCTGTTCGAGTTCGTCAGCAACCAGACGATCATGAACAACGCCGACCCGGACGACGCCGACGCCGACGGCATCAGCGGTCGCTTCAACAACGACGGCGCCGGCATGGGGCGCTTCGGGCTGAAGGCGCAATCGAACAACATCGAGTTCTTCACCCGCGCGCCGCTGTTCAACCAGATGGGTATCACGAGCAACCCGTTCCTCGGCGCCGCCGGCACGGTCTCGCTCGCCCCGGGCATGGCGCCGCAGGGCACCGGCACTCCGAACTCGCCGACCACCGACGCCGACGGTGTGCCCGATCCGGAGATCTCGCACGACGACCTCGGTGATCTGATCGCCTTCTCGCGTTTCCTCGCGCCGCCGGAGCCGCTGCCGTTCGACGAGTCGGCGCTGCGCGGGGAACAGATCTTCGCGCAGCTCGGCTGCGCCAAGTGCCACATGCCGACGCTGCCGTCGTCGCGGGGTCCGGTGCACGCCTACACCGATCTGTTGCTGCACGACATGGGCCCGGCGCTGGCCGAGGGCATCAACTTCGGCTCACCCCAGGCATCCGCTACCAGCCCGCTCTCGAACGGTGCCGAATGGCGCACCCAGCCGCTCTGGGGCGTCTCGAAGTTCGCCCCATACCTGCACGACGGGCGCGCGCCGACGCTCGACGCCGCGATCCGCGCGCACGGCGGCGAAGCCAGCGCGAGCGCCGAGGACTACGCCGTGCTCACCCCGATCGAACGCGAAGACCTGCTGTCCTTCCTGAGGCACCTGTGATGCTCGAGTTCACCCCCGTGCACAAGCACCTGCTCGCGGTCGGCCTCGCCGCCGGCGCTGCGCTGCTCCTGCTGCCGCAGGGCGGCAGCGGCAACGTCGCCAACGGCGCGCTGCTGTTCGACCACGACTTCCACGCCGCCGACGGACTCGGCACGCCCGAGATGAACGCCGACAGCTGCCGCGCCTGCCACCAGGACCCGGTGGTCGGCGGCGCCGGCTCGATCGAGCTCAACGTCACCCGTTTCGGCAACGACAACGGCGGTGCCGGCCCGTTCACCAACCTGCCCGGCGGCCAGGGGCTCAGCAAGCTGCGCATCATGACGATGCACGGCCGCGAGGAGTATCCGACCGGCTCGCCGCTGCCGGCCGACATCTTCGAGCAGCGCCAGCCACCGTCGCTGCTCGGCCTCGGTCTGGTCGACTCGATCTCGGGGCCGGTCATCACCGCCAACGAGGATCCGACCGACGCCAACCAGGACGGCATCTTCGGCGTCGCGCGCCGCCTGACCGTCAACGGCGGCCAGGAGATCGGCCGCTTCGGCTGGAAGGCGCAGATCCCGCGCCTCGCCGACTTCGTCGACGACGCGATGGCCAACGAGCTCGGCCTGACGACCCCCGACAACGGTCGGGGCTTCGCGCTGCCCAGCGACGGCGACGGGGTCGCGGATCCCGAACTGTCGGCGAGCCAGGTCGCCGACCTCGCCGCCTACCTCGGGTCGCTGCCGCCGCCCGAGCGCGGCGGCTCGACCGACCCCCGCGTCGCCCAGGGCGAAGCGCTGTTCACATCCGTCGGCTGCGCCGTCTGCCACATCCCGACGCTCATGGGCAGCACCGGCCCGGTACCGCTCTACTCCAATCTGCTGCTCCACGACCTGATGCCGTCGACCTACCGCGGCATGGCCGAACCCGGCGCAGCCGCGGGCTACTTCCGCACGCCGCCGCTCTGGGGCATCGCGCACACCGCGCCCTACATGCACGACGGCCGCGCCGAGGATCTGCGCGGCGCGATCGCGATGCACGGCGGCGAGGCCGCCGGCGTGCGCGCGAACTACCAGGCGCTCACCGCGAGCGACCAGGACGCGCTGATCCTGTTCCTGGAAGATCTCTGATCGGTCAGTTGCCGACGATCGCCGCGCGGGCGTCGGACACCACGGCGCCGAGCGCGTTGGCACCGCTCGACAACACCGCTGCCTGGTTGTAGAGCGGCAGACAGAGGAAGGCCGGCGTGTTCGGCACCGGGAACGACCACGTCGCGGTCGAGCCGGCCGCGAGCAGCAGCACCGTCGTGTCGGGACTGACGCGCAGCAGGCAACCCGGCGCACCCAGGCCGCCGGCATCGAACGGCAGCGCGCCGTAGCCGGCGGCGAACGTGTGGCTCAATCCCGCCATCATGATCGCGACGCTGCCGGGCACGCGATCGACGATCAGCTGGTAGGTCGTGCCGAGCGCGGGCACGGTGCCGTTCGGATCGAGCCGCGGCGTGCCGAGCGCGCCGGCACAACCGCTGCCGAAGAAACCGCTCGCGGCCACGGGCGCGGCGCTGCAGAGCGAGTAGTGCACGCCGCCGTTCCAGAGCCGCGGCGCGAATGCGATCGGGCCGAGCTCGGAGACGCTGGCCGAACCGACCCCCGCCGGGTGCAGCACGAGGTCGGCACCGACGTACGGACTCGACGCCGGCCCGTCGGTGTAGGCGAGACCCATGCCCGACGGCGAGCTCAGGAACACCGCCATGCCGTAGCTGCCGGTCGGCAGCAGGAACGGCTCGTCGACGCCGACGTCCACGACCGCGGGCGGCGCGAAACCGCCGCCCGCGGAATCGCCGCTGCCGACACCGACGAGACGCCAGCGCGCCGAATCACCTTCCTTGCCGACGTGCGTGTCCTCGCTGAGGTAGACGCTGAGGTCGAACGGTCCGGCGAGCCCCGCCGGGGTCACCGCGAGGCCGCAGACGACGATCCCGGGCGCCGCCGTGACCTCGAGGTCGAAGTAGTTGCCCACCGACGTCGGACTGGAGAGGAAGTTGCCGCCGCCGGTCTCGCCGAGGAACGACGCCGCGGCGCGGAACGTGCGCTCGATCGTGAGCCCGGACCGGCACGCGCGCGTGACCACGAGCGCGACGGTGGTGTCGAGACAGGGGCCCGGCGAAGTGTACGTCGGGTTCTGCAGCGTCGAATCGACGCTGCCGTCGTTGTCGAAGTCCCACGCCCAGGTCGTCGGCGTCGGCGTCGTCAGATCGGTGAACTGCCAGACGTTCGGCGCGGTCTGCAGGCTGACGTCGAACGCGACCGTGAGCTCGTCGGTGCGGACGAACGCCGGCTCGACGAGGAAGTCGGGCGGGTTCTGCGAATCGGTGACGGTCAGCTTGACGTCGAAGTTGCCGCAGGTGGAGAACACGTGCGTCGGGTGCTGCAGCGTCGAATCGACCGAACCGTTGTTGTCGAAGTCCCACGCCCAGCTCGTGATCCCGGCTGCCGCGTTGGTGTAGCTGGTGTCGGTGAACTGCACCGTCAGCGGTGAGACACCGGTCTGCACGTCGGCCGTGAAACCGGCGTAGAGCCCGGCCGCGGGCGCGATGTCGACCAGCACGCGACCGATCCGGCCGGTCGAACTCGAGCACGGCTGGTTGCCGCCGTTGCTGGCGATGCCGGACTGGGTAACCAACCGGTTCAACACCACCGGGATGCCCTGGATCGAAGTGGTGAACGGCCCGTTGCCGTACGACGAGTAGCTCGTCGCCGATCCGAGCGCGTCGGTGCAGCAACCGAAGATGCCGTAGAACCGACCGGCCTGCAGCGCGACGCTCGCGCTGACCTTGGTGCCGGCGGGCACCGCGTTGTCGTAGAACAGCTGGCTGACGGGCGCGGTCGTCGCCGGGAACGGCGCCGGCGGCAGCCCGCCGAAGTCGAGCACCTCGACCACCTGGTTCGGCTGCGCCGCCTCGTTCGGCGCCTCCAGCCCGGTGATCACACACGCCGTCGGGCAGAAGAAGTAGAATCCGCGCGCCGCCGCCGCGACGTAGGTCGACTGGAACGGCGGCATGGCGATCGGGGTCTGCGCCGCCGCGCTGGTGGCGAGACCGAGCGCGAGCACAGGAACGATGAGGACGAGGTGGCGATGCATGGTGAGGCCTTCGAGCCCGACTAACGTACCGCACCGCGCGGCATCGGCAAACCGCCGACGGGCCGGTCGCGGGGCCGCACCCCCCACCGAAACGGTCTCCGTCTCGCGATGACGACGACCCGAACCAGCCCTTCCCGCCGACGGATCTGCGCCGCGGTGCTGGTCGCGCTCGCGGGTGCGGACGCAACCGCCGACGCCCAGACGACCGCGGGTTCGTCCGTCGACCTCGGTGCCGCGGCGTGGATCCCGGGTGACGCCGCCTACTACAGTGCGACCTTCGGACTCGCGGAAGCCTGGGACGCGATCCTCGACAGCCGCGCGCTGCGGCGGATCCTCGCGTTGCACTCGGTGCAGCTCGCGCTCGCCGCGCTCGAAGACCATCCGGCACTCGCGGCCCTGCGCGACGCCCGCGAGCGCGACCCGCTGGCCCGGGACGCACTCGCGATCGCGACCGACGCACTGTCGCACGAGGTCTTCTTCTACGCCGGCGCCGAGCTCGTGCCGCTGCTCGCGGCGGCGAACGAGATCTACCTCGACCTGCTGTGGCACCGCGCCACCGCGCCGCTCTCTGCACCGACCGCGGCCGACGACGAGCTCGATCCGAACGTCGTCGCCGAGCTGGTCCTGGCGCACGCCGACGTCCTGCGCATGCCACCGCTGATCGCCGGGTTCCGGGTGCGCGATCCCGAACGCTGCCAGCGCGTGCTCGCCGAGTTCTGCCGTCGCATCGGCAGGATCTTCGCGACGCCACCCGCCGAGCTCTCGATCGGCGGCGGTCGCTTCCGGACGCTGCGCGTCGATGGCGGTGCGATCCCGCCGGCAGAGCTGCGTCGGACCTTCGCGGACGCCCGCGCCGCGGGACTTCGCGACGACCTCGCCCGCCGCCTCGAGGACCTGTTGGTGCAGCAGACCCTCGCACTCGCGGTCGGGACCCGCGGCGACTACCTGCTGGTCGCGATCGGCGCCGACACGACACACCTGGCGAAGCTCGGGCAGAGCTCGTCGCTGGCTGCCGCCGCCGCGCTCGCGCCGGTGCGGCAACTCGGCGGGCCCGAGCTCTTCGAGCTGGTCTACGAACACGAGTGGCTCGCGCACGGCGATCCGCTGCGGCCGGCGGCGATCGGCGCCGCAGTCGGCGACCTCGTGCAGAAGACCGCCGGCGACACGGCGGCTGCGGCACGCGATGGCCTCGACGCGCTCGCCGAGCGGGCGACCCGCGACGTCGAGGGTCTGCTCGCCGACTTCGCCGCGAGCCTGCCGCTGCGGCGACCCAGGGTAACCGCAAGCCGCTTCGGCCGCGGGCTCGAGACGTTCACGTTCTCCGGCCGCGGCACCGAGCTCGGCGACTCCGGGCGGCCGCTCGACCTCCGCAAGCACGTCGGCACGAGCCCGCTCGCGTTCGCCGTTTCGCGACCGGCGCCGCTGCTGCCGTCGTATCGACAGCTGGCCCACTGGCTGCAGATCGGCTACGGCTGGTTCCACGAGCTCGCCGTGCCGCGGATGAACGACCGGGACCGCCGGGAGTTCGAACGCTTCGAGCGCTCGTTCGTGCCGCTCGCCCGCGACCTGCACCGTGTGACCGAGGAGCTGTTGCTGCCGTCGATCGACGGCCGCGAGAACGCGATCACCGCCGACGCCGAGGGCCGACTGCGGGCGCTGCCGCCGAACGCCACGCGACTGCCGGGCGCGCTGCCGTTGCCGCGACCGGCACTGGTCCTCGGACTCACCGACCCGGCGTCGTTCACGGCCGCCGGTCGCGAGTACGGGCGCGCGCTCGACCGCTTCCTGCGCGCGCTGGGCTCTGCCGGCCTGCCGGCGCCCGACGCCCGTCCCTTCGCCGGCGGCACGCTCTACTCCTGGCCGTTCGCGACCACAGACGCCGACTACGGCGGCTTCACGCCGCACGCGCTGGTGCGCGACGGCATCGCCGTCCTCGGCTTCGCGCCGAGCCAGTCGCGCGACATCGTCGAAGCACGGTCGACGCTGCCGA
>JAGQRB010000898.1 GCA_020425925.1 Planctomycetota bacterium
CGGGTCGTTGCCGCCTTCGGTGCTCTTGTCGGTAACCGAGCGGTACGACGTCTCGTCGGTCATCACGGCGTAGGCCTCGCGCAGATCGCGCAGCGGCGCGAGCTCGACCGCGCCGAGCGCGTGACCGGCGGCGGTCGCCGCCTCGCAGCAGCGCTCGAACTGGTCCCAGTCGAGGCCGAGCAGGTGCTTCTCGGTCGAGAGGTTGTCGTGGATCCCCGAGTGCACCCAGAACAGCTTGCAGTAGCGCTCGACCTCCTGGCGCGTGGCGGGATCGAGGTCGTAGCGCACCAGCCAGAACGACTCGAGGATCCAGCGCAGCGCGAGATTGTACTCGAAGCGCTGGTCGAGGAAGATGTCGCGGCCGGCGAGCGCGGCCTGGCTCAGGTGGTAGGCGAGCTGCTTGTCGCGCAGCGACAGGTCCTCGAAGCCGTCGGCGTAGAGCTGCGCGATCGCGGTGTCGTCGACGCGCTCGAGCAGGAAGCGCCCGCGGGCGGCGCCATCCGCGGCACCGGTGGTGACGTCGTCGAGCATGCCGTCGGCGCCGTCCGGAGCCGAGCCGCAGGCGGCGGCGAGCGAGAACAGGGCCATCGGCAACAGATACGGTCGCATTCGGATCGTCATTTCGTTCGTTCCTTGCAGAAGCGGTCGAGCCACGCGAAGAACTCGCGGTGCCAGAGCACGCCGTTCTGCGGCTGCAGCACCCAGTGGCCCTCGTCGGGGAACACCAGCAGGCGGCTCTCCACCCCCATCAGCTGCGCCGCGGTGAACGCCTGCAGCCCCTGGTCGTACGGCACGCGGAAGTCGCGCTCGCCCTCGATCACCATCAGCGGCGTCTTCCAGTTCTGCACGTAGCGGTGCGGCGAGAACCGCCGGTAGTCGGCGGCGACCTCGGGCGAGGCCCAGAACGGCCCACCGAGGTCCCAGTTGACGAAGAACAGCTCCTCGGTGGCGAGGTACATGCTCTCGAGGTTGAACACGCCGCAGTGCGCGATCATCGCGGCGAAGCGATCGCCGGCGTTGCCCATCAGCCAGTAGACCGTGTAGCCGCCGAAGCTGGCGCCGATCGCGGCGCTGCGGTCGCGGTCGATGTAGGGCCGGTTCTGCATCGCATCGCAGACGCTCAACAGGTCGCGCATCGCCTGGCCGCCCCAGTCGCGCGAGATCTCGTCGTTCCAGGCCTGGCCGAAGCCCGGCAGGCCGCGCCGGTTGACGCCGGCGACGACGTAGCCCTGCGCCGCCATCAGGTGGAAGTTCCAGCGGAACGAGAAGCCCTGCCCGACCATCGATTGTGGGCCGCCCTGGCAGTAGAGCAGGAACGGGTACTTCTTCGCCGGGTCGAAGCCGGGCGGCTTGACGATCCAGGCGTGGATCCGCTTGCCGTCGGAGGCCTCGAACCACTCGCCGTCGATCACCGGCATCGCGAGCCGCCCCCAGGTGTCTTCGTTGGCGTCGGTGAGCTGGCGGATCGCGCCGGTCGCGACGTCGATCTGCACGACGTCGGCGCAGCGCTCCATCGTCGTGCGCAGCGCGTAGAGCGTCCGGCCGTCGGGCGCGACCTGCAGGCTCGAGAGCGCGTGGCGGCCCTTGGTGACCGCGACCGCACCCGACGTGCCGCGCTGGGCCACCTCGGCGCGGTAGACCTGCGTCGTGCCTTCGACGTCGACGGTGAAGAACAGGCTGGCGCTGTCCCTGGTCCACACCACGCCGTGGGCCGCGGCATCGAGCTCGGGCAGCAGCTCGCGGTTCTCGCCGGTGCCGCGGTCGTGCAGCATCAGCCGGGCCTTGTCCGACTCGAAGCCGCCGCGCGCCATGCTCGAGTAGGCGATCCACTTGCCGTTCGGGCTGTAGACCGGGTCCTGGTCGTAGCCCGGGTTGCCCGTCGTGAGGCAGCGGTGCTCGGCGCGCTCGCCGTCGGCGGTGGCGGCGGCGAGATTCACCGCGAACAGCTGGCTGTCGGTGCTCGCCTCCGGATCGGCCACGCGCCGCGCGGTGTAGCAGATCTCGCTGCCGTCGGGCGACCACGCCAGCTGTTCGGCACCGCCGAACGGCGGCAGCGGCGTGTGCACCCGTTCGCCCGCGAGCAGGTCGACCGGCGCGCTGCCGGGCGCGAGATCCTGCACGAACAGATGGCTGAACGTGCCGTCGTTCCACTGGTCCCAGTGCCGCACCATCAGATCGTCGTACTCGCGCGCGTTGGCGAGCGGCAGGTCGGGATGGCGCGCGGTCACCTGCGGATCGACCAGCACCGGGGCGGTGAACAGGAAGCGCTTGCCGTCGGGCGACAGCAGCACGTTGCCGGCCCCGGGCGGCAGCGCGATCGCGGTGCTCGGCGGCTCGCCGTCGACATGCTCGCGGCCGATCAGCTGCAGGGTGCCGCTTTCGACCGCGGCGAACCGCTCGGCCCCGACGAACGCCGGCGAGCCGCCGGTCGCGACCTGGATCGCCGGCGCGCCGCCGGCGGTCGACCGCAGGAAGGTCCGGGTCTCGCCCTTGTTGGCGGCCAGATCGGTGGTCCGCACGGTGTAGAGCAGCTCGCTGCCGTCAGGGCTCAGCGCCAGGCCCCCGACCCGGCGGAGCCGGATCAGGTCCTCCGGCTGCAGCAGGTCCGGCGCGGTGGCCGGCCGGGCGCCGCCCTGGGCGCCATTCTGGGCGCCATCCTGGGCGCCATCCTGGGCTGGGGAACGGGCACCGCCGGCGACCGCAGCGGCGATCGCCGCCAGGATCGTGACGAAGCTCGGGACGAACCGGGTGCGGCGGTCGGACGTGCGCATCGCGGCGCATCATCGCGGCCCCGGCCGGCCGATACCATGGCAGATGCGCCCGGGAACACAGCCCGCGGGAAGACCAGGGACATGTGCGCCGTCTGACCGATCGCGCCGCCGCGGCGATGCGCTAGACTGTCCTGCGGATACCCGAACTATGAACCAACCCAAGACCGGACGCCGTGCCCAGGCCGGCTTCACCCTCGTCGAGATCATGGTCGTGATCGTGATCCTCGGCCTGCTCGCGACGATGGTCGCCACCAACGTCATCGGCGCCAGCGACGAGGCGCGCATCCAGACCAGCCGCACCAGCGCCAAGGTGATCCACGACGCGATCACGATGTTCTACACCCGGAACGGCAAGCTGCCCGATTCGCTCGAAGACCTCGTCAGCACCGAGGTCAAGGGCGGCCCGTTCCTCGAGCGGCTCGAGAACGACGCCTGGGACAACGAGTTCATCCTCCGCGGCGAGACCCGCACCGACTTCGAGGTCATCAGCATGGGACCCGACGGCCAGGAAGGCACCGAGGACGACATCTCCTCGCGCAAGAAGGACGAGTAGCGCCGTGCGGCGCCAGAGCGAGCGACACCGGCAGCACCCGCGCCGGAGCGAGCGCGGCTTCACGCTGATGGAGCTGCTCGTCACCATGACGATCATCTCGATGATCTTCGCGATGGTGATCCCGAACCTCGGCGCCTTCGTGCCGGCGGCCCGCCTCGAGGGCAGCGGCAAGCAGATCCAGCGGCGGCTCGACTTCCTGCGTTCCGAGGCCCGGATCCGCGGCCGCGAGATGGGCATGGAGCTCGACCTCGATCGCGCCCGCTGGCGGATCGTGTATCCGCCGGACATCCAGCTGACGCTCGACCAGGACCAGGCGACGCTCGAGGAATGGTCGGTCGGCTGGCAGGATCTCGAAGAAGGCGTCGTGTTCGCCGGCGCCGGCGACGCCAAGAACGGCCTCGCGCTGCGGGGCCTCTACCGCATCCGGTTCGACGAGTTCGGCTTCTCGAGCGACCAGGTCGTCGTGCTGCGGCTCGAGGCCGAGCCCGACAAGGTCTGGTCGCTGCTGCTGCGCGGCCTGACCGGCGAGACCACCGCCGAGCTCGACGAAGAAGGCCATCCGCAGGAGCTGACGATGATCGGCGAGGGCGCGTTCTGATGCACCGCCCGATGAACCGCGAGGACGGCTTCACGCTGATCGAAGCGCTGGTCGCGCTCGCGATCGTCGCGATGATCGTGCTGACCTTCCTCGGCATCCGCACGACCGCGCTGATCGACGCGACCTACGCCCGCAACTGGCGGCTGGCGCGCGAGATCGCCGAAGCGAGGATGTCGGAGCTGCAGGCCGGCCACCACGAGGTCGCGCCCGAGTCGGGGCAGTCGATCTCGCTCGCCGACAAGTACGAGGACGGCTGGAGCTACAAGATCATCGTCGGCGAGAGCGCCGTCGCCGACGCCGAGAGCGAGATCGCCGATCTCGCCGCCGGTGGCGAGGGCGAGGCCAGCGAGCGCTCCGAATGGGAGCGCGGTCGCGAGGACTATCGCAAGGCCAGAGCCGAGGGTCTGAGCTACCAGGAGTATCAGGACAAGCTCTACGAGGAGCAGACCGCGCGCGACCTCGAGGAGCAGGCGCCGTCCGAAGACGACGTCGAGGAGGTCGCGGTGATCGTCTACTTCCCGAAACTCGATGCCGAGCACGAAGGCGAGCAGGACGCGCTGATGATCAAGGCGCGGATCAGCACGCTCGCGATCTCGGGACTGACGCCGAGGCAGGCCCAGGCCGTCGCGGAATCGCGCGGCCAGACCTCGGCAGCTGCGACCGGCAGCACGGCCGAAGGAGGCAACTGATGCAGACACGCTCCGGCCAACACGGCTTCACCCTGCTCGAGGTCCTGCTCGCGATCGCGATCACGGCGAGCGTCATGATGACGATCGGGACCGCGTTCAACGCACTGCTCGGCGCGCGCGAGGTCATCGACGAGCTCTCGGAGTCGACCGAGGCCGGACCGCGCATCCTCAACCTGATCGAACGCGATCTGCGCGGCATCTGGACCTTCAACGTCTACAACAACGCGGTGTTCCGCGGCCGCGACATGGACGTCGGCAGCTTCGAGGCCGACCGCATGGACTTCCTGACCACGACCGATGCGGTCGGCTACGTGCTCGACTCGTACGGCCAGCCCAAGCGGCCGTCGCTCTGCGAGGTCGGCTACTGGTTCAAGCAGAACCCGCGCTACCGCGACCTGATCGAGATGTGGCGCCGCGAGGATCCGCTGGTCGACGGCGACCTGCTGACCCAGGGCTCCTTCCAGCTGGTCCACGACCGCATCAAGAAGTTCAGCGTGACCTACTACGACGAGCTCGGCTACGAGGCCGAGGAGAAGCTCGAGTGGGACAGCGCGCAGGACGACAAGCTGCCGCGACGCATCAAGATCGAGTTCACGATCGAGCGCCGGCGCGGCAGCCGCAACGTCGTCAACGACGCCGAGATCGACGACTTCGAGGCCGCCGAGAAGACCTACGTGCGGCACTTCGTGTTCGACCGCAACATGAGCGAGATCCTGCGCGGCGGCTCGGCGATGGTGCCGGTGCTGCCGAACGCGCCGACGGGGCAGGCCGGCAGCGAAGGTGCGATGCAGGGCCAGGGCCCGCAGGGTGCCCAGGGCGGCGCCGGTGGACCGGTGACGGTGCAGACGAGCAACGGTGGCCCGATCCGCGGCGACGGCCAGGTCACCGAACTCGGCGGTGCCGGCCGCGGCGGCGGGCGCGGCGGCACGCGCCCGACCGGCGGCGGCAACCGCCCGAGCACGCCGCAGCAGCTGCCGCAGGGCTTCAACATCAACCAGATCCTCGGCGGCGGCGGCGGCAACCTCGGCGGCCTGTTCGGCAACCGCTAGCCCGCTGGCCCGCGGCGATCAGAGCGGGCGCCCGATCGTCTCGCGACCGCCGAGGTAGGGCCGCAGAGCGGCCGGCAGCGTGACCGTTCCGTCCGCCCGCTGATGACACTCGAGCAGCGGGATCAGCACGCGCGGGCTCGCGATCACGGTGTTGTTCAGCGTGTGGCAGAACATCGGCTTCTTGCCGTCCTTCGGCCGGTAGCGCAACCCGAGCCGGCGCGCCTGGTAGTCGTAGAAGCGCGAGGCGCTGTGGGTCTCGCCGTAGTTCTTGCGCGACGGCATCCAGGTCTCGATGTCGTACTTCATCGCCTGCGGCACACCGAGGTCCCCGCCGCAGACCGCGACGACGCGGTACGGCAGCTCGAGCGCCTGCAGCAGGTCCTCGGCGTTCTGCACGATCGCGTGGTGGTGCGCGATCGAGGTCTCGCGATCGGCGACGTCGACGATGACCTGCTCGACCTTCTGGAACTGGTGCACGCGGTAGAGTCCGCGGGTGTCCTTGCCGTACGTACCGGCCTCGCGCCGGAAGCACGCCGAGCGCGCGACGTACTTCTTGGGCAGGTCCTCCTCGGCCAGCATCTCGCCGGCGTGCAGCGAGGTCACCGGCACCTCGGCGGTGCCGATCAGGTTGAGGCCGTCCTTCTCGCAGCGGTAGGTCTGCTCCTCACCGCCCGGGAAGAAGCCGGTGCCGAGCATCGCGGCGTCGCGCACCAGCAGCGGCGGGTCGATCGGTGTGAAGCCGCGCTCCACCATCAGATCGACGGCGAACCGCAGCACCGCGTCGTGCAGCAGCGCGAGGTCGCCGAACAGCATGTAGTTGCGCGAGCCCGACATCTCTGCCGCCCGCACGAAGTCGAGCCAGCCCTGGGCCTCGCCGAGGTCGTAGTGCGGGCGCGGCTCGAAGTCGAACGCGGTCGGCTCGCCGAAGCGGCGGACCTCGACGTTGAGCGAGTCGTCCTTGCCCTCGGGCACCTCGGCGTCGGGGATGTTCGGCACCAGCATGAGCTGCTGCTCGAGGTCCTGCTTCAGCCCCTTCTCGCGCTCCTCGAGCGTCTGCAGCTCGGCCTTCCGCGCCTTCTGCTGCGCCAGGAACGCGTCGCGTTCGGCACCGGCCAGCTTGCCGAGCTGTTTGCCGGCCGACTTCTGCTCGTTGCGCATCGCGTCGAGTTTCGGCACCAGCGCGCGCAGCTCGGCGTCGAGCGCGAGCGCGCGATCGACCGCTTCGGCGCGGTCGGGCAGGTGCTTCTTGATCGCCCCGGCCCGCGCGGCTTCGGGGTCGTCTCGGAGGGTGCGGATGTCGAGCATGGCGGCGCAATAGAGCACCGCGCCGCTCCGGAAGCCAGGAGGCGCGGCCGTTCGTGCCGTTCACTTCCGCCGGCTCAGATCACTTCCACTCCGGCCGGAGCTCGCCGAAGAAGCCGTGCTTCTTCTGCTCGAGGCCGACCTTCATGCCGGGACTCGGCATCTCGACCTCGAGCACCAACGGGCCCTCGCGGTAGCCCTGCGGCATCGGGAACAGTGCGCAGAGCGTCGACAGCTTCGGGTGGGCCGTGCCGGCCTTGTTGACGAGTTCGCCGCTGCTGAACTCGACGAAGTGCGCGACCGCCTTGCTGCCCTTGCCGTCCTCGTCCTTGGCGGCGAGCACCTCGGGCGCGATGCCGCAGCCCTGCAGCTCGGTGAAGATGCAGCCCGACGACTCCTTCACGAAGACCTTGAGCGCGTCGATCTTCACCGACTTGTCACCCTCGCGCTCGAACGCGATCGTGAACGGCGCCCCCATCTTCAGCTCCTTGACCTCGCCGGGCGCGACCGCGAACGACTCCGAGGTACCGGGGTAGATCGTGGCGTTCTGGATACGCGAGCCCTTGCCGGCGACGACGCGGCCGAAGATCACGCTCCACTCGCCGGCCGGGACCTCGACCTCCTTGCCGCTCGCGATGTCGGCGTAGGCGGTGCGGTAGTCACCCTTGCCCTGGATGACGAGCTGGGCCGGACGGGTGTCCTTCGGGCCGTCCCAGACCAGCTTGATCTTGCCGGTCTTGAAGTACTCCGGGTTGAGCGGTCGGTACTCGACGTGATCGCCCTTGGCCTGCAGGTAGACCCAGCCGCTCGACAGCTGCACGAACTCCGTCACCGGCACGCGATCGCCCTTGCCGACCCGCATCGAGTCCATGTGCGGCGCCGGCGTGCCTTCACCCTCGTGCTCGCCGGCGGTGTTGACCCGCAGATTGGCGGCCCAGACGTCGGCCTCGCCGGGCTTGCCGTTGCAGTTGTCGTCGTAGAACGTGACCGTGTCCTTGTCGATCTTGGCGTCCCAGCTCGCGCCGCTCTTGTAGTAGGTCAACACGTAGTCGGCGCGCGGCGCCAGATTGCACTCGGCGAGACCGACGTGCTCGCGGTCGGAGCCGACCCAGAAGAACATCGTGTAGGGCACCTTCTTCTCGGCATCGAGCCAGAACGTGCTCGGCTTCGGCTTCGACGACACGTTGATCGGCACGCCACCCTTCTTGTCCTCGACCTCGGCCGGACCGAGTGTGATCACGAACTTGTTGCCGCCGGTGCGGCCGAAGTAGATCGGCGTGCGCTGGAACCACGACAGCTGGCTGGCGGTGCCGGGTTCCTTGCAGGTGGCGTTCCACCACAGCGGCGGGAACATGCCGTTCTTCGGGCCGTAGTCGAGCTCCTTGTCCCAGGCCTTGAGCGCGCCGTAGCCGAGCTCGACCTTCTGCGCCGCGACGTTCGGCATGACCAGCGCGTCGATGCCCTTGGTGTTCTCGGTGTAGCCCTCGGCGGCACGCTTGTCGGCCTTCTTCTCGGCCTCGGCGATGCGCGCCTTGCTGTCCTTCACGAACTGGGCGGTGCTCTGGTAGTAGGTGTCGAACTTGAAGCTCCAGGACTCGCGCGCCTCGAGGTAGCTCTCGCTCATCGCCAGGATCGCGCGCTTGTCGTCGAGGGTCTGCTCCTCGGCCTTGATGCGGGCACCCATGACGGCGCCGTTGGCGTACTGCTCCGCGACCTCGAGCATGTGACCGAAGCTGCGCGCGTTCTCGCCGAGCTGGCGGTACTGGCCCATGACCGTCAGCAGCTCCTCGCGCGTCGGGTTCGGCATCGCGTCGATGCCGCGCCAGAGCTTCGCCGAGTCCTGCCGGATCCGGTTGACGCCGTCGTAGGTCTGCCGGTCGATGCTCTCGAGCCAGCGACCGACGCGGCGTAGCGTGTCACTGTCGTCGAAGCACCGCTCCCACGACTGCCGCAGCGCGTCGGTCTTCTTCGAGTTGTCGACGTTGCCACCCATCGACTCGGACAGCAGCTCCTCGTAGTAGATCCAGGCCAGCGCGGGTGCGCCCTGGCGGCGCATCCACTTGTCCTGCAGCTTGACGTCTTCGATCTCGACGGCCTTGCTGAAGCCGGTGCGGAACTCGTCCTTCGAGACCACCTGGGTGGCGGCGGCACCGGCGACGAACAGGGTGAGGAACGCCGCGCCGAGGCGGCGCAGCAGCGGGGAGATTCCGGACATCACACGGCCATGCTAGTGCTCCGGACCGCACGCTGTCGACCCCGCTCTCAGGACCGCCGCGACTCCTCGCTGGTCTTCTCGAGGAAGCGGCGCTCCTCGGGCGTCAGCGAACCGAGGCCGTGCTGTTTGACCTTCGCCAGGATGTCGTCGAGCACCTGCTCCTTCTGTGCCGCCTTCTGGCGCCGCGCCGCCTCGCGCTGCGCCCGCCAGCTCGCCCGCAGCCGATCGATCGGGCCCGGGCCGTCACCGTACGAACGGTAGTCGCGCAGCCAGTCGAAGCGGTAGGCGAGGTGCCCGATCAGCGCACCGCCGAGGTGCGCGCCGTGCGAGACGCCGCCGCCGTAGCCCCCGACCAGCTCGGTGAACGTGGAATAGAGCCCGACGCAGACCAGGATCGCCGCCAGCAGCCAGAGCGGCACCCGCACGATCAGGCAGATGATCTGCGCGTTCGGCGCCATCGTCGCGGCGTAGAGCATGAACGCGTAGCAGGCGCCGCTGGCGCCGACGAGCTGCACGCCGGCCTGACCCTGGATCGCGGCGATCAACAGGTGGACCACGGCGCCGACGAGGCCACCCGCGAGGTAGAGCTTGATCGCGCCGAGGTAGCCGAGCCGCGGCTCGGTCATGGTGCCGAACACGTACAGCACCACCATGTTCATCACGAAGTGCCAGGCATCCGTGAACGAATGGGTGAACTGGTAGGTCAGCAGCCGCAGCACGCCGAGGCCGTAGCCGTCGAACATGCCGTCCCACGAGAACGCGAACCAGAAGCCGCCGCCGCCGGCCCCGCTCGGCGCGCTGAGGCGCCCCACCAGCAGCAGATTGGCGACGAACACGATCGCATTGGCGATCATGAGGTGTTTGACCGCCGGCGTCAGCGGCGGGAAAACGAGTCGCTCTCGGTCGTAGCTCATGGCGTCGCGTTGGTGCCGGCTGGGCCCCGAGGTATTTTCGGCCACCGACCGACCCAACAAAAGCCGCTCGGCGCCTGCAAGAAAACCCGTGACCGCACAACTTCTCGACGGCAGAGCTCTCGCCCAACGCATCCGCGACGGACTCCGGGAGGCGCGCGCGGCCCTCGGCGACCAGCTCGTCCGGCTGGTCTCGATCGAGGTCGGGCAGAACCCCGCGGCCGCGGTCTACGTCCGCAACCAGCGCCGCGCCGCCGAGGACGTCGGCATCGCGATGGAGCACGTCCACCTGCCGCTCGACGCCAGCGAAGCCGATCTGATCGCCGCGATCGAACAGTGGAACTCGCACGACGAGGTCGCCGGCGTGATCGTGCAGCGGCCGCTGCCGCCCGGTATCGACCCGCGCGCGGTGCAGTCCGCGATCGCGCCGAAGAAGGACGTCGAGGGCATGCACCCGGCCAACATGGGCTCGATTCTCTACCGCGAGCCCGAGCGGCCGCCGTGCACCGCGGCGGCGGCGCAGCAGCTGATCCTCAGTACCGGGATCGATCTGCGCGGCGCCGAGACCTGCGTCGTCGGCCACAGCGAGATCGTCGGCAAGCCGATCGCGATCCTGCTGCTGCACCACCTCTCGACGGTCACCGTCTGCCACGTCGGCACCCGCGATCTCGCCGACCACACCCGCCGCGCCGACATCGTCGTCGTCGCGGTCGGCAAGGCCGGCCTGGTGCACGGCGACATGATCAAGCCGGGCGCGGTCGTGATCGACGTCGGCATCAACCAGGGGCCCGACGGCAAGATCGTCGGCGACGTCGACTTCGCGAGCGTCGCCGAGGTCGCGGGGTTCCTGACGCCGGTGCCGGGCGGCGTCGGGCCGGTCACGGTCGCGATGCTGATGCGCA
>JAGQRB010000899.1 GCA_020425925.1 Planctomycetota bacterium
ACAGCGTCGTGCTGTTCGACGAGGTCGAGAAGGCGCACTACAAGGTCCACAACCTGCTGCTGCAGCTGCTCGACGAGGGCATCATCACCGACAGCAAGGGCCACACCGTCTCGTTCCATCAGGCTCTGATCCTGATGACGAGCAACCTCGGCATCGAGAAGATCGACGCGGTGCGCACCCGCATGGGCTTCAGCGCCGCCCACGTCCGCCAGAGCCTGCAGGACCTCGACGTCCGCACGCTGACACTCGAGGCGCTGCGCGAGTCGTTCCGGCCCGAGTTCGTCAACCGCATCGACGAGGTCGTGGTGTTCAACGCGCTCGACGCCAAGGTCTGCCAGCGGATCGCGGGCAACATGCTGCGCGAGGTCGCCGACCTGCTGGCGCGCCGCGGCATCGAGCTGACCTGGTCGGCGGGCGTGAAGGTCCGCCTCGCCAAGGACGGTTTCTCCGAGGAGTTCGGCGCCCGCGAGCTGCGCCGACTGATCAAGCGTCAGATCGAGGACCCGCTGACCGAGATGATCCTGGATCACGAGCTCGGCAGCGGCGCGTCGGTGAACGTGAGGGTCCAGCGCGGCGAGTACGCATTCTCGTTCCAGCGCGCCGACGAGCCGGTCGCACAGCTCGCCTGAGTGCGAGTTCGACCGCGGGCAGGTCGCCCGGAACACGGACTTCTGGTCCGAAGTTGCCGGGCATGGCACTAGACTGCGCCGCGCCGTCATGTTGCTCTTCCTGCTGGCCGTAGGATTCTCGCTGCTGTTCTCGTTCCTCTGCTCGCTCGCAGAGGCGACGCTGCTCAGCGTGGGTTCGGTGCGGATCGCGGAGCTCGCGAAGTCCGGCAGCCGCGCCGGCCTGCTGCTGCAGCGCTGGAAGAGCGAGCCCGACCGCCCGATCTCGGCGATCCTGGTGCTCAACACGGTCGCCAACTCCGGTGGCGCGGCGATCGCGACCGCGCAGTTCAACGTCGCGTTCCCGGACATCAACGAGTTCTGGTTCGCCGCGGCGTTCGTCGTCGCGGTGCTGACGTTCACCGAGATCGTGCCGAAGACGATCGGCGTGGTGCACGCCAACTTCCTGTCGGTGCCGGTCGCACACTTCGTGGCGGTGACGATCACGCTGATGTTGCCGGCGCTGATCGTGACCCGACGGCTGTCGCGCCTGATCACGCGGCGCGCCAACGTCCCGACCACCTCGATCGAGGAGATCCGGGTGCTGACCGCGGTCGGCGAGCAGGAAGGTGCGTTCGGGTCGATCACCGCGGCGCTGATCGAGGGCGCGACCCGCCTGCGCGAGACCAAGGCGCGCGACGTGATGGTGCCGCGGCACCGTGTGAGCTTCGTGTCGGGCAACGACACGACCCAGACCAACCTCGACCGGATCCGGCGCTCCGGTCACAGCCGCTTCCCCTACACGCCGAGCGGCGAGCTCGACGACGTCGAGGGCGTGATCCTGACCAAGGAGCTGCTGTTCTCGCTGCGCGAACGCGAGGAGCCCGACTGGCAGAACCTGCTGATCCCGGTGCTCGTCGTACCGGAGAGCGCACTGCTTAACCACGTGTTGCGCCGCTTCCAGCTCGAGAAGCGTCACATGGCGATCGTCGTCGACGAATACGGTTCGACCGTCGGCATCCTGACGCTCGAGGACGTGCTCGAGGAGATCGTCGGCGAGATCGAGGACGAGCTCGACACCGAGGAGACGCCGTTCCTGAAGCGAGCCGACGGGTCGCTGCTGTGCCGCGGCAGCGCCGAGGCCCGCAAGATCTTCCAGCAGCTCGACATCGCCGACACCGAGACCTCGAGCCAGACGCTCGCCGGTTTCGTCACCGAGCTCTACGGCGGACTGCCGGTCGCCGGCGCGCACGTCGACGCGCGCGGCTACCGCTTCCTCGTTACCAAGGCCAACAACCGCCGCGTCGAACGGGTGCGCGTCACCCGCCTGACCGATCCGGCCGGCGACGCCGAGGTCCGCGACCGGGCCTGAATCCGCGGCGACGACCCCGCCATGGCGTCGGCGGTTCCGGTCGGCCAGCAGACCGCGGCGGCACCGCGCCGATAGCCTGCGGGTGATCCCGCACCGGAACCAGCCCGGCGGCGCGACCTCGCGAGGGCGGACCTCGAGCAAGGCGCCGGCGCGGCGGGCGGCAACGAAGCCGTTGACGAACGAAGCCGAAGCGCTCGCGAAGTGCTTCGCGCTCGCGGTCCGCAACGTCTCGATCTACCCGGTGGCGCATCCCCGCGCCCGGTCGGCGGCCGAGGACTGCCTCGCGCTGGTGCGGGCCCGCGGCGGCATCATCCTGACGACGCACGACCGGTCGCTGGGCTGCAACGGCTGCCGCCTCGGCGACGATCCGCAGTTCGAATGGGTGGTCGAGCGGCTGCGCGCCGCGGCGCTGCGCGGTGTCGTGATGTCACCGCACTGCCAGCACGACGACCTGCTCGAGTTCGCGCGCGCGCTGGTCGCTCCGCGCCGCGCCGGCAAGGATCCGGCGTTCGACTGGCCGGTGGACCACCCGCGCCTGCGCGTGCTGCCGCTGACGTTCACCGGCACGTTCGGCGGCGGCGGCGAAGGCGTCAGCGGTGGTGACACCCTGCGCGCCTGCCCGGCCGTCGGCGGGGGATGGACGCTCGAGAACGACGGCGTGTGCGGTGGCGTGACGTCGCAGTCGGTGGGCACGAACCAGGGGCCGGGCGGACGCGAGTTCTACGCCGACGGCTTCGCCACCACCACCGGTCCGGGGAGCAACCACCAGGAGATCTCCGTCGGTGGCCTCGCCAAGGTGCCCGGGTTCACCGACGTCGTGCACACCGTGTTCGACCCGAACACCAGCAACGGCAACGACTGGCGTTCGGGCGGCCTCCGCAAGCTGTCGAACACCACCGGCCGGGTGACCGGCTTCTTCCAGCTGTTCGACAAGTGCGACAGCTCGGGTGTGAACTGCCCGGGCTCGCGCACGGCCACCCTCACCTTCGGCAAGGTGAACGGCATCGGTGACGTCGTCGCGCTGTGCGACATGGCGCCGGTGGAGATCGGCAATCGGGTGTGGTCCGACGAGAACGGCAACGGCGTGCAGGACCCGGGCGAGCCGGCCATCGCCGGCGTGCCCGTGAGCCTCGAGATCGGGTCGACCACCTACACGGTGGTGACCGACATGAACGGTGTGTACCGGTTCTCGAGCGACACGCGCTGGTCCGACACGGCCAGCGCCGAGTTCGGCGTGCCGCAGATGAGCGACGGCGCCGCGGCGGTCGTCACCTTCCCGACGGCGGTGACACTGTCGGGTGTGTCGCGGCCGATCACACGTCGTGACGCCGCGGGCCCGAACGA
>JAGQRB010000900.1 GCA_020425925.1 Planctomycetota bacterium
GCGTGCTCGGGTCCGGCGCGTGTGAGCAACACGCGATCGGCGTGGGCGAGGATCTCGACCGCGATCGCGGCGGCGTCGGCCGGCGTCTTGCCGCTGCAGAACACGACCTCGGGGAAGCCGCAGCGGCGCGCACGTTCGTGATCGACGGTCGCGAAGCCGAGATCGCTCGCCGCCGGCGGCAGCGGTTCGGCGCGCAGCTCCGCGAGTGCGGTCTCGACGTCGCGCTCGCCGCGCTGCACCGCTGCCAGCAGTGCGCGCAGGCGTTCGTCGTTCGGCGTCATCGCCGCGGTCTCCGGGCCTTGCCGCCGGCTTGCGGCGTCGCGACCGCGTCGAGCTCGAGCGGCGCGATCTCGCCGCTTTGGAACAGGTGCGAACCGAGCGCCGCGACCATCGCGCCGTTGTCGCTGCAGAGACTCATCGCCGGCAGCACGAGGTGCAGCTGCGAGAGCACCGCGTCCTGCTGCAGCCGTTCGCGCAGCCGCGCGTTGCGCGCGACGCCGCCGCCGATGCAGAGCGCGCGGACCGGATGGCGTTCGGCGGCGCGCCGCAGCTTCGCGATCAGCACGTCGACCGCGGCCTCCTGGTACGAGCACGCCAGATCGCGCAGCACGTCGCCGGTCGGGGTCGGCATCGGCGCGCCGGACTGCGGCCGCAGGGTGTAGAGCAGCGCGGTCTTCAGGCCCGAGAACGAGAAATCGAGCGAGTCGCGCTCGAGCAGCGTGCGCGGCAGGTCGAACGCGCGCGGGTCGCCGCCGGCGGCCGTGCGTTCGATCGCGGGGCCGCCGGGATAGGGCAGGCCGAGCAGGTTCGCGCCCTTGTCGAGCGCTTCGCCGGCGGCGTCGTCGCGCGTGGTGCCGAGCCGTTCGGTGTCGCCGCGGCCGCGCACCAGCCAGATCGCGGTGTGGCCACCGGAGGCGACCAGCGCGAGCGCCGGCAGCGGCATGTCGGGCTCGGCGAGGAAGCCGGTGTGGACGTGGGCCTGCACGTGGTCGACGCCGACGATCGGTAGTCCGAAGCGGAAGCTCAGCGCCTTCGCCGCCGCCAGGCCGACGAGCAGACAGCCGATCATGCCCGGCCGCTGCGTCACCGCAACCGCGGCGAGATCGCCCGGTCCGACGCCGGCTTCGCTCAGCGCCTGGTCGACGATCGGCAGGATGCGTTCGGTGTGCGAACGGCTGGCGACCTCGGGCACGACGCCGCGCCAGCGCGCGTGCAGGTCGGTCTGCGAGTGCACGACGTTGCTGCGCACGATCTGGCCGTCCTCGACGACCGCGGCGGCGGTCTCGTCACACGAGGTCTCGATACCGAGGATCAGCTCGCTCATCGCTTTCGTCCGGAGTCTCACTTGTGTCCGTTCGCGAGCCGCTTCTTGAGCTCGTCGAGCGCTTGCGCGAGCTGGCTGTCGTCGCCCGGCTGCGGCGGGTTCGGCACCGTCAGGCCGTAGCGGGCCGCGACCTTCGCGAAGCCGTCGCGATGGGCCGGCGGCACCTCGTACTCCCGGAGCGCGAGCAGCACCGCGGTGCGCTCCTGATCGCCGATCGGGGCGTCGACGTCCGGCGCGATCCCGATCTCGGGGTGGCTGCCGTCGCCGTTCTCGAGTCGATGCGAACCGCCGAGGCTGCGGCCGTTCGGCGTGAAGTAGTACGCGGTCGTCAGCTTGAGCTTGAACTCGGGCCACGAGTAGACGGTGTTGACGACGCCCTTGCCGTAGGTGCGGGTGCCGACGACGAGCGCGCGGCCGTGGTCCTGCAGGCAGCCGGCGAACACCTCCGACGCGCTCGCGGAATCGCCGTTGACCAGGAGCGCGAGGGGCAGCTCGGGGAACAGGCACTCCTCCGGGCGGGCCTCGACACGTTCGAGCTCCTCGCCGCGGCGACGCGTCGAGACGATGACGCCGCTCGGCTGGAACATGCGCGACAGCGCGACACACTCGTCGAGGCTGCCGCCGCCGTCGAAGCGCAGATCGATCACGAGGCCGCGCAGCTCGCCCTGCCGCCGCAGCTCGGCGATCGCGTCGCGCACGCCGGCGGCGATGCCGATGTGGAAGTCGGTGATGTGCAGGTAGCCGATGCCGGCCTCGGGGTCGACGAGGTTCGCCCACTTGACCGCCGGCCGCTGCACCGACTCGCGATTCACGGTCGCCTCGACCTCGCTACCGTCGCGCTCGAAGGCGAGCCGCACCGGCGTGCCGGCCGGACCGCGCACCAGCTCGGTCGCGGTCGCACCGCGGCGCTCGGGCGCGACGTCGGCCATGCGCTTGCCGTCGACCGCGACCAGCCGGTCGCCGGGTCGGATCCCCTCGCGGTCGGCGGGCCCGCCCGCGAACGGGAAGTGCACGACGATCTCGCCGTCGTGCTCACGCCAGACCAGTCCGATGCCTTCGTAGCGCCCGGTGCTCGACTCCTCGTAGCGCTGGACGTCGGCTGGCGGCACGTAGCGGCTGTAGTCGTCGAGATCCCCGGCCATCGCGGTGATCGCGGTGTCGAGCAGCGCGGCGCCGTCGTGCGGCTCGACGTGGGCCTCGAGGATCTTCTGGTAGACCACCTGCAGCGCGTCGGCCTGCGGCCGCGGGAACCGTACGAACCCCCGGCCGCCGAGCAGCGCGCCGGCCAGGAAGGCGATCGCGATCAGCGAGCTGTTCTCGACCAGGAACCAGAGCGGCAGCCGCGGTTGCTGTTCCATCACGGGATCGTAGAGTCAGGAGCCATGGCGCGCATTCTCGTGGTCGACGACTCGATCGAGAACCTCACGCTGATCGAACTGTTCCTGCGCGGCACCGAGTTCGAGGTAGTCAGCGCCGGCGGCGGCCGCGAGGCGCTCGAGCTCTGCTCGAAGGAGCCGTTCGAGCTGATCCTGCTGGACGTCGTGATGCCCGGGATCGACGGTTTCGAGGTCTGCCGCCGGCTCAAGGACGACCCCCGCACGGCGTTCGTGCCGGTGATCTTCCTGACCGGCCGGCTCGGCGACGAGTCGGAGAAGGTCGCGGCCTACAAGCTCGGCGCGGTCGACTACATCCAGAAGCCGGTCAACCGCGAGGAGCTGTTGGCGCGCATCCGGGTGATGCGGCGGCTCGAGCAGGCGCGCTCGCGCCTCGATCGCGAGAACGCCGCGCTGCGCCAGGAGGTCGACGCGCTCGGGCGTTCGCTGCAGGCCGTCAGCGCCGAGATCGAGCTGCTGCAGCGGCTGCGCCGCGAGCAGGAGGCCAGCGCCGAGCCGGGCGCGCTGGTGCTCGATCGCGATGGCGTGGTGCTCGCGGTCGACCGCGCCGTGACCGCACTGCTCGGTCCGATCGAGGTCGGCGCGCGGCTCGATGAATGCGGCCACGCGGTCGCGCGGGTGGCGCGGCTGATCCGCGACGGCGCGCGGGCCGCCGACATCGACCTGCCGCAGGAACCCGGTGCCACGGCGCGCACCGCCCGGGTGGTCGTCCGCCCCGGTCCCGACGGCGGCCGGATCACGCTGCTGCGCGATGTCACCGGGCTCTGTGCCGCCGAGCAGCAGGTGCGCGACCGCGAGCTCGCGACGCCGAAGGCCCCGCCGACCGCGCCGAAGCCGGGCCACGGCTACGCGATGACCGACTACATCGGCCGCTCGCCGCGCGTCGCCGCGCTGACCGAGATGGTCGACCGCCTGCGGCAGACCCACAGCACGGTGCTGATCCACGGCGAGAGCGGCACCGGCAAGGAGCTGGTCGCGCGCGCGCTGCACTTCGACGGCCAGAACCGCAGCGCGCCGTTCATCCCGCTGCACTGCGGCGCGATCGCGCCCGAGCTGGTCGAGAGCGAGCTGTTCGGCCACGAGAAGGGCGCGTTCACCGGCGCGCAGCAGAGCCGCGACGGGCTGTTCCGCGCCGCCGACGGCGGCACGATCTTCCTCGACGAGATCGCCGAGATGTCGCTGCCGGTGCAGATCAAGCTGCTGCGCGTGCTGCAGCGCGGCGAGGTCCGACCGGTCGGCGCCAGCCAGCCCCACATCGTCGACGTCCGCATCATCGCGGCGACCAACCAGGAACTCGCGAAGCTCGTGAAGGACGGTCGCTTCCGCGAGGACCTCTACTACCGGTTGCAGGTCGTCCGCCTCGAGCTGCCGGCGCTGCGCGAGCGCATCGCCGACCTGCCGCTCCTGATCGACTCGTTCCTGGCGGTCGGCAACGTGCGCCACGGCCGCCGCGACCAGCCGGTGCGCGGTGTCTCGCGCGGCGCGATGGAGCGGCTGCTGAGCTACTCCTGGCCCGGCAACGTGCGCGAGCTCGAGAACATGATCGAACGCGCGTTCGCGCTCGGCGTCGGCGACGTGATCCAGGTCGAGGACCTGCCGCGCAACATCGTCGAGGGCCGATCGTCGCTCGTCGCCGAGGTCGAGGGCGAGCTCGAGTCGTCGTGGAGCGCGCCGGTCACCGCGACGTCGGATCTGCCCGACCTCAAGGTGATGCGGCGCACGGCCGAACGCCAGGCGATCCTGCAGGCGCTCAACAAGTCGGGCGGCGACAAGATCGCCGCCGCCGGCGCGCTCGGCATGTCGCGCAGCACGTTCTACCGGCGGTTGAAGGATCTCGGGCTGTAGGGCCGGGAGGCGCAGCCTAGCGTCCCTTGCGGGGGGCACCGTCGATCGCCGTCTCGTCGCCGGCGTTCTCGACGGTCTCGACGATCTCACTCGGCCCCTCGACCTCGATCGCACACGCCAACGTCCCCTCACCGACGACGACCTCGAGTTCGGCGCGGCCCGGCGGCGCGTTCTGCCAGCGCTGGGCGTCGACGCGGATCCGGCCGACCTCGTTGCGGCAGAGGAACGTCACAGCACCCGCCGGCAGCACGATCGACACCGTCGACTGCCCCGGCGGCCACGACAGCCCCGCGCCGCTGTCGTAGCGGTCGTTGCCGGGTTGGTTGCGGGCGTCGTTCACGAAGCGCTGCGGCACGAAGCGGACCTCGACGCGGTCGATCGGCGCGAGCTCGTCGACGCCGGGTGCCGCGGTCAGCGTCAAGTCGACGCGCGCGAGCGCGAGCTCGAGATCGCGTTCGGCGGCGCCGCCGGCGGCGACCGTGAGCCGCTCGCTGTCGGCGTGCAGCGCGACCCCGGTGGCGAGGTCGACGACCGTCAGCCAGTAGTCGCCGGCGCCGACCCGGAGCTCGAACGTGCCGTCGCGGCCGACGAACGCGCGCGGCCCGGCGTAGCGCTGGTTGTGCGCGGCGCGGAAGCCGCGCACCGGCGTGCTCGCGGTCTCGGCGACGACGACGAGGTCGCAGAGCCGCGCCGGCACGGCGGGGAATGAGATCCGGCCGCGGATCCGGGCCGGCACGTCGGCGCTGCAATCGAACTCGCGGTCGATGCCGTCGGCGCGGACGCGGAACGGTTCGATCGCCAAGAACAGATCGCCGCCGTGGCGCGGTTCGGTCGGCAGCCGCACGACCAGTTCGTGATCGCCGAGCGGGATGCCGGTGAACGCGAAGGCGCCGTCGTCGCCGACCTCGACGCCGCGCTGGTCGACGTTCTGCGGCAGGCGGCCGAACGATGGCGTGCGGTCCTCGCCGTAGCGCCGCGTCGGCAGTGGCGCGAGGAAGACGCGCGTGCCGGCGGTCGCCACGCCGGCCAGCCGCCCGCGCACCGTCGCGCCGCGCGGCAGCGTCAGGATCCGGTCGGTCTGCTGCTCGGCCGCCGCGAGCTCGACCAGCACCGGTTCGGTCGACGGGTGGTCGTCGTGCTCGACGATCAGCTGCCAGCTGCCGGCGCCGAGGCCGCGCAGCTCGAAGCTGCCGTCGGTCGCGGTGGCCGTGCCGTCGCTGGAACCGTCGTCCGGGTAGACCGGAGAGCTCGGATCCGGCAGCGGCCGCGCCCGCACCCGCGCGCCGGCGATCGGTGTCGTGCTGCCCTCGATCCGCACCGTGCCGCGGATCGTCGCCTCGGGCTCGAGTTCGATCGTGACCTCCGGGGGCGGCGCGTCGGCACTGGGCTCGGCCCACTCGACGTCGAGCCGGGTCGCGGGCGCGAAGCCCGGCGCGACGACGCGGATCGCGCCGCTCTGCTGCGCCCGGCTCGGCCCCGGCAGCGTCGCGATGCCGTCGTGCCCCGTGGCCGTCGGCGTCGAACGCTGGCGGAAGCGGAACTCGCGGTAGTTCGGGTTGCCGGCCGCGACCTTCTCCCAGAGCACCGCCGCCGCGAAGTCCGCGATCGGCGCGCCGCCCGCCGGGGCGACGACGCGCAGCGTCAGCGAGCGCGGCTCGGCGTCTTCGTTCGGCTGCAACACGAGCTCGAGGTTGTCGTGCGGCCCCGCGAGCGCCGCGGTCCGAGCCGATGCGACGACGGTGTCGCCGGCGCGGCGCTCGGCGGTGAGGCGCCAGCGACACGGCCGTTCGAGCGGCACGCGGAAGCTGCCGTCGGCGCCACTGTGGAACGTCGGGCCGGCGGCGCGCAGCTCGTAGGCGACGGTGATCGCGGCATCGGCGACACCGCGCCCGTCGGTATCGAGCACGCGGCCCTGCAGCCAGCCGGTCGGGACCAGCGCGACCTCGAGCGGCGTATCGGCGGCGACGGGCTCGAGCCAGGTGCGTTGGTAGCCCGGCAGGTAGAACTCGAGCCGCACACCGGCCGGCAGCGCACCCGGCAGGCGGAAGATGCCGCCGGGCCGCGAGCGAGTGCGGGCGCGGAAGCCGTGGCGCGGACCGGGCAGCATCGTGCGCAGCTCGAGCAGATCGGCGGCGACGATCCGCACGTCGCCGAGTGCGTTGCCCGCGGTGTCGCGCACGCGGCCGAGCAGCGTTCGGCCGGCGGTCAGCACGACGACACCGACGTCGGTGCGGTCGCGGTGCACCGCGCGGGCGATCGCGGCGAAACCGTTCGCGGCGACGCCGAGCTCGAGCAGGTCGTCGGCGCCGGTGGACGCCGCGGTCGGCGCGGCGAGCGTGAAGCGGCCGTTCGCGTCGGTCGTCGCCATCGGCTGCGCCAGCAGGGTATCGGTGTCGAGCTCGTCCGCGGCCGCGATCGCGATCGCCGCGCCGGCGATCGGCGCGCCGGTGGGGTCGACGACGCGGCCGGTGAAGCCGGTCGCGGCTGCGGTCGGCGGCGCGTCGCCGGTGTCCTGCGCGGCGCTTCGGGCCGTCAGGCAGGTCGTCACAAGTATCAGCCAGAAAAGTGCTTTCATCGGAACGCGAGCGAATCCACCGGCCCGGCGTCGGCGGAGTTAGACTGCTGTCACTGTCCGTGCTTCGGCGTCGCGTGGCAAGGTCCACGCCCGCTCCGGGCAGAACTCGATCGGCAGGCATTCCGACCGGCAGGCAACCATGACGCGCACTCTCGTCCCCCTCGCCGCGGCGTTGGCCGCGGCGCCGTTCCTCGTCGCCACGGCGAGCGCGCAGGGCCTCACGATCCACTCGGCGAACATGACGTTCGCGACCGGCGCGCTGTCGCCGACGACGCCGACGGCGCCCGAGCTCGATCTGCGCGCGACCGCGGGCGGGCCCGACCACGGCTACCGCCACGGCTGGTTCTATCGCCTCGCCGGCGACCCACAGGAGTACGCGTTCGCGGGCCTCGGTCCCAGCACGGCGAGCGTCACTGCCGCACAGGACCACGCCGACCGCGATTTCGCCGATGTCGACAACCGCGGACTGCTGCGTGCGGCGCTCGACTGCGACACCTATTCGACCGGCGCCACCACCGGCTTCGCGACCAGTCGCCTGACGGTGCGCAACGTCAGCGCCGTCGCGCAGACGATCGATCTGTTCGCCTACGTCGACCTCGACGTCGGCGGCACCTTCAACAACGACATCGCGATCGGCGCGCCGATGCTGCACGCCGTGCGCGACTGGACCGGTGTGCAGATCGAGGTGCGCGCGGTCGACGCCGACCGTTCCGACGTGCTGGCGCATCCGCTGCTGCTGAACCTGCTGACCGACGCGAACGTCGACGACCTCGGCAACCACGCGCCGCCGTTCGCCGGCGACTACACCAGCGCGTTCCAGTGGTCCGCGGTGGTGCTCACGCCCGGCGAGCAGCGCTCGTTCACGCTCGTGCTGGCGGTCGACGAGACCGCGACCGATGCGGCGGTCGTCGAGGCCTACGGTCGCGGCAGCACGGCGGGTGCCGAGATCCAC
>JAGQRB010000901.1 GCA_020425925.1 Planctomycetota bacterium
ACTGCGACCGGCACCTATTCCGACAGTTCGTCCCAGGACGTCACCGCTCTCGTTACCTGGACCTCGTCGGTACTGGTGGCGGCGACTGTCAGCAACGCGTCCGGCACCGAAGGGCTCACGACCGGCATCGCGGCCGGCGCGACGACGATCACCGCCACCGATCCCGGGAGCGCGGTGTTCGGCACCACGGTGGTGACGACGCTGACCGACATCGAGCTGCGCGGCGCGACGTCGGCCGGCAACGGCGCCGGCGTCACGACGCTGACGCTCACGACCCCGGGCGCGACCGAGGTCGACGACGTGCTGGTCGCGGTCGTCGTCGTGCGGCCGGCGAGCGCGACGATCACGCCGCCGTCGGGCTGGACGCTGGTGCGCCGACTCGACCAGAGCAGTCCGAACACCAACTCGCTCGCGGTCTACCATCGCACCGCGACCGCGAGCGAACCGGCGAGCCACGCGTTCGTGTTCTCGAGCTCGACCGGCACCGCCGGCGGCATCGCCGCGTTCGTCGGCGTCGATCCGGGCAGTCCGGTCGACGTCGAGGCCGGCCAGCCGACCGCGAGCAGCCTGTCGCACACCGCGCCATCGATCGCGCCGGCCTCGGCCGGCACGATGTTGTTCACCGCGCATGCGCTCGCGAGCTCGTCGGCGTGGTCGCCACCCGCCGGCATGACCGAGGCGTTCGAGGCGGCCAGCGGCTCGCTCGGCAGCGGCGGCGGCATCTCGCTGTGCGGCAACTGGGAGCTCCTGGCCGCGGCCGGCGCGACCGGCACGCGCACCGCCACCGCGGCCACCAATGCCGACGTCGGCAACGCCGCAGCGCTGGCGCTGCGGCGCGCGCCGTAGGGCTACGAACGCCGCTACTCGTCGGCGGTCCAGACGTTGTTGCCGCGGTCGATGTCGGGCACCATCTGCTCGGGGTCGATCCGCACCTCCTTGACCCTGCCGGCGCGGTGCAGCGCCACGGTCGCGCGGTCGGAGCGGAACCAGAGCTCGACCGGCAGGCGGCGGTGCTCGGTGGCGCCGTCGTCGAACGTGACCTCGAACTCGAGTGGCATGACCTGGCGCTCCTTGTTGAGGAACGTGATCTTCGCCGCGCGGTCCTCGTTGCCCTGCCGCACGCGGTCGACCGCCTGATCGATCATCGCGTCCTCGAGGAACCAGCCGCGCCAGAACCAGGCGAGGTCCATGCCGGCGACGTTCTCCATGGTGCGGAAGAAGTCGGCGGGCTGCGGCGACTTGAACGCCCAGCGTTCGATATAGGCCCGGAAGGCGCGGTCGAAGCGCTCGTGGCCGAGCACGTACTCGCGCAGGATCAGGAGCCCCATGCCGGTCTTCTCGTACTCGAGCACGCCGAGCTGCAGGCCGTTCAAGCGGTCGGCGTTGGTCACGATCGGCACACCCGGCATGCGCATCATCGCCGCGAACGTCGCCGTCTTCGGCAGCTTGGCGCCCTCGAACCAGTCGGCGGTCGAGTACTTGTTGATGAACGTGTTGAAGCCCTCGTCCATCCAGGCGTGCCGGCGCTCGTCGGTGTTGACCAGCATCGGGAACCAGTTGTGGCCGATCTCGTGGGTCGTGACGCCGTAGAGCCCGCTGGCGCTGCGGCGGTTGCGACCGCTGCAGAAGATGATCATCGGGTACTCCATGCCGCCCTCGACGCCGCCGACGTTGGTCGCGACCGGATACGGATACTGGTGCCAGCGTCGGCCGTAGCCCTCGATCGCGGTGCGCAACATCTGCGTCGACTCGCCCCAGATCGGCAGCGAGTCCTCGCTGTAGGCCGACTGCACCAGCGTGTCGCCGGCGGCGCAGGCGTCGAGGATGAAGGCCTCGGACGACGCGAACGCGACCGTGCGCACGTTCTCGGCGCGGAAGCGCCAGGTCAGCGGGCCATCGCCGGCCGGCCGAGTCGCCGGATCGCCGACCTCCTCGGCGCTGCGGATCATCACGGTCTCGCGCGAGGACTTCGCCTGCGCCAGCCGTTCGCGCTGGGTCGCGGTGTAGACCTCCTCGGGATTCTGCAGCACGCCGCTGGCGACCACGAGGTGATCGCGCGGCACCGTGATCGCGAGGTCGTAGTCGCCGTAGTTGTTGTAGAACTCGCCGGTGCCGATGTAGGGCAGCGTGTTCCAGCCGTGCACGTCGTCGAACACCGCGACCGCCGGGAACCACTGCGCGATCTCCCAGATCGTGCCCTTCTCGACCTGCAGCGTGCCGTAGCGCCGGAACACCCGCTCGGGCACCTGGAACGACCAGTCGACCTCGAACTCGTAGCTCGCGCCCGGCGCGATCGGCGCCGGCAGGTCGACGCGCATCAGCGTGTCGTAGACGTGGTGCTCGAGCTCGGTCGCGCCCTGCGCGACGCGCGCGACGACCACGCCGTCGTTGTGGTCCGACGGCCCGCCGACCGCGTCGCCGCCGCCGATCTCGGCGCCGATGCTGTCGCTGCGCAGCACGTTCTGCTCGAGGTGGACCCAGAGGAAGTCGAGCGCCTCGGGCGAACGGTTGTGGTAGGTGACGTGCTCCTTGCCGCGCACCGTGCGGGTCACGGGCTCGAGCGCGACGTCGATGCGGTAGTCGACCTGCTGCTGCCAGTAGTCCGGCCCCGGCGCGCCGGATGCCGAGCGCACGCGATTCGGCGTCGGCAGGTCGAGCGGGCTGAAGATCGTGACGTCCGGGCGGACACCGGGCGCGCGGGCGTAGTCGTCGCGGAACTGGGCGAGCGCGGGCGCAGCGGCGGCGAACAGGATCAGCGCGGCGCGAACGGCGGGACGGTTGGTCGGGATCACGGTCGCGGGATCCTACCCGCGACCCCGCCGACTCTCACTCCCACTCGATCGTCGCCGGCGGCTTGCTCGAGATGTCGAGACAGACGCGCGAGAAGCCCTTCACCTCGTTCAGGATCCGGTTGCTGATCCGCGCCAGCACCTCGGTCGGCAAGAGTTCCCAGTCGGCGGTCATCGCGTCGACGCTCGAGACCAGCCGCAGCACGCAGACGTCTTCGTAGACCCGCGCGTCGCCCTTGACGCCTACCGACTTCTGCGGCACGTAGACCGCGAAATACTGCCAGAGGTTCTTCTCGAGCCCGCGCGACTCGATCTCCTCGCGCACGATGCGGTCGGCCGCGCGCAGCGGCGCGAGCTTGTCGCGCGTCACCTCGCCGAGGCAGCGCACCGCCAGGCCCGGCCCCGGGAACGGCTGGCGATCGACCAGCGAACTCGGCAGCCCGAGCTCGCGCCCGAGCGCGCGCACCTCGTCCTTGAACAGGTCGCGCAGCGGCTCGACCAGCGTCATGTCGAGGTCCTCGGGCAGGCCGCCGACGTTGTGATGGCTCTTGATCGTCGAGGTCGCGCCGCCGTGCGCGGCGACCGACTCGATGACGTCGGGATAGAGCGTGCCCTGGCCGAGGAAGTGCGCCTTCTTCTTGCTCGCCGCGCGCTCGCGGAAGACCTCGACGAAGATGCGGCCGATGATCTTGCGCTTCTGCTCGGGCTCGACGACGCCGGCGAGCTCGCCGAGGAACCGTTCGCTGGCGTCGACGACCTCGAGGTCCATGTGGTAGTGGTCGCGGAACAGCGCCTCGACGCCTTCGCGCTCGCCGTGGCGCAGCAGCCCGTTGTCGACGAACACGCAGTGCAGGCGGCTACGGATCGCGTGGTGGATCAGCACCGCCGCGACCGAGCTGTCGACGCCGCCCGAGAGCCCGAGCACGACCTCGCCGTCGTCGCCGACGAGCTCCTTCACCGCCGCGATCTTGTTCTCGACGATGCTGCCGGGGTTCCAGTCGGTGCGGCAGCGCGCGATGTCGAGCACGAAGTTCGACAGCATGCGGGCACCATCCTGGGTGTGCGCGACCTCGGGATGGAACTGCAGGCCATAGAACTTGCGCTGGCGGTCGGCGACCACCGCGAACGGGCACGGCGCGCTCTTCGCCAGCACCTCGAAGCCGGGGCCGAGCGCTTCGACCTTGTCGCCGTGCGACATCCAGACGATGCCGTCCTGACGGCAGCCGGCGAGGAAGTCGGCGTCGTCGACGATCTCGAGCGCGGTGCGACCGTACTCGGCGCCGGCCTCGGCGGGGTGCACGCGGCCGCCGGTGTGCTGCGCCAGCCACTGCAGGCCGTAGCAGATGCCGAGCACGGGCACGCCCTTGTCGAGGATCGCGGCGTCGAGCGCCGGCGCGTCGTGGGCGTAGACCGAGCGCGGGCCGCCGCTGAGGATCACGGCCGCCGGCCGCATGTGCTCGAGCGTGAACAGCGCGCGTTCGGGCACCGTGATGCGCGAGTAGACCCCGAGCTCGCGCACCCGCCGCGCGATCAGCTGGCAGTATTGCGCGCCGAAGTCGACGATCAGCACGCCGCCGGAGGGACCTTCGGGTTCGGCGGTCATGCCTCCCCCGTGTAGTTCGGCGCTTCTTTGGTGATCTGGATGTCGTGCGGGTGCGACTCGCGCAGACCCGCCGGCGTCACGCGCAGGAACTGCGACTTCGCCGTGAGCTCGGCCAGCGTGCGCGCGCCGCAGTAGCCCATGCCCGAGCGCAGGCCGCCGGCGAGCTGGTAGATGAAGTCGGCGACCAGGCCCTTGTAGGGCACCATGCCCTCGACACCCTCGGGTACGAACTTCTGTTTGTCGGTGACCTCGGCCTGGGCGTAGCGATCGGCCGAGCCCTGCTCCATCGCACCGAGCGAGCCCATGCCGCGCACGGTCTTGAACTGCCGCCCGCGGTAGAGAATCGTCTCGCCGGGCGACTCCTCGAGGCCGGCGAGCAAGGATCCGAGCATCACCGACGAGGCGCCGGCGGCGAGCGCCTTGACGATGTCGCCGCTCTGCCGGATGCCGCCGTCGGCGATCACCGGCACGCCGGCCGGCGCGCACGCCTTGACCGCCTCGAGCACGGCGGTGAGCTGCGGCACACCGCAGCCGGTGACGATGCGTGTGGTGCAGATCGAGCCCGGGCCGATGCCGACCTTGACGCCGTCGGCGCCGGCGTCGACCAGCGCCTTGGCGCCGTCGAACGTGCCGACGTTGCCGGCGACGACCGGGATGTCGCTCTGCTGTTTGATGGCCCGGACGGTGTCGATGACGTTCTTGCTGTGGCCGTGCGCGGTGTCGACGACGACGACGTCGCAGCCGGCCTCGACCAGCCGGCCGACGCGTTCGAGGTCGTGCACCCCCACCGCCGCGCCGACGAGCAGTCGCCCGCGCGGATCGCGCGCCGCGTTCGGGAACTCCTCGGTGCCGCGGATGTCCTTCATCGTGATCAGGCCGGCGAGCCGGCCGTCGGCGCCGACGAGGATCAGCTTCTCGACCTTGTTGCTCTTCAGGATCTGCCGCGCCTGGTCGAGCGTGGTGTCGGGCGGCGCCTTCACGAGGTTGTTGGCGGTCATCACCAGCGACACGCGCGCGTCGCGGTCGTCGACGAAGCGCAGGTCGCGGCTGGTGAGGATGCCGACGACCTTGCGGCTGCCGTCGACGACCGGCAGGCCGCTGATCTTGTGGTCGCGCATCAGGTCCTTGGCGCGACCGACGGTGTCGTCGGGCGACAGCGCGACCGGATCGACGATCACGCCGTTGGCCGAACGCTTGACCTTGTCGACCTCGCCGACCTGTTTGTCGACCGACAGGTTCTTGTGCACGATGCCGATGCCACCCTGCTGCGCCAGCGCGACCGCCATGCGCGACTCGGTGACGGTGTCCATCGCCGCGGCCACGATCGGGACCTGCAGCTCGACGCCGCGGCAGAAGCGGGTCGCGGTCACGACGTCGCGCGGCAGCGCCGAGGCCATCTGCGGCACCAGCAGGACGTCGTCGTAGGTGAGGCCTTCGCCGAGGAACTCGACCACTGTGCTTTCTCCAGTTGCTCCGGGTGTTCCGGGATCCGGTGAGGACGGGAGGATGGGAAAGCGTGGAGATGGTAGCGGTGAAGGCCGGGTTTTGCGCGGGCGTTCTACCGGATTCACCCCGTCAGCGCGGAGGTCGCGCTCGACCAGACCCGGCGCGATCGGCAAGCGGCGGTCGCTGTCGGTAGCCCTCTCGTCGAGACGCCGCATCCTCGAGCGCAGACCGGTGAGTCGCATTCCGTCGCACGCACGCCGCGTGACTCGCCAGAATCCGAACTCACACCCGTAGGATCCGTCTTGGCTGGCCTCTTTGACGCACGTCCCCAGGAGGCCGGCCTTCTAGTCACATCCGCGCGCAGGACACCCATGCCATCGCCCTCAACCGCACTTTCTCTCGTATCCACCGGGGTCATCGGTGCACTCACGCTCCTCTTCGGCGCGTCCCGCGTCACCGCGCAGTGCAGCGAACAGTGGCTGACAGCGAACATGTTCCTTGGCCTGCACGGTGATGTCCGCGCTTCGACGATGTGGGACCCCGACGGTGCGGGGCCGGAACCGGCGCGCCTGGTCGTGGGCGGGAACTTCAACGCCGGCGGCACGTTCGGCGCCTCGGTCGCCAGCTACGATGCGATCGCACAGACGTGGACGGGGTTCGGTTCGGGGCTGAGTGCTTGGGTCTATGCGCTGACGTCACTGCCGAACGGCGACATCGTGGCCGGGGGCGCCCTCCAGATCGGCGGCGCCGGCCCCACGGTGTTCGCCGCGCGGTGGGACGGGACCTCGTGGTCGCAGCTGGGCTCCGGCCTGAATGGGGAGGTGCATGCGCTGCTCTCACTGCCCAACGGCGACGTCATCGCAGCCGGCGCGTTCACGCAGGCCGGCGGGGTCGCGGCAGACCACATCGCGCGATGGAACGGGTCCAGCTGGTCGCCGCTGGGCACGGGGATCAACAACCAGGTCTACGCCCTCGCGTTGCTCCCGGGCGGCCAACTCGTCGCCGCTGGCAGCTTCTCCCTCGCGGGCGGCAATCCTGCCAACAGCATCGCAAGTTGGGATGGCGTCAACTGGTCCCCGCTCGGTCAAGGCGTGAGTGGTTTGGTCGGGCGCGCGCGCGCGCTGGCCGTGATGCCGAACGGTGACCTGATCGCCGCTGGGGACTTCACGCAGGCGCTCGGCGCACCCGGAAATCGCATGGCGCGCTGGAACGGAACCACCTGGTCGCCGCTCGGCGACGGCACGGACGACAACGTCTTGGCGCTCGCAATACTGCCGAACGGTGACCTGGTAGCGGGCGGCACGTTCGCGATCGCGGGCGGAGTCGCGACCGGGGGCATCGCGCGCTGGAACGGCATTGCGTGGCTGCCGATCGGCGACGGGCTTGGTCCATCCAACGCCGTGCGAGCACTCACGGTACTGCCAAGCGGGGAGTTGTTCGCCAGCGGCGTCGGGGTGTCGTCGGGCGGACCCGCGACCCCCGTGAACCCTGGTTCCGTGTGGAGGGTCGAGCGCTGGGACGGCAACAACTGGTCGCGGTTCTGGCCCCCCCCAAACGCCACCGTTCGCGCCGCCGTGACGCTGCCGAACGGCGAAGTCGTCATCGCTGGCGACTTCACCGACATCGGCGGGCTCACGTTGAATCACATCGCGGAGTGGAACGGTCAGTACTTCCGACCCCTAGGCACCGGCATGAACGATGTCGTACGGTCGCTGATCGTGCTGCCGAACGGTGACCTCATCGCCGGTGGGCAATTCACGACGGCCGGCGGCGTCGCCGCGAATCGCATCGCGCGCTGGAACGGTACCAGTTGGTCGCCGCTCGGGTCGGGCATGAACGTCAACGCGGTGCACGCGCTGACGACGATGCCGAACGGCGACCTGATTGCCGGTGGGGACTTCACGACTGCCGGCGGCGTTCCCGCTTCCGGTGTCGCCCGTTGGAATGGCACCGCGTGGTCAGGAATCGGGTTCGGCTCGATCCACGTTCGCTCCCTCCATGTCAGGCCCAACGGCGATCTCATGGTCGGCCATGGTGCGATGCTTGCAGGCGGCGTGCCGGGTTCCTTCTTCCTGGCCCGTTGGGACGGCGCTACCTGGTCCGTGCCGGGGCCGGGCATCAACTCGACGGTCTGGGGCATGGCGGATCTGCCGAACGGCGACCTCGTGGTCGTCGGAACCTTCAGCACGGTTGGTGGAGTCAACGCCGTCGGCATCGCGCGCTGGGACGGAGTTGCATGGTCCGCGTACGGTTCCGGATTGCCGGGCAACCATCCGTCGACTCCAGGCCACGCCTACTGCGTGACGGTGTTGCCAGGCGGCGAGCTGATCGCGGGCGGCGCCTTCACCGCCGCCGGCGGCGTCGCGGCCAATCGGGTAGCGCGCTGGAACGGCGCTGCGTGGTCGGCGCTCGGTTCAGGCACGGACAACGACGTGCTCGCACTGACGCGATTGGCCAACGACTACGTGATCGTCGGCGGCAACTTCACGACGGCAAACGGCGAACCTTCGCCCTACTTGGCGACCCTCGCGACGACCTGCGCCGCGACCGCCGTCGAAGTCGCGACCGCGTGCGTGGGCCCCGCCGGTCCGATGACCCTGACCGCCGACGGTCTGCCGTGGGCCGGTTCGACGCTCCAGTCGACCTGCACCGGGTTCGCGCCGGGATCATTCGGCGCGATGGTGCTCGGCCTCGGCCAGCTCAACCCACCGGTCCCCATGCAGGTCCTGCACCCGACCGGCCTGCCGAACTGCGATCTGCTGGCGCCGCAGCACGCGGTCGCGCTCGCGCTGCCGGCCGGCGGGCGGGCGACCTACCCGTGGGCGATTCCGAGCAGCGCAACGTTCGCCGGCCTCATGGTGACACAGCAGTTCGTGCAGATCGAGCTGAGCGGCGGCAGCATGACGTCGCTGAGCAGTTCGAACTCGCTATCGCTCGTTCTCGGGGTGTTCTAGAACCAGAGGTCCGGCCGAGAAGCGGTGATTCCCGCGCCGCACCTCGGCAGAACCCTCGCGCTGACGATCACGGTCTCGTCGTGTCCGACGCGGCAGTCGCAACGATCGGCCTGTGACGCCCTCAAGTCAACTGCGACAGCAGCGTCCGCGCCGGCACGACACACGGCTCACCTCGCGCGAACGGATCCGCATCGACGAACTCGGCGTCGACCACGACCTGAAACGCGTGCGCCGCGCCGGTCTGCGCCTGGAAGTGCAGAAGGCTCGGTGACAGCTGCTCGTCGCGCGCCTTGACCTCCACGAGGAACCACGGCGCGTCGTCGCGCACCACGAGGAAGTCGACCTCGCGTCGGTCCTTGTCGCGCAGGTAGTGCAGCGCGAAGGTCCCGAGCCCGGCGTCTTCCCACGACTGCACGGCCTTGAACAGATGGCAGGCGACGAAGGTCTCGGCGCGCGCGCCGGCGTCGTCGATCGTCGACCAGTCGCGCAGGTACCACTTCGGTTCCTTGCGGAGCGACCGCGCGACGTTGCGGAACCACGGCCGCAGCAGGAAGCCGTGGTAGAGCGAGCACAACGCGTCGAACCAGCGACGCATGGTGTCGACCGAGGTGCGGATCTCGTTGGCGAACGCGGAGTAGTTGACCTGGCTCGCCGATCGCGACGCCAGAAGACGCACGAGCAGTGCGAGCTGGTCGATTTCCTGGATACGCGTCAGATCACGCACATCGCCGCGGACCAGTTGCTCTTGGCGCAGACGCTGCCAACGCGACGAGAATCTGCGATCGTCGCGAACGAACGGCTCGGGGAAGCCGCCGTGCTCGAGCAACCGTCGCCAGTCGTCGGGGGCGATCGGCGCGGGCTCCCGCAACAGCTGCTCACGCGGCATCGGGTTCACGAGTTCGCCGACCGTGAGCGGGTGCAAGCGGTACGGGAAGTAGCGCCCCATCAGGCTGTCGCCGCCCTTGCGGTAGAAGTCGAGCCGGGAGCTGCCGGTCACGACGATCCGCAGCCGGTCGGCGTGCCGATCGAAGAGCCCCTTCAGGAACGTCCGCCAACGCCGGAACTTGTGCAGCTCGTCGAGGACCAGCACTGCGGGCTCGGCGCGCAGCTGCTCGAGCCCGATCCGCGCCGCCACCGCGGCCGTTCCCCGGCTGATGACCGCACGATCGTCTTCGTCGTCCCAGTTCAGGTAGTGGCAGCCCGGCACCAGCTCGCGGCAGAGCGTCGTCTTGCCGACCTGGCGCGGACCGACCACGAACGCCATCTGCCGGTTGGCGGCGAGGTGCTCGCGCAGGGTCGCGGACAGGGTTCGGAGTATCGAGGACATCGTCAGACCAGAATCGTATATATCGTAAACTGGTCGCGACCAAATTACGATACTTCTGATTCCGGTCGATGCCTGCGAGTGATGCGAAACGGTCGACGGCAGGCGGCAGCGCCAAACATTCCGAGATTCTCGAGCCGCATCCGACCCGACCTGCGCAGGACTCCCGGACCCCGGCGAACCGCATCCGGGGGCTCCGACCCGCGGTGTGCGATGATCCCCTCGCCGGGGATCCGCGGCGACCTCGAGGCGCGAACCGAACGATGGCGACCCAAGCAACCACCGAACAGCTGATCCTGTCGACGACGGCCGGCGACGGCGTCGCGCTGCGCGATCTGCTGGTGCGCACCCTGCCCGAGGTGCGCGCGTTCGTCCGGCTGCAGCTCGGGCCGCGCCTGCGCGCGCGCGAGACCTCGTCGGACCTGGTGCAGTCGGTCTGCGCCGAGGTGCTCGCCGACCTCTCGACGTTCGACTATCGCGGCGTGCACGCGTTCAAGGGCTGGCTGTTCCGACGCGTGCTGAACAAGATCCGCGCCAAGGCCGACTTCCACGGCGCCGCGCGCCGCAGCCCCGCGCGCGAGCTGGCCGCCACCGCGATCGACCAGGAGCTGATGCGCTGCTACCGCACGCTGTCGCCGAGCCAGCACGCGATGCGGCACGAGGATGTCGCCCGGCTCGAAGCGGCATTCGACGAGCTCACCGACGAGCAGCGCGAGGCGATCGTGCTGCACCGGCTGATCGGCATGTCGCAGGCCGAGGTCGGCGACGCGCTCGGCAAGTCCGAAGCCGCGGTGCGCAACCTCGTGTTTCGCGGGCTCGCGCGCCT
>JAGQRB010000902.1 GCA_020425925.1 Planctomycetota bacterium
GCGCCTCCCAGCCGAGCCAGACGACCGTCCCGATCAGAACCAGGACGACGACGGGCAGGGCGAACGAGCGGATCGGCATGGCGACGAGCTACCGACGGCCGAACGCGCCGCTACTTCCACTCCTCGTTGCGGTTCTTGTTGTTCCACTTCTGCCAGTCGACGAACTTCTGGAAGTTCTGCCGCGTCAGCTTGGCGAGCGTGTTGTTCCACTTGTCGCTGGTCGCGGCCAGGATGCTGCGGGCGTTGGCGGCCTGGATGTTGCCCGAACCGAGCTGCGAGGCCAGCTGATCGAGTTCGCCCCAACGCTTGATGAGGTCGTCGACGACCTCCTTGCGGACCTTCTCCGGCGCGTCCTCGAAGTTGCCGAGCGCCTCGCCGGCGGCGGCCATCAGCGCCGGCTCGGGGCTGCGCCGAGCCTCGTCGACCAGCATCTTGATCTGCGACTCGTCCTTGGTCTTGCCGACGCTGCGCAGCAGCTCGACGCGCAGCGGCACCCAGTCCTTGTGGTGCTTGAAGCGCTTGCCCTCGTAGGCCTTGGCGAGGATGTCGGCGCCGTCCTCGCCGCAGTACGCCAGCGCCTTGATCGCCGCGACGTAGAGTCCGGTGTCCTGCGGCGGCCGCACCTTGCCCTTGTTGAGCACGTCGCCGAGCGCGTCGGTGATCTCCTTCTGGTCCTTCTCGTTCACCCCGGCCTGGATCTTCTGCATCAGCGTGTCGATGACCGTCACGCCCTCGGCATCGCGCTCGAGCTTGCGGTCCTTGACGCAGTCCTCGAGCTGGTCGACCTTGGCCGGGATCTCCGGGTCGGGTGCCTTCGGATCGGGATCCTGGGCCGCTGCCGCGGCGCCGAACGCGAGCAATGCGGCGAGGGTCAGCAGCGGGCGATTCGTGAGCGTGCGCAACATCGTCATACCTCCGTGATTTCGGCTCGTGCGGGCAGCGGTCCTGACCGACTCCGCAGCGAACGGGGCCGGTGCAGACCCACTTCGGGCCTAAGCGTCAGAATACAAAGTCCGTGCCGCGCCGACAGCATCGGACCGACGGCAACCGGTCAGGGCAGCCGCGCCAGCAGATCGCGGGCCGCCCGCCGGACGAGTTCCATGTCGAGCAGGTGCCAGCGACTCGGCAGCGCGGCGTCGGGCGAGACCCCGAGCTGCTCGAAGCGGCGCGACAGCTGTTGCGCCAGCGCCCCGAAACCGCGGTGGTGTGGTGACTCGATGCCGGGATCGCCGAGAAAATCGACGATGTGCGCCAGCACCAGCTCGGTGTGCGGCGACACCGCCAGCGAGGCGAGCTCGGCGCGGCGTTCCATCTCGGCCTCGATCAGCGCCGGCGACAGTCCGATCTCGAACATCAGCCCGAGCCCGCGCCCGAGGTGGCTCGCGATCGGCAGGTAGTGGAACGAATCGACGAGGTGCTGGCGCTCGTGGTGCCGGATGGTGTCGAGCACCGCCGCCTCGAGCCCGGTGTCCCGAACGGGGGACAGCAGCGCCAGCCGGAATGCGACGTCGAGCGGATCGAAGCCGGGGTCGCGCGGCAGCGCGTCGCGCGCCAGCGCATCGCCGTCGGCGGCGGCGACGCGTCGCCGGTCGGCGATCGTCTCGGCCCACTCGCGCACCGCGTCGTAGTCGATCAGGAAGTGGTTCAGCAGCGCGACCCCGGCGATGTCGCCGCCGACGACGCCCGAGAACGCGCGCACGTCGCGATCGACCGCGACGACCTCGAAGCAGCGGCCGGGCAACGTCAGCAGCGGATCCGCCGGCAGCTCGCGCACCGACAGCCGGGTCAACAGCATGCCCTCGGCGACGCCACCCGAACGCCGGCCGAGCACGAGGTGACGGTTGTAGCGCTCGAGATGCGCGGCGAGCTCGCCGCGGAACGGGTCGACCAGCTCGCCGACCAGCGGCACGACGAACCGTTCGGGTTCGCCGACGACATCGCGACCGAGCGCGCGCTCGGCGACCGCACGCAACCGCTCGAGCACCTGCCGCAGATCGGCGACGTCGCCGTCGCGGTAGCCGCGGTAGAGCAGGCGCCGCAGGCCGGCCTCGAACGCGAGCTCGGCGCGCGCCTCGTCGCGGCGGGCGGCGAGTTCGGTGGCGGCCGGGAAACGCTGATGGGCGAGCTCGGCGATCTGCTCGGTCTCACTCACGAAGCCGAGGCCGAGCAGTGCGTCGAGCAGCGCGACCGCCTGCTCGGCGCTGGCCAGCGGATCGCCGTCACACCAAGGTCCGTCGAGCAGCGTCAGCCAGCGCCCGCGCAACTGGTTGGTCTCGTCGGCGACGAGTGGCCGCGGCACGTCGCCGCGGACGACCGCGAGGAATCCGCCGACGTCGCCGACCGCGAGCAGGAGTCGCCGCTGCAGCCGGCGCA
>JAGQRB010000903.1 GCA_020425925.1 Planctomycetota bacterium
AACGCCGCGAAGAAGCGCTCGATCGCCGCGCGACTCGGCGCCGGGTCGGCGAGCGCGGCCTCGATCTCCGGGCGCGGCGCGTGCAGCGCCAGCCGGAGCGCGGCGCCGAACAGCGCCTCCTTGCTGCGGCTGTAGCGGTAGAGGGTGCCGAGCGCGACGGCGGCGGCGGCCGCGATGTCGGCCATCTGGGTCCGCTTCAGCCCGAAGCGAGCGAACGTCGCGGCCGCGGCGGCGACGATCGCGTCGGCACGGGCCAGTGCGCGGTCGGCAGGGATGGTCGGTCGGGAGATCGCGCGGGCAACCAAGCCCGCACACTAGAATGAATGATTCATTCTAGCAAGGGCCGGCCCGCGTCAGGTCCCATATCGTTTTCTGAAAGCGACTTAGCGACTGAGGATGGGACGCAGCACCGGCTCGATCGCGCCAGCGACGAGCGCGTGGCCGCGTTCGTTCGCGTGCACGACATCGAGGAACAGCCCGCTCGCGGCAGCGCCGCGGAAGGTCGCTACGAGGTCGACGAGGGGCAGCTCGAGCTCGCCCGCGAGCCGGCGCACGACCTCCTGCTTCCTGCGTGCCGCCCGGTCGCCGTCGCCACCGCCGATCTGGCTGCGCAGCGGCCAGACGACCAGGATCGGCGTGCTGCCGAGCGTCGCGCAGCGCCGCACGATCGCCCGCAGCTCGACTTCGTACTCGCGATCCGACAGACGCTCACGCCGGACCTGCGGCGCCTGCGGCGAATCGGCAGCCGGATCCGGAGTGCCTCGGACCAGCGCCGCGAGCAGCTGGAACAGTCGGCTGTGCCGCGCGAGCCAGGCCCCGACCCCGCGCCGCGCCGCGGCCTGCTCGGGATCGCTGCGGCCATCCCAGTGCGATTTGTCGTTGAACAGGAACGTCACGATCGTCGCGACGGGTGGGCGCGCGAGCTCCATCTCGTCGAACTGGTGATGGCCCTGGAACGACGAGTAGCCGGGCACCCCCGCGTTGATGCAGCGGGTGTCCGGCAGTCGCTCCTGCAGCAGCGCCGCGAAGGTCCGATCGCTCTCGACGCCGAGGCCGAACGTGCACGAGTCGCCGAGCAGGAGCACCCTGCGGGCGGTGCCACCGTCGTCGACGCCGCCGGGCGTGATCCGGCGACCCGCCGCATCGGTCGACACCGTGAACGCGAGCTGCCCCGAATCGCCGACCGCGCCGGTGACGCGCCGCGCCTCGACGTTGGCGCGAAGCCGCCAGAACAGCTCGGGGTCGGGCTCGAGGATCTCGTTGAGCGCCGGCAGGCCGACCGCCGCGACGAGCTGCTCGTGATGACGCCAGCGCGGATTCACCGCCGCGGCGACGAAGCCGCGGGCGCCGAGTTCCGCGACCGCGAGCGTCGTCAGCGTCACGAGCGCCGCGTAGAGCGCTTTCCGCCGGCGGCCGATCGGCAGCCGCGTCACGTCACTCCGGGTTCGCCATGCGTTCGGGCGCGATCGCAGCAGCCACCGCCTCGGAGTAGAGGCCGCGCTCACGCAAGACCTCGGCAACCGATCGCCCCGACCGCAGCGCGTCGGCAGCGACGCTGGTCGAGACCTCGTAGCCGATCACCGGCACGAGCGCGGTGACGAGACCGATGCTGTTCTCGACGTAGCGCCGGCACTGCGCCTCGTCGGCTTCGATACCGTCGATGCAGTTGATCCGCAGCGTGCTGACCGCGTTGGCGAGGATCTTCAGCGATTCGAGGATCGACGCGGCGATCACCGGCTCCATGACATTGAGCTGGAGCTGGCCGGCCTCGGCGGCGAGCGTCACCGTCAGGTCGTTGCCGATCACCCGGTAGGCGACCTGATTGACGACCTCGGGGATCACCGGGTTGACCTTGCCCGGCATGATCGAGCTGCCGGGCTGGCGCGCAGGCAAGCGGATCTCGGACAGACCCGCGCGCGGCCCCGACGACAGCAAACGCAGGTCGTTGCAGACCTTCGACAGCTTGACCGCGAGGCTCTTGAGCGCCGAGCTGAACATCACGAACGCCTGCGTGTCCTGCGTCGCCTCGATCAGATCGGGCGCGAGCGCGAGGTCGAGGCCGGTGATCGCACGCAGGTGCGCGAGCGCCCGTTCGGGATAGCCGGCGGGCGCGTTGAGCCGGGTGCCGATCGCGGTGCCGCCGATGTTGAGCGTGCGCAGCTTGCCGCGCGCAGCCTGCAGCTCGTCGAGTTCCTGGCGCAGGGTCCGCGCGAACGCGGCGAACTCCTGGCCGAGTGTCATCGGCACCGCGTCCTGCAGCTGGGTGCGTCCCATCTTGACGACGCGGGCGAACTCGCTCGCCTTGCGATCGCAGGCGGCGGCGAGTTCCTCGACGCAACCGATCAGCCGCTCGCTGCTGAGGATCATCGCGAGCTTGAGCGCGCTCGGGTAGACGTCGTTGGTCGACTGCGAGCAGTTGACGTGGTTGTTCGGGTGACAGTGGGCGTAGTCGCCCTTCTCGTGGCCGAGCAGCTCGAGCGCGCGATTCGCGATCACCTCGTTGGCGTTCATGTTGGTCGAGGTGCCGGCGCCACCCTGCAGGACGTCGACAACGAAGTGGTCGTGCAACTTGCCGATCGCGACCTCGTCGGCAGCCTCGGCGATCGCCGCCGCGATGCCGGCATCGAGCACGCCGCATTCACGATTCGCGAGCGCGCAGGCCTTCTTGACCAGCGCGAGCGCGCGCACGAGATTGGGGTAGGCGTTGAGCCGGACGCCGCCGATCTCGAAGTTGCCGAGCGCGCGCATCGTCTGCAGCCCGAAGTAGGCTTCGGCCTGCACCACCCCGTCGCCGAGCAGATCGTGTTCCGCGCGGGTGAGTCCGGTCGAGAACGCCTGGGTGTGGCCCGTGGTGCGGAACATCAGGCTGTCGAAACGCGTCACGATCGCGTCGAGCAGGCTCGCGAGCATGCGCTTCTCGAGCGTCGCATCGACCTCGAAGAGCTGCTGCAGGCGGTCGCGGCGCAGGATCGCCACCTCGACCGCGGTCGCCGTCGTCGCGGTCGTCGAATGGACCGTACCGGCGTTGAGCATGCCCTCGCCGAGCAGGTCACCGCGTACCAGCGTCTCGACCGGCCGCGGCTCGCCGGTGACGTCGAGCCGCGTCAACGTCACGCGGCCCTGCAGGATCGCGATCATGCGCGCCCGCGGGTCGCCTTCGGTGAACAACACCTCGCCGGCGGGGAGCGAACGGCGCTCGACGACGGCGAGCACGCGCCCGGCCTCCTCGTCGGAGAGGTTGCGGAAGATGTGGACGCGGCGGAAGCGCTCCTGCCAGTCGAAGGGCTCGCTCACTTGCCGTCGCGGAGCTCGCGCGCGAGGTCGCTCTCCTCGTAGATCTTCACGAGCGCTTCGGTCATGCCGCCGGTGTGCACGCTGACCGCGCGGTTGACCTCGTCGTCGAACCAGAAGTTGCCGGGCAGCGACTCGATGTTGCCGTCGAAGATCAGGCCGACGACCTCGCCATCGCGGTTGATCACCGGGCTGCCCGAGTTGCCGCCGATGATGTCGGCGTCGCAGACGAAGTTGTAGCGCGTGCCGAGATCGAGCTTGCCGCGCTTCTCGAGCCAGTGCGCGGGCAGGTCGAACGGCGGCTCGTTGCCCATGCCGAGATTGCGGTTGTAGAGCCCGTAGAACGTCGTGAACGGCGCCACCTTCGTGGTCCCGGCCTCGTAGCCCTTGACGGTGCCGAACGCGAGCCGCAGCGTGAACGTCGCGTCGGGATACACCGACTTGCCGTAGACCGCGAATCGCGCGCGGTTGATCGTGCCCTTCGCATCGGCGAGCACGTTGTCGGTGACGCGCGAGGTCTCCTCGAGCAGCTCCTGCGGGTTGACGCGCTCGCCCGCGAACTTCTCGCCGAGCTTCGCCATCTCCCCCGCGATGGTCTCGAACGCGGCCTTGACCTCGGGCGAGTCGGCCTTGGCGATGAGCTCCTCGTCGCGCTGCTTGATCTTGTCGAGCTGCTCCTGGTCACGGAGCCCGGCGAGGTGCCCGGTGAACGCCTTCAGCGTGTTCGAGATGCCGAAGTAGGTGTCACGCAGCTGGAACGCGGCGTCCTCGCTGCGTGCCATCATCTGCTCGTAGCGCTCCTTCGCGCGCGCATAGGCACTGACGATCTGCGGCACGAAGACGTCGCGCCGGAACTCCATCTCCTCGTAGGTCAGCAACCGTTCGGTGTCGCCCGGGTGACCGGACACGAAAACGAGGTCACCGACCTCGGAGCCCTTGCTGTTCCACTGGAAGAAGTGCTTGCTGCTGTCGATCGGCTTGTCGTTCTCGTAGACCCGGAAGAACGCGCAGTCGAGGCAGTAGCGCGGATAGGTGAAGTTGTCGAGGTCACCGCCGTAGAACGCGACCTGCTTCTCGGGCGCGAACACCACGCGTACGTCGTCGTAGACCTTGTAGACGTAGATCCGATACTGCTGCCCGGAGTAGTGCGTCACGAGCTCGGCCGTGATGTGCTTCGCATCGTCGCTGAGCTTCGCCGTCATCTCCTCGACCTTGGCGCGCCACTCGTTGCCGGCCTCGGTCTTGTCGTCGGCCTTGAACGCCGTCACCTCGGCGGTGACGTCCTTGATCTCGATGAGCTGGCGCAGCGTCAGGTCCTCGCCCTTCGGCTCACTGCCGTAGAGCCGCGCGCTGAAGCCGTCCTTGACCCAGTCCTTCTCCGGCGTGCTGATCTTCTGCAGCGTCGTCAGCGCGACGTGGTGATTCGTCATCACGAGCCCGTTCGGCGACACGAACGAACCCGAGCCGCCGGTATCGAAGCGCACCGAGCTCAGCCGGACCTTCTCGAGCCATTCCGGCGTCGGCTCGAAGCCGTATTCGTCCTTGAGGTACTGCAGCGGCAGGCCGTCGAACGGCCACATGCCCTCGTCGGGACGGGTGGGGCGGGCGCTCCCGGCGTCCGGGATCGCGGCGTCCGGGTGTGAGGGAGTGTGCGGAACGACCCCGCCGATCGCGATGATCGCGGCGAGGACATGGCTCAGGAGAAAGGGTTGCATCGGAGGGGACGCGCCGGAGCGGCACGGGGCGTCGAATCCTACGGGCCGCGCCCGCTTCCCCCAAACGCGGAGGTCACCTCGCCCGGATCGGCGGCAGATCGACCTCTTCGTGCGCTTGCAGAGTGCGGTCAAACGCCTCGAACGTGGCCGTCTCGTGCCGCGGCACGATCCGATAGGTGCCTGACGGCAGCGGACCGATGTCGAACGTGCCGTCCGCCTGCGTCTTCGTACCCCGGTGCACGACATCGTGCTCCTGGAAGAGTCGGATCGTGACGTCGGGCAGCGGCGCCCCGGCGGCATCGAGACACTGGCCGCGCAGGTGCGCACTCGGCACGGCGTCTGCCGGCACGTAGTAGACCCGTTCCTCGCTCGAAGGCGCGACATCCTCGACCCGGAGTTGGATCGGTTGACCGAAGTCCGGCCGGAACAGCAGCACGTTGCCTTCCGCGGCACAGTCGGTGAGCCGGAACCTGCCGTTGTCGCCGGTCCGGGCATAGCGCCCGGACCGCCGCGCCGTCGTGACGAACCACTTCACCAGCGGCGTGCCGTCGGCGGCGAGCAGGCGACCGGAGATCGCGTTGCCGACGGACAACACCGGATCGACGCGGAACTCGCCGGTACCCGAGATCTCGATCTCGGTGCTCGCCCGCGAGAAGCCGGTCTTCAGCGATTCGATCACGAGGGTGCCGGCGGGCAGGTCGGCGAACTCGAACTCGCCACTCTTGCCCGTACTCTGGAAGAACTTCTGCGGCGCCTTCAGCCCCTTGCACCGCACCGACACCTCGTCGACCGGTTCGCCGTTCTCGTCGCGCACGGTTCCCTTCAGAGTCGCGCCCGGCAACAGCTCGACCTCGACGCGCGCCTCGGCGTGCAAGGTGAGCTCGACCCTCGACGAGCTCGGCGCGAAGCCCCGATGGAAGACGTAGACCTCGTGCTCGCCCGCGCGCTGCCACGCCGCGACGAACTCGCCCTTGCCGTCGGTGTACACGAGCTCCGCCGGCGCCGGCATCACGGCCGACCCATCGGGTCGGATGTCGACCGCACGGCCGTTCACGGGAGCGACCTGCACCCACGCGTTCGCGACCGGCCGTCGCTGGGCGTCGACGACGCGACCCGAGAGGCGGGACGTCCCCGCCGACTGGAACCGGATCGTGACGTCCTCGTAGCGGGCACCGTCGGCGCCCTTGCGCAGGACACCGAGCTTCGAGACCCCGAAGTGTGGATGGCGCGCGCCGATCGACTGGTGCTCCACGACGCCATCGAGCTCGAACGTGCCGTCGGCCGCGGAACTGCCGAGCGGGAACGGCCACGCCGGCCACGCACCGGCGTGCATCATGAAGATCTCGGCGCCGGCCACGGGCACGCCGGCGGGATCGAGCACCTGACCGCGAACGGGCTTGCCCGGCGTCGCCCTCAGCGTGAGCTGCCGCTCGGCGCCTTCGACGACCTTGGCGGGCAGCCCGAATCCGCTCGCGAGACTCACGTGGTAGGTCCCCGGAGCCAGTTCCGGGAAGCGTGCCTCGCCATTGGCGTCGGACTTCGTCTGGGTCGCCGGCCCCTGGCTCTCGCGGCAGAGAACACCCATCCCCGCGATCGGCGTTCGTCCATCCTGACCGACGACAGTCACGCGGATCGACCCGGCGTCCACGGGTGGTTCGGGCGGCGCGCTCGCCGGCGGCTCCTCGTTCGGGTCGGGCGCGACCTCGGTCCGCTCGGCTCGCGGCTCCTGGGCGACGGCGGGCTCGGGCTCACCCACGTCGACCTGCGCAGCGGCAACCGCAGGCGCGCTCACGGGCGGCGGAGCCGGATCCGACGGTGGCGACCAGAGCGCCGCCGTGCCCAGTCCGAGCAGAAGAACCGCGGCGGTCGCCGCGACGAAGAGTTTGGCTTTCATGGCACCGGCGAACGACAGGATCGAGCCGAGACCGACGAGCGTGCGGATCCGCCGCGGAACGAGGCGGCTGCGCAGCTGCGCGAGCGCACGCTTCTGACGCGTGCGCACGGTCTCGACGGGCACCCCGAGGTGCTGGGCAGTCTGCTCGAGCGACATGCCGCGCAGGAACCGCAGCAGCACGGTGTCGCGGTACTGCGGCGCCAGCGCGAGCACGGCCGCAACCGCGCGCTGCTGCAGCTCGGCGCTGGCGACGAGCTCGGCTGCCGACTGCGCCGCTTCGGGAACGGTCAGCCGACGCAGACGAGCGGCCTCGCGCGCCGAACGCCGCCGGCCGAGGCCGGCGAGGTTGCGTGCGACCGCCGCGAGCCAACCGCGACCGATCGCCTGCGAGCCGGCACCGAGCGCGGCGACCGCGACCTCTTGTGCGAGGTCGGCGGCGGCGTCGGCGTTGCTCGTGAGGCGCCGGGTCAGACTGCGCAGCCACGCGGAGTCGGCGAGCAGTATCTCGGGGGTGAGCGAAGTCACGCGGTGTGGATTGCCGCGGCCGGTCCCGCGGGTTCACGGGACCGCGAAAACTCGCGACCGAGCCTATTGGAACACGAGATCGACCTTCGTGCTGGCGACGTAGTCGTCGTTGCCATCGAGCGAGACCGCCTGCACGCGCACGCCGAGCCCGCTCAGCGCCGCCGTGACCGGATACTGCAGCGTCCAGCTGCCGGTCGTGTTCATCGTCCCGAGGGCGAGAATGCCGGGCGGCGAGAAGGCCTGGCCTGCCAGCTCGTCGCCGACCAGCAGCGCCGGCTTGCCCGGGACGCCGCCCGTCGTCGCGACCTGCAGAGTCTGTCCCGCCATCACCGGGTTCGGGGTCGCAGCGAGCTGCAGGCTGCTCGGCACGACCTGGTAGAGCTGGCGGCCGACGCCGACCCAGAGTACGACGCCGTCGGGGCGGAATGCGAGCGCGGCGTAGGTCGGCTTGCCCGGGATCTCGTCGATCACGAGTTCGAGGTTGCCGACCGGATCGACGCGGTAGAGATCGGTGCCCGTAGTGCCCTGCGCCAGCACGTAGAGGAAGCTGCCCCAGGCGGTGTTGGTCGCCGCGGCGATCGCGACGACGTCGAGCCCGGTCACGAACGCACTGGCCGATGGCGTCGCGTCGATGCGCCATATCGTCGCGCTGTCGAGATCGGTGACGAACAGGTCGCCGCCGAACGCGGCGGTGCCGAACTCGAGACAGCGCGGCGTCGACGCCGTCGTCCACTGACTGGCGGTGAACCATGGCGATGCGACGCCGCTGCCGTCGATCCGATAGATCAGCGGCGGATGGCTCGTTGCGCCCTGGAAGTCCGTGACATAGAGGTAGTCGCCGAACGCGCCGCCGGGACCGAACGCGACACCGTAGGGATCGGCGTCGGTGTATTGCGGATTGCCGGACGCGAGCACCGACGACGAGGCCGTCACCGGATCGATCCGGAAGACGCGGCCGTCGCAGCAGGTCGTGGTCTCTTCGGTGTTCCAGTCGACGAGCACCAGATCGTTGCCGGTGAGCTGTCGGCCGTCGCCGAGGCGCAGCATCGCCGGCCGCGACAGCGGCAGCCCCGACAGCAACGTGGTCCGCGCGCCGGTCGCCGGGTCGAACGCGACGAGCCTCGGGTTGCCGTCGGCGGTGTACACCGTCCCGGACGGCGCGACGGCGATACCGCGGATCTCGCCGCCGAGCCGCGCGACGGGGAAGTGCAGGAACTCATCGGTGCGATCGGGGATCTGCGCCGTCAGCACCCCCGTGGTCAGGGTGAACGCCACGAGTGCGGCGGAGCGCGTGGGGTCGAAGGATCGGTTCATGCCGCGAAAGCGCGGCGGGACCGATCGGTTTCCCGCGGAATCGCGCGAATCCCGTTCAGCGCAGCGCTTCGTCGCAGAGATCGCGGATGCGCTCGCATTCGGCGACGACCAAGACGTTGACCATGTCGCGGCTGCGCTCCCGCAACGGCAACGCGAGCTCGAGGCCCCGGACCGCAAGCGCGCGCGCCGCCGTGAACTCCCGCCGGCGTTCGGCCGCATCCGCGGTCGCCGCGGCGGCGGTCGCGAGGTGATCGGCGAGGCGATGGACCGAAGCCGCGAGCGTCGAGGCGGCAGCGGCGTTCTGCGGATCCGCGGCGAACAACCGCTCGTGCTCCGCACAGGCGGCACGCATCTGCGCTTCGCCGGCAGCGAGCTCGCCGGCGTCGACGAGTGCGACACCGTACTCCATCTGCAGGGTCGCCACGAGCTGCCGCGCCAGCACGTCCTCGGGGTGATCGGCAGCGAACGCCATCGACTCGATCGCGGCCTCGAGCGCGGCGCGCGCCGCAGCGGCATCGCCGCTCAGCTCACAGGCGATCGCTTCGAATCGGCGCGCCAACGCCATGCGGAGCCGCTCGCGCCGCCCCACCTCGGTCTGCTGTCCGGCGCGCCGATACCGCTCGATCGCCGCGCGGAAGTGCTCGACGGCGACAGCGGGCTCGCGACGCGCGAGCCCGAGGTGACCTTCCTGCACCAACACGGTGGCCGTCGCGTTGAGCAGTCTGGGGTCCTCGGCTTCGGACAACACGCGCAGGCGTTCGAGCGTCGCGCGCACGGCGTCCCACGAGTCCTCGAAACGGCCGGCGCGATCGTAGCGCCAGTCGAACTCCGCGACCGACATCTCGACCTCGAACAGCAGGCCGAACGCCGAACGGTCGTCCGGCCGCGCGGCGGCGACGTGGCGCGCGTGCTCGAGCGCCAGATCGAGGCTCGCCTGCGCCGCGGCTTTGTCGCCGACGTTGCCGACGGCCGAGGCGCCCTGCACACCGGCGAGGTCGAGGTAGGCGCGCGCCAGCGACACCCGCATGTCGTCGTCGAGCGGTGCTTCGTGCGCGACGAACTCGAGCTGCTCGAATGCGGCAGCGATGACGTCCCGCCGCAGGGCGGTCGCACCCGGCACACCGACCAGCTTCTTCGGCACGTCCAGCACGGTCGCGATCGCGCCGTCGAATACACGGCGCACGGCGGCCGCCTTCTGCGCCGCCTCGGCGACCGCGCGCACCTCCGAGCGGTGGGCCCGCAGCGCGTAGACCGCGCTGGTCACGCCGCCGCCGATCGCGACCGCGAGGAAGGCGAGTCCGCCGAACACCAGCGCCTTGCGGCGCCGCGCGAACATCGCAAGCTGATAGGTCGCGCTCGGCGGCCGCGCGCTGATCGGCTGGCGCGCGCGATAGCGTGCGAGGTCCTCACCGAGCGCGCCGGCGGTGCCGTAGCGCCGCCCCGGGTCCTTCGCCATCGCGGTCGCGAGGATCAGCTCGAGATCGGCATCCGCCGCCGGCAGGCACGCACGCAGCGGCTGCGGCGACGTCTCGGCGAGGATGCGACCGGCCTCGGGCAAGCTGCGCCCCTGGACATCGAACGGCGAACGCTGCGCCAGCAGCTCGAACAGGATCACGCCGAGCGCATGCACGTCCGTCCTGGTGTCGACGAGCGGCTCGCCACGCACCTGCTCGGGGCTCATGTAGCGCAGCGTGCCGATCAGGTCGCCGGTGCGGGTCAATCCGCGTTCCTCGTTCCCCGGCCCACGCGCGATGCCGAAGTCGATCACGCGCACCCGCCCGCTCCCGTCGACGAGCACGTTGTGGGGCTTGAGGTCGCGGTGCACGACCCCGCGCTCGTGGGCATGCTGCACGGCGGTGCAGAGCTGCGCGAACAGACCGAGCACCTCGGCCTCGCTGCGGTCGGCGGCCCCGCGCCAGACGTCGATCGTCAGGGCGTCCGGGACGTACTCCATGACGAAGTACGGCAGCCGCACGACGCCGGCGGCGGTGCGTTCCTCGTGCACGCCGGCGCTGTGGATCCGGGCGATGCCCTCGTGCTGCAAGCGCCCGAGCACCTCGGCCTCGAGCTGGAAGCGACGCTCGGCATCGCCGCCCGCGAACACGGTGTCGAGCAGTTTGATCGCGACCTCCCGGCGCGGCCGCTCCTGCTCGGCGCGGAACACCGTTCCCATGCCACCGCGGCCGAGCACGCCGACCAGGCGGTAGCCCGCGATCGAGTCGCCGACCGCGACCGGCATCCCGAACGCGTCGAGGACCGCGCGGTGCAGAAGGTCGGGCTGCAGACGATCGCCGGAGCGGGCGTGGTCGAGCAGCAGCGTCTCGACCTCGGCCCGGACCATCGGATCGGCGGCCGCGAGACGGTCCGTCCGCGCGGCAAGCTCGAGATCGACGCAGCTCTCGAACAGCTCGCGGACGGTCTGCCAGTCGGGTCGCCTGCTCTCGGTCATCGTGGGTCAGCGTCCCTGGCGTCGGCACCGCCCCCGGTTTCCCGCAGAATCGCTCACCGATCGCTCTCGGGGTCGCCGCGCCGCAGCTCGCGTAGCAGGATGGTCCGCGCCAGCTCCCACGAACGGTGGACCGCGGCCCGCGACCGGCCGAGCACCTCGGCCGCGTCTTCGAGCGTCACGCCGCCGAAGAACCGCATGTCGACGAGGTCCGCGAGCTCGGGGTCCCGTTCCGCCAGCCGTTCGAGCGCCTCGTGCAGGCTCAGGACCTCGACGTGGTCGTCGGCACCGGGGCCGATCGGGATCGCGAGCGTCTCGGGATCGACGCCATCGGCGACCGCCGGCCGCTTGCGGCGCGCGCGATCGACGAGCACGTTGCGCATGACGCGGCCCGCGAGCCGCAGGAAGAAGCCGCGATCGCGCCATTCGCCCCCCGGACTGCGACAGAGTCGCAGCCAGGCCTCGTGCACCAACACGGTCGGCTGCAGCGTGACCTCGCGCGACTCGCCGCGCATCAGGCTCTCGGCCCGGGCACGCAGACTGGCGTAGAGCAGCGGCACGAGCCGTTCGCCGGCATCGGCATCGCCGTCGCGGAAACGCGTCAGCAGCTGGGTGATCTCGGCGTCGCTCGGCTCGGTCATCCGTCGGGGAGCAGCATACGGGCCGAACCGGATCGGCTTCAGCCCTTCGGCGGAACGGGCGCGGGGAACAGCTCGGCAACACGCGCGGCGAAGCCGGGAACGACGTCCTCGCCGTCGAGCACATCGTCACCGCGCAGCGAACGGATCGCGTCGCGCGCGCGGAAGACCGTGACGGTCCGCTGCCACGGATCGACGACCCAGACCAGGCGAGCCAGCAGGAAGCCGGTCTCGGCGGCATAGGTCAGGCCGAGACCGTTCGTGCGGACGTGGCGTGCGAGGAACTCCGTAAGCAGGTTCGTCACCGCGCCGTGCCAGTGCCCGGCGCCCGTCTTCCGTCGGAGCTCGCCGCGGACGAGTTCGAAGCGGTAGCCGGGCTCCGAGAGTCCGAGCAGGTCGTCGGCGGTCGTGACGGTCCGGGCGTCCATTGTCGTTCGCATGGTAGCACGCGCCCCTGTGCACCGCGCGGCCCCGCGGTTACAGCGAACTCGTCCTTCGGCAGCGGGCTTCATCGCCGCGGAGACGCCGACGCTACGTCCTCGGGGGGATTGAGGCCCGTCCGGGCCGAGAGCTAGTCTGGATCGACATGGGAAGTCTCCATGCCGTCGCCGCCTCGGCAGTCCTGCTCTCGCTCTCACCGGCACAGACCGTGTGGAACGCGACGTCGCCCGATCTGACGCCGATCTTCGCGCAGGCTGCGCCCGGCGACATCGTGCTCCTCTCGGGCTCGAACAGCTACGTGCCATTCACACTGAACAAGGGTCTTACGCTAATTGGCAACCCCGGGGCCGCGATCTACGACAGTTCCGGTATTGGCCAACGGTACGACTCGTCGATCCTCGTCCCGCCTGGCCAGCACGCGCATCTCGTCAATGTGAACTTCGCGTTCTCGCTTCTCGCTCAATCGGCCGCCGGACATCACGTCGCGGCGGCCGGCAGCGTCACCTTCGACAACTGCAGCTTCGCCGGGACGATCGAGACGTACTCGAATCACACGGAGAACGTCTCGGTCGCTGGCGACGTGCGCATGCACCATTGTCGGATCTTGAATCATCCCAGCATGACCACGGTGGGGCTGAGAGCGTTCTCGGGTTTCGTCAGCCTGACCGACTGCGACCTCGTTGGCCATCCGGCGGGTTGGGACCCGTTCAGCTTCCCCTGGAACGCCACCAGCGGACTCACCATAGTCGACGCAACGGTCGTCGCGTCGCGCTGCACGATGACCGGCGGCCACGCCGACTGGGACTACAACTCGAACCAGCTGCTGCCGGCTTCACCTGGCATCGAGATCATCGGTAGTTCCGGAGAGCTGTACCTGAGCGACTCCACCGTCGTCGGTGGTGACGGCGGCCCTTCGTGGCAGACGTACGGGCCGGGTGCGGCAGCGCTCGCGGTGTCGACGGTCGGAGCGGCCAGGGCTGAGTTCGCGCGCAACAGCCTGATCGGCGGCACCGGCACCGTCAACGGCCCGGCGACCGCTGGCAACGCCGTGCTCGTGCCGGAACTCGTCGGCATCCGCATCGACCACGGCTTCGTGCGTGGGCAGACGACGACCGTCACCGCGACCGCCGGCAGCTCGCAGCTGCTGCTCGGCATCTTCGGCAGTCTCGAGCCCGGCCTCTCGACGTATCCGCTCGTCATCGAACCCGTGCTGCAGACGGCGTTCGGGGTCACGCTCGCCACGCCGGCGGCAGGTGCCCTCGTAACGGCGCCGATCGCGATCCCGAACGTCAGCTCGTTGCTCGGCGTCGAAGCCTGGCTGCAGGCCCTGCAGCTGACGAGCGGTCCGGTGCGGGCGTCGGCAGTCGTCGGCGGTGTCGTGCACTGACAACCGTCCCGATCGAATCCGCAGGGGGTCGCCCCACCCGCACTACCTCGTTCCTGGGAAGACAACATGCAAACGCTCCACGCCGTCGCCGCCTCGGCAGTCCTGCTCTCGATTGCACCCGCCCAGACCGTCTGGAACGCCACGTCCAGCGATCTGACGCCGATCTTTGCGCAGGCCACGCCCGGTGACATCGTGCTGCTCTCGAGCAACGTCGGCTACCTCCCGTTCCATCTGAACAAGGGCCTCACCCTGATCGGTCCCGCGGGAGGCTCTGGGTGGGTCGGAACGGGCCCGACGAATGGGCCGGTGGACACGAGGATCTTGATCCCCAGCGGCGAGCGCGCGCGTTTCGTCAATCTCCACTTCGCGTCGCTGCTCCCCACGACGCTGCTCGGACACCAAGTGCAGGCAAGCGGCGACATCACGTTCGAGGACTGCGTCTTCGATGGGACCAGCTACGGGACGCCACACGTGATCGTCGGCGGCAACGTCCGGATGAATCACTGCCGGATCGGATGGTCCAACGCAAAAACCTCCGGACTGATCGCGACCTCGGGCTACGTCAGCCTGACCGACTGCGACCTCGGAGGAACCCCGGCGGCGTGGGATCCCTTCGGCGCGCACCGGGCATCGACGAGCGGACTCACGATCGACAACGCGACGGTTGTCGCGTCGTTGTGCAGTATCCGAGGCGGCTCCGCCGCCGTCGGACTCCCGCCATCGCCGGGAGCCAACATCTCCGGCAACTCCGGCAGACTGTTCCTCTCCGACTCCATCGTCTCGGGCGGTAACGGGGGATACGGGTCGCCCTGGTTCGTGCCGGGCGCGCCAGCACTTGCCGTTTCTACGACCGGAGCGAGCCTGGCGGAAGTCGCGCGCTCGACCTTCAGCGGTGGGCTTGGCACCGTCAACGGCCCGCCGATGACCGGCAATGCCACATTCGTGCCGGAACTCGTCGGCATCCGCATCGACCACGGTTTCGTGCGCGGGCAGACGACGACCGTCACCGCGACTGCCGGCAGCTCGCAGCTGTTGCTCGGTATCTTCGGCAGCTTCGATCCCAACCTCTCGACGTATCCGCTCGTCATCGAACCCGCGCTGCAGACGGCGTTCGGGGTCACGCTCGCCACGCCGGCGGCAGGTGCCCTCGTAACGGCGCCGATCGCGATCCCGAACATGAGCGCGTTGCTCGGTGTCGAAGCCTGGCTGCAGGCCCTGCAGCTGACGAGCGGGCCGGTGCGGGCGTCGGCGGTCGTCGGCGGCGTCGTGCACTGACCGGATTTCCGCCGGGCTTCCGGCCACGGCCGACCTACAGTGCCGGCCGTGGACTCCCCCGCCCTGCTGCTGCCGCCGCGATCCGGCGCCGAATCCGCGCGCACCCCGGAGGGTCTCGCCGCATACACCGCGCGCGGTGGTTACGAAGGTCTCCGGCGCTGGCGCGAGCGCAACGATCCCGCCGCGTGGATCGACGAGATCGAGGCCTCGGGACTGCGCGGGCGCGGCGGCGCCGCGTTCCCGACCGCGCGGAAGTGGCGGCTCGCGGCGGCGGCCGCGGCGGATCAGAAATACGTCGTCGGCAACGGCGGCGAACACGAACCCGGCAGCAGCAAGGACCGTTTCCTCGTCGAGCACCATCCGCACGCGGTGCTCGAGGGGCTGCTGCTCTGTGGCCTCGCGACCGGCGCGACCAAGGGTTTCGTCTACCTGATCGAGGACATGGCGGGGCCGCGCGCGAGCATCGAGGCGGCGCTGCGCGAGGCCAGCGCAGCGAACCTGCTGCCGTTCCCGGTCGAGGTCGCGTGCGGGCCGACGACCTACGTCGCCGGTGAGGAGACCGCAGCGCTGAACGCGATCGAGGGCGGCGATCAGCCGGCGAAACCGCGCAAGAAGCCGCCGTACCCGGGCGAAGCCGGACTCTTCGGCAAGCCGACGACGGTCAACAACGTCGAGACGCTGGCGCACGTCGCGTGGATCGCGCGCCATTCGGCCACCGAGTTCGCCGCGATCGGCACCGCCGAGAGCAAGGGCACGCTGCTGTTCACGCTGCCGGACACCGTGGCGAACCCCGGCGTGCACGAGCTGCCGTTCGGCGCGACCTATCGCGAGCTGATCTTCGACGTCGGCGGCGGGCTGGCATCGGGCCGCGCGCTGCGCGCGATCCTGCCGGCGATGTCGTGCGCGTTCCTGCTGGCCGAGCACCTCGACGTGCCGATCGCCTACGAGACGCTGAAGCCGCTCGGCACCTCGCCGGGCTGCGGCGGGGTGCGCCTCGTCGACGAAGACACCGACGTCGTGACGATGACGCTCGAGATCGCCGAGTTCTTCATGACCGAGCAGTGCGGGCAGTGCCCGGCATGCCGCATGGAGACCAACCAGTTCGTGCACGTGCTGAAGGGCGTGCAGGCCGGCCGCGGACCGGGCTATGCCGACAAGCTCGCGAAGCTCGCCGCGTTCAACCGCGGCAAGGGCTTCTGCTCGCTGATCGAGATGGCCGCAGCGCCCGTGCTGAGCGCGGTGTCGCTGTTCGCCGACGACTTCGCGGCTGCGGCCGGCCCGGGCGCGCCGGAATCCTGAGGCAGCCGTTGGCCCGCTACTACGCCGCGTGCACGCTCGGCCTCGAGGAGGTCCTGGCCACCGAACTGCGCGATGTCGGCGCCGGTGACGTCGCGGTGCGCCGCGGCGCCTGCGAGTTCGAGGGTGACCTCGCGCTCGGCTACCGCGCGTGCCTGTGGCTGCGTTCGGCGGTGCGTGTGCAGCAGGAGCTCGCGCGCGGCCCGGCGCGCGACCGCGAGGAACTCTACGCGCTGGTGCAGACCGTCGACTGGTCGCAGAGCATCACCCACCTGCAGACCCTCGCGGTCGACGGCTCGGTGCGCGACAGCTGGGCCAACGACACGCGCTTCCCGGTGCTCGTCACCAAGGATGCGATCTGCGATCAGTTCCGCGCCGCGAACGGCCAGCGCCCGAGCGTCGAGCGCGACCGCCCCGACCTGCCGGTCAAGCTCGTGCTGCTGAACGACCACGCGATCGTCTACCGCGAGCTCGGCGGCGAGCCGCTGCACAAGCGCGGCTACCGCCAGATCCAGCACAAGAGCCCGCTCAACGAGGCGACCGCGGCCGGGCTGCTGCTGCTGTCCGACTGGGACCGCCGCGGACCGCTCGTCGATCCGTGCTGCGGCTCGGCGACGTTCCTGGTCGAGGCGGCGTGGATCGCGACCGATCGCGCCCCGGGACTCGGCCGGAGCTTCGCGTTCGAACGCTGGCGCGATGTCGACCTCGACGCCTGGCGCACGATCTACGACGACGCCGAAGCGCGCGCGGCAGCCGGTGCCCGACATCTACCACCGCTCGCCGGCAACGATCGGCATCCGGGTGCGCTCGCGATCGCGCGCAAGGCACTCGCCGCGGCCGAGCTCTCCGACAAGGTCCGACTCAGCCACGGCGACGCGCGCGACTGGGCCGCACCGTTCCGACCGGACGTGGTGGTCGCGAACCCGCCGTACGGCGAACGCCTGCACGACAACCCCGAGCGGCTGGCCGAGAACTGGCGCGCGATCGGCGACTTCCTGCACGGCTCGGGCGGCAAGCTCGCCTACGTGCTCTGCGGCGATCCCGACCTCGCACGCTGGCTACGGCTGCGCAGCAGCCGGAAGCATCCGGTGCGCAACGGCCCGATCGAGTGCCGCTGGCTACGCTACGAACTCGACTGAGCGGGGCGCTCGGCGGCGTGGCGCCGGCGGCCCAGATAGAAGCCGAGCGCGATCCAGACCAGCGCGACGACGATCGTGACCACGACGATGCCGCCGAGACCGACGTCGTGCCGGCGCAGCTCGGCCTGTAGCACGGCGCCGAACACGTCGCCGAGGCGGAACGCGAACGTGTCGAACAGGAACTTCGCCTTGTGTTTGGTCTCGAGATCGAGCGGTGTGTAGAGCAGTTCGCGCGCCGGCTTCTCGAACGCGTACTGCGCGCCGCGCCGCAGAACCTGGATCGCGAAGATCGCGGCGACGGTCGGCCACAGCCACCAGGCACCGAGCCCGAAGATCGAGAACACCGGCAGCGAGATCAGCAGCGCGGTCGGTGGGAAGCGCCGCAGCAGCCGCCCGGTGCAGAACAGCTGCAGCGCGAGCACCAGGCTCTGGGCCCAGAAGTCCATGTTCGCGAGGATCGTGTGCTGCTTGCGAGCCTGCGCGATCTGCTCGCCGACGAGCTCGGTCTGCGCGACGTAGAACGCGGTCGCGAGCATGCCGATCATCAGCATGTAGCAGCCGATCGCGCGGACGTATCCGTCGCTCACGAGCAGCCGCAGGCCGGCGAAGATGCCGCCCGCCGCGACGCGGGATCCGGCGGGTTCGGCTCCGGCATCGGCGTCGGCTTCGGCGCTGAGCGTCCGACACGCCGGCAGCGATGCCAGATAGCACACGAACGCGCCCTCGAGCAGCACCGCGGCGCCGACGCCGCTGACCCAGGGCGCCGCCTTGACCGTTCCGGACAGCCAGCCCGAGAACCACAGGCCGAACACGGCACCGAGCGTGCCGCCGACCGCGACGAGCCCGAACAATCGGCGCGCCTGTTCGCGGCGGAAGTGTTCGACCGCGTGGATCCACACCAGCGTCGGGATCACGACGTTGATCGCGCTGAACCCGCCCCAGAACACCTCGCCGAGCCAGGGCAGACGACTCCAGTCGTAGTCGGTCGACGCCAGCCCGAACGCGAGCAGCACGAACGCCGCAGCGCAGACATGCTGCACGATCGGGATGAAACGCAGACTCGGCATCCGATTCGCCAGCCACCAGAACGGCAGCACGCAGACGACGGTCGCGAGCAGCGTCAGCGAGTAGAGGTAGACGAACCGATCGACACCCTGGTCGACTCCGAATTGGTCGCGCAGCGGCCGCAGCAGGAACGTGCTGCCGAGCGAGAAGAAGAACATCGCCGCGAGCAGGACCGTCGCCCGCCGTTCGGCAGCGGTCGAGTCCTCGAGTCGCAACAGGCGCAGCAGCGGCTTCGGCACGGGCCCTGTCTACGGCCACCGCCCCGCGCTTGCGAAGCGTACCCGGTACAAACCACCAGGCCGGTGGTTCGTACCGCGTACGCTTTCCCAGGCCTAGGCACTCAGCGCGATCGCGCCGGCGGCCGGCAGCCCGGCGAGGGTCAACGCGACCAGCATCCAGCGCTTGGGCCGTTCCTTGGCGAACGACTGCGGCAGCATCAGCGGCAGGACCGGCGCAATCGCGGTGAGCAGCGCCGCGGGCCAGGTCAGGTAGGCGAGGTGTACGGCCGCGAGCAGGAACAGGCCGTGCGCCGCGCCGAGCCAGGTGCCGTCGGCGACCCCCATGGTGAACGGCTTGCGCCACAGGCACGTCCCGATCGCAGCGCCGAGCCCGGCGGCGAGCGCGCCGCAGATCTGGCCGTAGAGCGCGCTGCGGCCGAGCGTGACGACGACGGCGTCGACGATCAGGATCGCGAGTGCGAACACCGGGAAGAACGGCGACGACTCGGACCTGCCGATGAGCCGGCGCTGCGTCCAGACCAGCGCGCCGACCGCGAGCCCGCCGCCACCGACGTGGACGACGCGCCAGGCAAGGGTCTCGGCGTGCGCGAGCTTGCTGAGCAGGAACCAGACGGCGGCGACGCCGACGGCGATGCCGAGCCAGAGCCCGACCCGGACCGGCAGACAGCGCCAGTGCTCGAGCGCGGCGACCAGCAGCGCACCGACGACGCCCCAGAACAGCCATTGCTTGCCGTTCGGCGCCGACCACAGCACATGCGGCAGCGTCGGCCAGTCGCGCGTCAGCAGGATGAACGCGAGCGCGAAGCCGACGCCGAGCGCGAGCGGCAGCAGGCGGTTGCCGCCCGCGCTGATCAGGGCGAGGGCGACGAGGACGGGCGGTGCGATACCCCGGACGAGCTCGAGTGGGTCCACCGCATGACAACTACTACTTCGCGGCGGTCAGTTCGAGCGCGACCATCAGGGTCACCTCGTCGCCGAGCGCGCCGCCGTCGAGACCGTACTTCATACCGAAGTCGCTGCGCTTGACGGTGAACGTGGCCTCGTAGCCGGCGCGGTGGCCGCCCATGAAGTCGCCTTCGCCCGTCTTGGCGACCTCGAGGGTTACGCCGTGCTTCTTGCCCGCCATCGTCAGCTCGCCCTCGACCGCGAACCCGTCCTTGCCGGCACCCTTGATCTTGCTGCTGACGAAGTGGATCTCCGGGTTCTCCTTACCGTCGAAGAAGTCCGGCCCCATCACGTGCTCGTCGCGCTTCTCGTTGCGCGTGTCGAGGCTCGCCACCGGGATCGTGAGCTCGACCTTGCCGTCGCCGGGCGACGCAGGATCGAGCACGACCTCACCGGACACCTCGTTGAACGTGCCGTAGAAGTTCGAGATGCCGGCATGCTTGACCTTGAAGACGACCGAGCTGTGCGCCGAGTCGACGTTCCAGGCCGCGCCGCGGGGCGCGGCAGGGCCGGACGAACCGGTCTCGGCAGGGAACAGGAACGGGGTGAACAGAACGGGAACGACGAGCAGAGCCTTCATGGAACCTCTCGGGAACGGTGGGATCACTCGCGCCGCAGGAACACTGCGAGCCCGTGTTCGCGGGCCAGGTCTTCCGCCTTCGGCGCGAGCTCGAGCCGGACGTAGTGCCTGGCGAGCGTATCCGCAAGGGTGCGCGCGGTCGCGGTGCGCACGACGAGCGCACCGAGCCGGCCATCGCGGACCTGCTCGGCAAGGTCCTGCGGGTTGGGCACGCCGGGCGGCGCGCCGGCAAACCACGCGACGCGCGCGAACTCGCTCGCGAGCGGCGCGCCCGGCACCAGCCGGTCGGACAGCAGCTCGCCGACGTGCCGCTCGACGATCGGCGCCGGCCGATTGGCGCTCGTCCAGGTCGCCCAGAGCGCGAAGCCGGCGGCGATCGCGAGCAGCAGGTCGCGCAGGCGGACCCGGAGCCGGGCGAGCAGCAGGCCGACGACGACCGGTGCGCCGACGCCGAACAGGATCTCGACCTGGAACGCCAGCGACGGCGCCACGATGCCGGCCTCGGCGCCGAGTTCGCCGCGCGCGAGCGTGAGCTCGAAACTGCCGAGGGCAGCGAACGCAGCCGGCAACACAGCCAGCGCGAACCGCCGCGCCGCGAGCGCCCACAGCAGGAAACCGACCGCGAGCTCGTACCAACCGATCGGCGAGCCGCCGGCAGCAGCGACCGTCGCGGGCGGCAACGTGAACATCAGCACCGCGGTCGGCAGGCCGGCATCGGCGCGCCAGCGCTGCGCGGCGCACGCCGCCGGCACGAGCGCGAGCCCGCCGGCGACCGAGCCGAGCAGCTTGCTGGCCTCGAACGGGTCGAAGCCCAGCGCGCGCGCGGCGGCGAGCAGCCCGCTCCACGGCCCGAACCAGCCGTCGCCGATGCCGGCGGCGATCCGCAGATCGCGCAGAGCGTCGAGCGCGGGCAGCGGCGTGTGCATCGCGAGCAACCAACGCCAGCACACCGCCATGGCCGTCAGCCACAGCAGGATCCGGCGATCGCGCGCCGGCCACGGCGTCGCACTCACGGCAGCTCGCTCCATGCCGAGGCATCTTCACCGTCGTCGGCATAGCCGCCGAGATCGAACACGAGATCGCGGTAGTTGCGCACGTCGAGCACCGCCAGCGACTGGATCGCGCGCAACGCGCGGATGTCGCGGCGCACCGCCGGCCCCTGGCGATAGATCCCGACCAGGCGAGCGGCGGCGGCTTCCGACGGCGAGGCGCCCGGCGGCAGCGTGCACCACGCCTGCAGCACCTCGCGGATGCCGGCGTGATTGCGGGCCCACGCGCGCGCCAGCATGCGCCGCGCCGACCGCCCCAGGCCGCCCCCGTGATCTCGCAGCCAGCGATCGATGACATCGTCACGGAACGCCCCGAGCAATGCGCGCCAGGCGTCACCGACGAACGTGCCCGGCACCCCGCCCGCGAGCATCGGCGGTAGCTGCTCGGCATGCCAACGCTCCGCCGACCACAGCGTGCGGATGTCGTCGAGGTCGGTGATCCAAGCGCTCGTGACCGCGAGCTCGCCGCCGCGCCGCGCCGCGTCGTCGACCACGGGCGGGAACGCGGACAGCGTTGCAACCACGGTGTGTAGCTCACGCACCGCGCGACGGATCTCCTCGGCGCGGTCGCGCAGCTCGACACTCTCACGCTCGTGCAGATGCAGGAACGCGAGATCGCGTGCGAACTCGGGTTCGGCGTCGGGTTCGCCCGGAGGCGTCTCGACGGCGCCCTCGGACCAGCCGGCGCTGGCTCCGGCGTAGACCGGATCGAGCGCGAGCCGCATGCGGAGCGCCTCGCGCAGACCGGGCGCCTTCATGCGGTGGATCTTGCGCAGCGCGACCGCGAACGGCGCCAGACCGATCTCGCGCCGCCGCATCGCGAGCTCGGGGTCGAGCACCTCACGCACGATCTGGCGCACGCGTGTCACCAGCCAGCCGACGAACCGACAGACGCGCCACAACATCAGCAGCGGCGCCAGCAACACGCGGCCGTGCGACATCCGGACGCGGTAGAGCCGCAGCGGGTTGAAGCTGCGCTCGGACTTCGGCAGGTGATGCATCGGCCGCGTGCCGAAGATCTCGCGGATCATGGTGCGGCGGTCGCGGACGAGCACTTCGAGCACCTCGCGGCCGAAGATCGCCGCGATGTGTCGATCACGTTCGGCATCGGCGCCGACGAAATCGATCGCGCAGAACTCGGTGGTCGGATACGGGTCGGTGCGCGCCGAGTCCGCCGCCGCGAGCGTCCGGCCGCCCTTCGGATCGCGGCGACGCAGCAGCCAGTCCGCCATCGCCGCGCGTTGCTCCGGCTGCGCGGCGTCGACCTCCGCCAGCGGGATGCAGTAGCGGTTGTAGCCTTCGATCCGCTTCGCGGTCTCGACCGCAATGCTCTCGGTGATGAAGCTGAACCAGAGGTACGGCCCGCTGAAGACCGAGCCGTCGTCGAGCCGCAGCCGACGCAGCCGCTTGCGGTCGCGCCGCGAGACCCCGAGGAAGCGCTCGCGCAGGTTCTCGATCGCCTTGTTGGCGAGCAGCTGCTCGGTGGTCTTGACGTCGGTGATGTGCAGCGGCGCGCCGTCGAGGAAGTGCAGATAGAGCATCGCGACGCGGTTGGCCGCGAAGCGCACGTGTTCGTCGACGCCGTCGCGCGCGACCGGCACGCCGGCGCGCGCGCTGCGGATCTGCTCGCGCAGCAGCTCGAGCGCCTGATCGGACTCGTCGGGTTCGAACACCCGGCGCGCCAGGAACGCGAGGTCGACGGCCTCGTAACGCAACTTCGCGAGCTCGAGCTGCGGCAGGAAGTGCGCCTCGCTGGTCATGCGATACGCGTCGGCGGCCTCGCCGGCGATCGCCTTGAGCCAGCGCCCGACCGCCAGACCGACGAGGCAGATGCTGCCGAGCACGATCAACGGCGTCGCGACGATCTTGTTGACGATCTCCGGGATCCAGCCGAAGACCATGTCGAACAGCAGGAACAGCCCGCCGAACAGCAGCAGCCGCACCGCCGGTCGCTGCGTCGCCTTGACCATCGCGGTGGCGACGCGATCGAGGATCTGCGGCCCGGTGACGATCCCGTGCAGGTCGGCGTGGAACAACAGTCGCCGGTGCCAGCCCTCGAGCCAGTCGGCGAGCCGACGCGCGAGGGCGACGACACGTTCTTCGGGGGTCGGCGCCAAAGGGTGCACCGAGAAGCGCCGCACTACCGGCAGCCAGCGCACCGGCGCAGCCGAGACCACGCGCAGCACGCGATCGAGCGCCGCGACGTCCGAAGGCCGCAGGAAACGACCGACGTCGGACACGCGCAGCGACCACAGCACCTCGATCGCGCGTTCGATCGCGATGTCGCGACGCGACGAGCCGAGCCGCAGACTGCCAGCTCGCAGCGCACCGAGCTCGGTGAGACGCCGCTGCACGTGGCGCGCCCGCTGCGCCAACGCGGCGCGCCGTTCGGCGCCGCTGAGCAGGTCGAGCAGCTCGCGTTCACGACCGAGTGCCTCGAACAGCAGCTCGCGACTCTCGTCCTCGGCGATCGCCCGCTGCTCGTCGGCCGCCGCCGGAAGGAACACGAACTCGCGGTCGAGCAGCTTCGCGAACCGCAGCACCAGCCCGTCCATGCCGCGGACGAGGAACAGCAGCAGCCGCAGCGAGCGCACGATCGGCCGCAGCATCTGCACGTAGCGCGCGGCCCAGGTGATACGCAGGACACGCAGCGCGCGGATCACGACCGCGTCCTCGGCGACGCCGGGCACAGCGACGCTCGGCAGCAGGAACAGCGCCGAAGGGATCGCGGGTAGCAGGTCGACGAGCACGTTGCGGACGAACCACGAGCCGCGCCGCGGGTGCAGCGCGAGCTCGAAGAAGAACGCGAAGATGAAGAACAGGCAGGCCAACGCGTCGATCCACTGCAGCGCGATCCCGACCGCGGGCGAGAGGTCGACGGTGAACTCGATGGTCAGGATCGCCAACACGACGAGCAGCAGCACGACGTTCGCGGTCTCGAACACGACGACGCCGCGGCGCCCGAGCGTGCGCTCGAGTCGCAGCGCGAGCTCGCGATCGTCGGCGAGGTTGCGGAGGCGACGGGCATGACGCCGCAGGGTCCGATCGGCGCCGCGATCGGCGAGGGCGGCCAGCAGCTCCGCGTTCGCCCGCAGCGTGAGGATCTGGTCGCGCAGCGGCGCCTCGTCGTCGGCGGCGAGCAGCGCCGCAACCCGTTCGGCGGCCTCTTCGCGAACCCTGGCGTCGATCTCGCCGGACGCGACGCTCCGGCCGATCGCGGCGCGGGCCTCGGCCGCGACCGCATCGAGTCCGAGCCGGGTCGCCTCGGCCTGGATCTCGGCGAGGTCGAACCACGCCGCCGGGTTGCGATCGGCGCCGTCCACCAGCGCCCGCACCCGCAGCTCGAGCCACTCGCGTTCCGCGGCGGCGACGGCGACACGCAGCTCGTCCTCGGACGCCGAGGTCGCCCGCGCCGCCGCCCGTACGTCCTGCTGCCGTCGGATCCAGCGCAGCTCGGCCGCCACCAGCTCGTGCGCCACCGGCTCGTCGCCGGCAACGCGATCGCGTTCGAGCGCGAGCTCCGCGGCGGCCGCGGCCGGGTCACCCTGGACGTCGTGCAGCAACGAGCGCAGCCGCGCCAGACGTTCGGACTGAGCTAGGCGCCGGGTCGCGGACACCCGGCGGATTGAATCACCAGGGCC
>JAGQRB010000904.1 GCA_020425925.1 Planctomycetota bacterium
ATCCACCACGACGAGGACGCCGAGGTCTGGCTCAACGGCGTGCTCGCCGCCGAGCTCGCCGGCTACACCACCGACTACGAGCTGGTGCCGATCACACCCGCGGCGGCGGCGACGCTGCGGCCGAGTGGCAACGTGCTCGCGGTGCACTGCCATCAGACCGGCGGCGGGCAGTTCATCGACGTCGGGCTCGCGGTCGTCGAGTAGCGCCCGCGCCGGGTGCTGCCGTGGCGGACCTCCGCCACCGCCGCGAGGAGCAGTTCGTGCTCACACGGCCAACCCGATGGACACCCTCTGACCCGACGCAGGTCCGTTGCGCCGGACTCGCGCAATCCGCATGCGAGCCGCAAGCGTCGCTGCAAACCGCGACATCGCCCGCATCTGCGGCGCCGTCGTGCGCGCGCCGCGACACCCCGACCGGCGATCTCGCCATGCGGCACGCGATGTGCTGTTGGCGGCCGCGCCACGCACGCCGACGGCGCCCGGCGCATTCCGCGCCGGCCCCGCGCTCCACCCGATCGGAGCCCCGACCCCGACTCCTCCCCATGAAGCAACTCCCCCACCCGGGCGCCGCACGTCGCGCCCTGCAGGCCGGTTTCACGCTCGTCGAACTCGTCGTCGTGATGGCCGTGCTCGTCGTCCTGGCCGGACTCATCCTGCCGAAGCTCGACACCTTCAAGCTCAAGGCCAACAAGGCCGCCGCCGCCTCGAACATCCACGGCGTCGCGCGCTACATCACGAGCTTCAAGGCGCAGAAGGACGTGTTCCCCGACGAGTTCGATTCGCTGCTCGACTCGGGCACGCCGACCAACCTGTACACCAGCCTCGATCCACAGTGCACCGGTTCGCTGCCGGGCAACCCGACGAAGCTCACGACCACGACGATCGTCAACGCCGACGAGCTGCGTTCGCTCAACCGCGTCGGCCTCGTCAGCCTGCACCACCACGACGCCGCGGTCGAGTTCAAGGGCAACAGCGCCGCCGGCACGGCGCCGAGCACGCTGATCGTCGGCGACACGATCGCGACGGTGAACCCGATCGACCCCGACGGTCAGGCGATCATCGAACACTTCTACCCCGGCACCGGCGGCGCCGTCCCCGCCGGCAAGAAGCTCGCGGTCTTCGGCGTCGGCCCGCGCAACAAGATGATCAACGACATCCTGCACGAGGCGCCGTTCTACGCCAACACCGACCAGAACGCGTACTACAACCGGTTCCTCGCGGTGTTCGAGTTCAGCACCGGCGGCAGCCGCGCGAAGCTGCTCGGCGTGCTGGGATCGGACGGCGACCTGCTCAGCGAGGAGATCGTCGACTACTACGAAGGCTAGGCCATCGCAACGCGCCGAGAGCCTCCGTGCGCACCGCGCGATGCCGTGCGCGTGAGCGACACCGGCGACCCCAGGCGGGTCGCCGGTGTTCGTCTCCGTACGGCCGGCGGCTTCACGTTGATCGAACTCGCAGTCGTCGCCGCGGTGTTCGCCGTGCTCGCCGCGCTGCTGCTGCCCCACCTCGGCGAGACGCTCGCGACCGGCCGCACCGAGATGGCGCGCGCCGGACTGATCGCGATCCGCAAGGCGATCTGGGGCACCCCGGAGCAACCCGGCTTCGGCGACGATCTGCGCGAGCAGCCGGTGCAGCTCGGCGACCTGCTGCGGCAGCCGGCGACGCTGCCGTCCGGCGCCGCCGTGCAGGCCTACGATCCGATCCGCCGCACCGGCTGGAACGGTCCCTACCTGCAGGCTGCGACCAGGGTCGACAGCGGCGGCGCCACCCGGATCCTCGACCCCTGGGGCCGATTCGTCGTGCTGCAACGACCGCTCGGCGTCACGCCGGCCGAGCAGGAGCTGCATGCGCGACTCGTCTCCGCCGGACCGGACGGAGTGATCGGGACACCGGCGACCGCGCTGCGTCCCGATCCGGATCCGAGCAACGGCGAGATCGACGACGACATCGTCGTGTACCTGCGGGACGGCGGAGGCTGACGATGCCCACCCGTCCCGTCGGCGCGCACCAGCGCGGCTTCACCCTGGTCGAGCTGCTCGTCGTCATCACGCTGCTCGCCGGTCTCGCGACGATCGCCGTGCGGTCGCTCGCGACCGTCCAGGACCGCGCCCACTTCGAAGCCACCCAACGACTGCTCGCCGACTGCCGCGCGGCGATCGTCGGCGGCGGCCCGGTGGAAGGCGGCTTCCTCGCCGACCTCGGCCGCCTGCCACAGGTCGTGCCGGGCAACCCGCTGACCGAACTCGTCAGCAAGCAGGACAGCGTACCGGCGAGCCAGCTCGTGACCGACGCCGTCGACCCCGAGATCACCCTGGCGGTCGGCTGGCGCGGGCCGTACCTCGACCTGCCGCCGGGAACCGACCCGAACGCGGCGCTGTTCGACGAGTTCGGGAATCCGCTCGAGGTCGTGGTCGACACCGGGCGATGGCTGCTGCGTTCGCTCGGCGCCGACGGCATGGTCGGCGGCACCGGGTTCGACCAGGACGTCACGCTGGCGCTGATCGACGTCCCGAGCGGCATCCGACGGACACGCACCGAGCTCGGTGGCACCGTCACGCTCGAGACCGATCCCGGTTTCGGCACGGACCTCCGGGTCACGGTCTTCGTCTACGAGCCCGACCCCGCCAGCGGCGGGCTGCGCGCGCGCAGCACGAACGCGACCGCCGTCGACCCGTCGACCTTCCCGGCGACGTTCACCTACGCATTCCTGGGCGCCGACGCGACGACTCCGGGGCGCCGCGTGCTGCGCGCCTACGTCCACGTCGTCGGCGAGACCGAGCGCCCCGGCGACCGTCGCAGCCTGCCGATCTCGCGCCTGCTGCCGCCGGGCGCGACCACCGTCGACCTGGTGATCCCCTGACCCCGCCGATCGCCATGGCCTCGAAACCCCGCCTGACCATCGTCTGCCTGCTGCAGCACCGCGTGCTGCGCGCCGACACGTTCGGCGGCGGCCAGCCGCCACTCGTCGAAGTCATCGACGACGCGCCGGCGGACTCGCAGCTCGCGCTGCGGGCGGCGCTGCAGCGGCAGCGACCCGCCGGGCGTGTGCTCGTGCTCGACGAGAGCGCGTGGACCCAGACGATCGAGCTCGGTGAAGCCGCGGTCGCCGGGCTCGATCCGACCGAGCTGCGGCGCGCGATCGCCTACGAGATCGAACCGATGTCCGGCCTGTCGCCGACCGCATCGCGACTCGGACTCTGCGAAGCCGTCGCGACCACGACCGGCCGACGTTCGTTCTGGATCTGCCAGATCGCCGAGACTGCGGCGCGCGCGCTCGAGGCCGAGGTCGCCGCGGCACACGCCCGTCTGCTCGGCATCACGACGCCGTGCGGTCTCGGTCTCGCCGGCGCGGTCGACGAGGGCGAAGCGCGCGTCGAGGTCTGGGACGGCAGCACATACTGCGGCACCCCCGAACGGCCCGAGCTCGTGATCGGCGCGCGCGCCGGCCAGCGCTCGTGGACGCAGTCGATCGGCGATTGGCTCGCGCGCCGCGGCGACGGCACGATCGCCTGGAGCGGCGCCGCCCGCCCGGTCGCGGCGACCACGACCCCGCCGACGACGCTGGTCGACCACGGCCCGCTGCCGGCGACCGGCGATCCCGAGGCCGCGGGCGTCTGGCTCGCGGCCGTCGCCGGCGTGCTCGAACGTGCGGGCCTCCGGCTGCTGCCAACCGTCGCGCCCAGCGCGCGTCCGCTGAAGATCCGTGCCGCCGTCGTCGCGCTCGTGCTCGCGCTCGCGACCGCGCTGCTGCTCGCGTACGACGACCACCGGCTGCGCGCCGCGCTACCGGACCTCGTGACGCGGCTCGAGACCGCGCAGCGCGAGCGGCAGCAGATCCAGGCGCGGCGGCGGGCGACCGACGCCGAGCTCCGCCAGCTCGCCGAGCACGAGGCCGAGACCGCGGCGCTGGTGACCGCGATCGACGGTATCGAGGTCCTCTGGCGCCAGCAGCAGGAACACGTCGAACAGCTGCTGCGCTCGCTGGCCGCGGTCCGACCGCGCGGCGTGATGCTGCGTTCGGTCGACACCGTCGCGGGTGGCGTCACCGAGATCTCCGGTATCGGCGTCGAGCCGAAGAGCGTCGACGAGTTCGCCGCCGAACTCGCGGCCGCGCTGCGCAGCGGTGGCTGGGAGGTGCGGCCGGCGCAATCGAGCGAGCGGCGCACGCCCGACGGCCACGCGCTCTACGATTTCTCGATCGGCGTGGCCCCCGAGGGCCGGGCGGTTGCGCGACCGGCGAGCGCGAGGAAGCGGGCGCCATGATCGCTTCGCGCTGGCGTTGGCTGCTCGTGCCGGTTCCGGCACTCGCGCTCGTGTTCGCGTACGGCCTCGTGCTGCGCCCGACCTACGAGCGCCAGGTCGTCGACCTCGAGCAGCGCCTCGCGGCCGAGGTCGGACAGCTGCGCGCCGCGGCGACCGCCGAGCCGACGGTCGACCTCGCCGCTCGCCGTCGAGAGGTCGCGGCGGCCGAAGAAGCAGCGAGCCGGCGCGCCGACGCACTGCTCGCGGCCTGGACCAAGCCGGCTGCGCGGGCGGAAACGGTGCAGGAACTCACGCGCCTGCTCGGCGCGTGCGGCGCCGCCGTCCTGCGTTCCAACTCCGAGTCGGCCGAAACGCGCGAGGGCTGCGTG
>JAGQRB010000905.1 GCA_020425925.1 Planctomycetota bacterium
CGCCGCGGCGGCGTGGTCCTGGGTGCTGAAGATGTTGCACGACGCCCAGCGCACGTCGGCGCCGAGCTCGACCAGCGTCTCGATCAGAACCGCGGTCTGGATCGTCATGTGCAGCGAGCCGGTGATGCGCGCGCCCTTGAGCGGCTGCTTGCCCTTGTACTCGCGGCGCAGCGACATCAGGCCGGGCATCTCGACCTCGGCGAGCTTGATCTCCTTGCGGCCGAACTCGGCGTCGGCGAGGTTCCGCACCTTGTAATCCTCGGGGCCGAGGATGCGCTTGCTGGCGCCGCCGTTGCCGGCGGCCTTCTTCTTGGTCTTGGGAGCGTTGGTAGTCGTCATGGATCTATCGGGGAACGGAGTCGGTCGTCACGGCTTCCGGCCGCGAACGACGAACATCGGGAAATCGGTGGGCTCGTGGCCCGGACGGCTGATGCGGTAGCGATCGCGCACCGGCTCGGAGGTCAGCTGCTCGAAGCCCGCACGGGCGAGCACGGCGATCAGCGATTCGGGCCGTAGTCCGAGCCGGAGATCGCCCATGAAGTCGCGCAGCCAGTCGGCGTCGTGCGGCTCGAGGTCCGACACGACGAACGTGCCGCCCGGGCGCAGGACGCGGAACACCTCGCGCGCGGCGGCGTCGTGGTCGGGCAGGTGATGCCACACGAGGTTGGCGAACGCGCCGTCGACCTCGGCGTCGCCGAGCGGCAGCGCGTCGAACTCACCTTGCCGGAGCTCGATCGCGTGCTGCGCGCGGCGACCGGCCTCGACGAGCATGCGTTCGCTGTGGTCGACGCCGATCACGCGCGCGCCGTGCCCCGCGAGCCAGTCGGCGAGGAAGCCGGTGCCGCAGCCGAGGTCGGCGACGAGCGGGCCGCACGGCCACGCCATCGCGAGCAGCTCGCTGCGCAGCGTGCCGAGCGCGAAATCCTGCACCCCGCCCCACTGGTCCGCGAGGCGGTCGTGCATCTCGCGGCTGCGGCTGCGGCGGCGGTCGAGCACCGCGGCGAGCGCCTTGCCGTCAGGGTCCTCGAGGTTCGACTGCAGCCACGGCTCGACCGTCGCAGCGAACAGCGCCGGCGTCAGCGGCCCCGCGGTGCCCGGCTCGATCAGCGAGTGAAAGCTCCAGGTGCCTTCGCGGCGGTCGCGCACCACCCCGGCGCGCTTCAGCAGCGACAGGTGGTTGCTGACCCGGCTCTGCTGCAGCCCGGTGATCGCGACGATCTCCTGCACCGCGAGCTCATGGCGGGCGAGCAATGCGCAAAGCCGCAAACGCGTCGGGTCCGAGAGCAGCTTCAGCGTGCTCGGCAACGTCGTCAGTGGGCCGGTCGGGGCGGCGGTCATCGAAGGCTCCCTGCCATCTGCCACATCAACATATCACGACATCATGATATTTCAATTGGAGTAGAGCTCCCTGCCGTAACCAACCGGCGGGAAAACCCGGGGGCGCACGCGGGATGCCGGCGCCGCCGCCGGCACTTCCCTGGCATGAGCGCCACAACCCTCCTCCGAATCGCCCTGTCCGCCGGCTTCGCCATCGGCTCCGCCACGGCCCAGTTCTTCAGCTACGGCACCGGCTGCGGCGGCACGGTCCCACCGCAGCTCGTGATCGACCGCCAGAGCCATCTCGAGAGCGGCGAGCCCTACAGCATCGACTGCTACCACGTGCCCGCCGGTGCACCCGCGTTCCTGAGCTTCGGCTTCCTCGATGCCTCGCCGGGCGTCTCGCTCGCGAGCTACGGCATGCCCGGGTGCCTGTTGTGGCACAGCGCCGACGTGTCGATCCTGATGACGACGAACGGCAACATCGCGCGCGGCACGCTGACGATGCCGGTCGTGCCGTGCGGGCTCGCGCTGCACGCCCAGGCCGCGGTGCTCAACCCGAGCGCGAACGCGGCCGGCGTCGCGATGAGCAACGCGGCGCGGCTCGTGATCGATCCGGTGTCGGACACGTTCTGGCACACCGCCTTCTCCGGCAACACGACGGCGAACTGGACCGTGCTCGACGAGCCAACCATCAACGGCAGGCCCGACGCCGTCTTCCTCGCCCAGCAGCACGACGACGGCAACTGGGCGTCCGACTGCGGCGTCTGGTACAACGACTCGATCGCACGCTGGACGATCTTCCGCGAGAACACCAGCGCGATGCCGTCGGGCAGCAAGTTCATGGTCCTGCTGCCGAACAGCGGCGCCACCCAGTTCCAATGGAACTCGACGCCGACGAACACCTACGGCCACATCGTCACGATCGATCATCCCGGGCTCAACGGTCGCCCGGACCTGCACCTGCAGGTCACCAAGCTCTACCGCAGCGGCAGCGGCCTCGCGGGTTACCACACCGCGCCGATCGGCGTCTGGTACGACGGCCAGCGCTGGACGATCTTCAACGAGGATCTGAGCCCGATGCCGACGGCGGCCGCGTTCCAGGTCGTCGCCGTCGATGAGCACTTCGCGAGCGGAGTGTCGGCATCGGTGCAGGTGCAGAACGTCCACGGCAGCGGGTTCCAGTTCGGAGTGAGGTACCCGGACTACGCGCGGGTCTTCCTCACCCAGATCTGGGCTCCGAACGGTGGCACCGGGATCTACAACCCGCGCCTGGTGCGTCCGCGACGCTACGACCCGTCGATCTTCAGCCCGAACATCCCGCCCTACTGGGCGTGCGAGTGCAGCGGGCAGATGACGGTCGGGACCGCGGTCAACGTCCTCATCATGGGCGCCTCGCCGCTCGGCCGCACGTCGACTCACGTCGCAACCGGCAGCGGATCGCCGGAGACGACGATCGATGCGCTCAGCGGCCCGCTGCTCGCGACCTCGTTCCGGAACCCATCGGGGTCTGCCGGGGTCTACAACCCCCGGGTGATGGAGGTGGCCTCGAACCAGATCGTGAACCTCCCGTACGTGATCAAGACCTGGTCGCTGCGGGCGCTCGGCGGCAACATCCCCGCTGGCGCCGCCTTCCAACTCATCGAGTGCAACGAGAGCGCGACGGCGCTGACCGCCGTCGCGAGCGCGAGCAACACCAGTGGCGCCGCGTTGTTCCTGAGCCACCCGGCGCTCAACGGCAACGCTGCGGCCGTCGCGTTCGTGCAGCCCCTGGTCAGCGCCGGCAACAACCATCCGGTCGGGCTGCGCTCGACGCTCGGCGCCTGGCAGGTCATCAACCTCGACAATGCACCGATGCCGGCAGGCGCCCGGTTCCAGGTCGTCATCGCCGATGACAACCTGCCGCCGACGTTCCGCTGGTTTCGCCACCCGGCAACCCCGGCGAACTCGTTCGGGTCCGTGACGACGCTCGACCACCCCGACCTCAACGGTCGACCCGACGCCCACCTCGTCGTCACTCAGAAGGTCGGCACGGCGTCGAATGGGCACGTGATCGGCGTCCAATACGACGCTGCGACCCAGCGCTGGTCGATCTTCAACGAGGATCTCGCGCCGGTGCCCTTCGGCGCCGAGTTCCACGTGCTCTACGAGATCGCCTGCCAGTAGCCCGAAAATGCGAAACCGCAGCGCCCCAGCAGGCATATCCGCGAGGCCTCCCTCACCTTCCTGGAGCGGATCCCGCATGAACCACGCCGCCGGTCTCGCACTCGTTCTCACCCTGAGCTCGCTTTCGGCCCAGGGCATCCAGCTCGCGACCGTCAACGAGGCCGCCGACCCGTACCAGAACCACTTCTGGTCCTACAACGGAACCGACCTGATCCCGAACGGCCCGGTCGCGTTCCCGCTCTCGTTCGGCGACCCGTTCCTCGGCTCGCTGGACCTCCGCGCCACCGCCACCTCGGTGAACGCCGCCGCCTGGTCCCGGACCGGCCCTTCGTTCTCGATCCTGAGCAGGTCGACGACCGATCTCGTCACCTACGTCCGCACCGCGTCACCGGCGCGGATCCGGATCGCCGTCGACGCTCAGCTCGTGTCCCAGAGTCCGTGGCCCGCCGCCGTTCCGATCTACGACTGCGGCGTCGACGTCGACAACGACGGCGTCGACGAGTTCTCGAACGTGTCGCCGAACTCGTCGGCCGCGGTGCTGACCACCTGGTGCGACGACGTCGGCACGCCGGTGCGCTGGCACCAGCACAACGAGGGCGTCTACCAGTGGTACCTCATCGACGCGACGTCGACGCTCGACCTGCAGTTCGACGATCCGGTGCAGGAGCAGACCTACGGTCCGAGCTGTGCCGGCAAGCTCGGTTGCCAGCTCGGTGCCGCACCGTCCGATCGCGTCTTCGTCGCGTCGTTGCCCGGCGACGTGGAATACGCCTGGCTGCTCGGCGGCGACACGCCGTGGAACGTCACCTTCCAGGGCTTCAGCTGCCCGCTGCTGGTCGAGCCGCAGTTCGTGCTGGCGGTGCCGACATTCGACGGCCCGAACGGCCGCCGCTACGTCGATTTCGCAGCGGCGTTCCCGCCGATCCCGGGCCTGGTGTTCTACGCCCAGGGCATCGCGATCAGCAACGACACATTCGTCGGCACCAACGGCGTGATCGTGCGGACCTGAGTCGGTTCACTCGACGGTCCAGATCTCGCCGGCGTGCAGCAGGTCGTGCAGCGACTCCTGCTTGCTCGACACCGCCATCTCCACCTGTGCACGCACGCCCTTCTCGAACGCGGCCTTGTCGCGGCGACGGAACACGCCGATCGGCACCGGGAACTTCGTCTCGTCCATCGTCGCGAGCGCCATCGCCGGCGCGAAGTTGTCGGCGAGCTCGTCCCAGACGTAGGCCTTGCCGAGGTCGGCGCCGGTGACGATCTCGGGCTGGAAGTTGCCGTCGAAACGGATGCCCTTGTCCTTGTTCGCGCCGAACAGCAGCGGCTGCCCGTGCTCGAGCTCGAGGATGCGCTCGTTGCGCACGTCCTTGTCGGTGAAGCCCTTGAACGCGCCGTCGTTGAAGATGTTGCAGTTCTGATAGATCTCGAGGAACGCGGTGCCGCCGTGGCCGTCGGCGCGCACGACCTGGTCCTCGAGGTGCGAACCGAGGATGTCGATGCTGCGCGCGACGTAGGTCGCACGCGCCCCGAGCGCCAGCGCGATCGGCTGGAACGGGTAGTCGACCGAGCCGAGCGGCGAGCTCTTCGTGACCTTGCCCTGCTCGCTGGTCGGCGAGTACTGCCCCTTCGTCAGCCCGTAGATCCGGTTGTTGAACATCAGGATCCGCAAACCCACGTTGCGTCGCAACGCGTGGATGAAGTGGTTGCCGCCGATCGACATCGCGTCGCCGTCGCCGGTCACGACCCAGACGTCGAGCTCCGGATTGGTCACCTTGACGCCGGTCGCGATCGCCGGCGCGCGACCGTGGATCGTGTGGAAGCCGTAGGTCTCCATGTAGTAGGGAAACCGCGAGCTGCAGCCGATGCCGGAGACGATCACGGTCTCGTGCAGCTGCTTGCCGAGGCGAGCGAACGCGCCCTGGACCGCGTTCAGGATCGAGTAGTCCCCGCAGCCGGGACACCAGCGCACGTCCTGGTCGGTCTTGTAGTCCTTCTTGGTGAGGACGGGACGATCGGCGGTAGTCATCGCGCCGCCTCCTGGCTGTTCTGGGCGTTCAAAGCGGAGAGGGTGTTCTCGAGGTAGGCGAGGATGTCGTGACTCTTGAACGGCTGGCCGTTGACCTGGCTGTAGCTCACGACGTCTATCAGGAAGCGCGAGCGCAGCATCATCGCGAGCTGGCCCTTGTTCATCTCGGGCAGCACGACCTTCTTGAAGCCGCGCATCAGCGGCTCGAGGTCGTTCGGCAGCGGGTTGAGGTGGCGCAGGAACGCCGCGCTGACCGCGTGACCCTGCTGTTGCAGCTTCAGCACCGAGGCCGTGATCGCGCCGCGCGTGCTGCCCCAGCCGAGCACGAGCACGTCGCCGGTGCGCGGGCCGACGGTCGCGAGCTCGGGCAGGTCGTTGGCGATGTTGGCGACCTTCTGGGCCCGGGTGTCGATCATGTGCTGGTGGTTGTCCGGCGCGTAGTCGATGTTGCCGGTGACGTCGCGCTTCTCGAGCCCGCCGACGCGGTGCACGAGGCCCGGGGTGCCGGGCTTGGCCCAGGGTCGCGCCAGCGTCTTCGCGTCGCGCTCGTAGGGCATGAACTTGACGTCGGCGGCGACCGCCGGCGCGAACTTCACTTCGATCGCCGGCAGCGCGTCGGCGTCGGGCAGCAGCCACGGCTCGCTGCCGTTCGCGATGTAGCCGTCCGACAGCACGATCACGGGGACCATGTACTTGACCGCGATGCGCACCGCCTCGTAGGCGGTGTCGAACGCGTCGGCCGGCGTCGAAGCGGCGAGCACGCAGACCGGCGACTCGCCGTTCCTGCCATACATCGCCTGCAGCAGATCGGCCTGCTGCGTCTTGGTCGGCATGCCGGTGCTCGGCCCGGCACGCTGCACGTCGAGGATCACGAGCGGCAGCTCGGCCATCACCGCGAGCCCGATCGCCTCGGCCTTCAGCGCCATGCCCGGCCCCGAGGTCGAGGTCACGCCGATGCTGCCGGTGTAGCTCGCGCCGATCGCGCTGCAGACCGCGGCGATCTCGTCCTCGGCCTGGAACGTGACGACGCCGTGGTGCTTGTAGCTGCTGAGCTGGTGCAGGATGTCCGACGCCGGTGTGATCGGGTAGCTGCCGAGGAAGATCGGCACGCCGGCGCGTTTGCTCGCCGCCACGAGGCCGAGGCAGAGGCCCTGGTTGCCCATGATGTTGCGGTAGGTCCCCGGCCGCATCGGTGCCGGCGGCACGCGGTAGGCGCTCTGGAACACCTCGGTGGTCTCGGCGTAGGCGTGACCCGCCTTCATCGCGGCGAGGTTGGCCTCGACCACCTCGGGCTTCTTCTTGAACTTCGCCGCGATCGCCTTGACGGTCGGCTCCATTTCGCGGTGGAACATCCAGTAGAGGATTCCCAGCGCGTACATGTTCTTGCACCGCATCTTGCTGCGGTTGTCGAGCGGCGACTGCTCGAGCGCCTCCTTGGTGCGCGCCTCGAGGTCGACCTCGATCACGCGATAGCCGGAGAGCGAACCGTCCTCGCGCGGATCCTGCTCGTACTTCGCCTTCTTGAGGTCGGTCGGCTTGAACGACGCGGTGTTGAGCAGCAGCACGCCGTCCTTGCGCAGCTCGCCGATGTGGGCCTTGAGCGCCGCCGGGTTCATCGCCACCAACACGTCGGGCGCGTCGCCGGGCGTATGGATGTCGAAGCTGCTGAACCGCAGCTGGAACGCCGAGACGCCCGGCAGCGTGCCGGCAGGCGCGCGGATCTCGGCGGGAAAGTCCGGGAACGTCGCGATGTCGTTGCCCATCAGCGCCGTCGTCCGTGTGAACTGGTCGCCGGTGAGCTGCATGCCGTCGCCGGAGTCGCCAGCGAAGCGGATGATGACCTGATCCAGGTCCTGGATGGGCTTGTCGAGCCCGGCCGTGGCGGAAGTCTGCGTATCCATCGAGTTGACCAGTCCGGAATATAGCGTCGGGCCGACCCACGTCACGGCGAAGCCTCGGCACTTCGACGGCCGCGTTCTACGACCATCGTCCACTGGGCCCAAGGGACTAGCCGCACGACGATCCGGACATGACGGCGCACGCGCGGGCCAGCTCGGCAACGGTGGACGGCAACGAGGCCTGTGCGGCGGTGGCCTACCGCCTCAGCGAGGCCGCCGCGATCTACCCGATCACGCCGAGTTCGCCGATGGGCGAGCTCACCGACGAGTGGGCGGCGCAGGGCCGGCCCAACGTGTTCGGCAGCGTGCCGCGGATCGTCGAGATGCAGTCCGAGGGCGGCGCCGCCGGCGCGGTGCACGGCGCCCTGCTCGGCGGCGCGCTGGCGACCACGTTCACCGCCTCGCAGGGCCTGCTGCTGATGATCCCGACGATGTACAAGGTCGCGGGCGAGCTGCTGCCGTTCGTGATGCACGTCGCCGCGCGCACGGTCGCGACCCACGCGCTGTAGATCTTCGGCGACCATTCCGACGTCATGGCGTGCCGCCAGACCGGCTTCGCGATGCTGTGCTCCGCGACCGTCCAGGAGGCCCAGGATCTCGCCTGCGTCGCGCACATGGCGACGCTGCGGAGCCGCGTGCCGTTCGTGCACTTTTTCGACGGTTTCCGGACGTCGCACGAGATCCGCAACATCGCGACGCTGAGCGACGACGACCTGCGGAGCCTGGTCGATCGCGAGCTCGTCGCGGGCCACCGGCGCCGGGCCCAGACCCCGGATCGGCCGCTGCTGCGCGGCACCGCCCAGAACCCCGACGCGTTCTTCCAGGCCCGCGAGGCCAGCAACCCGTTCTACGACACCTGCGCCGACCACGTCGCCCTGGCCATGCAGGCGTTCGGTGCGCGCACCGGCCGCAGCTACGCGCCGTTCGAGTACGACGGCGACCCCGCGGCCGAACGCGTGGTCGTGGTGATGGGCTCCGCCGCCGCGGCGGTCCGAGCCGCGGTCGCGGCACTGCGCGCGCGCGGCGAACGCGTCGGTCTGCTGCAGGTGCGACTCTATCGCCCGTTCGCGACCGCGCTGTTCGCCAGCGAGCTGCCCGCCACGGTGCGGTCGGTCGCCGTGCTCGACCGCACCAAGGAGCCGGGCGCCCCGGCCGAGCCGCTGTGCCTCGACGTGCACGCCGCGCTCGCCGCCGCCGGGCGCGGCGAGGTCGCGATCATCGGCGGCCGCTACGGGCTCTCGGGCAAGGAGTTCACGCCGGCGATGGCGCTCGCGGTGTTCGCCGAGCTCGGGCGCGAGCGGCCGCGGCACGGATTCACGATCGGCATCGCCGACGACGTGACGCGGCGCTCGCTCGACTGGAACGACGGCGACTGGGACAACGGCGACCGGGACACCGAGCCCGAGCCGCCGGCCGAGCAGCTCACCGAGGCGCTGTTCTACGGCCTCGGTGCCGACGGCACGGTCGGGGCCAACAAGAGCTCGATCAAGATCCTCGGCGATGCCACCGATCGCTGCGTACAGGGCTACTTCGTCTACGACAGCAAGAAGTCCGGCGCGATGACCGTCTCGCACCTGCGTTTCGGCAGAACGCCGTTCGAAGCGCCGTGGCTGATCCGGCGCGCCGGTTTCGTCGCCTGCCACCAGTTCGGTTTCCTCGACCGGCACGACGTGCTCGCCGCGGCGGCGCCCGGCGCGACCGTGCTGCTGAACGTCCCGGGGCCGCCGGACGAGGTCTGGGATCGGCTGCCGCGCGAGGTCCAGGAGCGGGTGCTCGAGCTCGGGCTGCAGCTGCACGCGATCGATGCCGCGAAGGTGGCGGCGGCGGCCGGCGTCGGCAACCGCATCAACACCATCATGCAGGTCTGCTTCTTCGCGCTGACCGGCCTGCTCACCCCGGCCGACGCCCG
>JAGQRB010000906.1 GCA_020425925.1 Planctomycetota bacterium
CACCGGCAAACGTGCCATCGAGCAGTCGGAGGTCGACCAGGCCGGTCGTCTGGATCGCCGGCGCCGCCGGCGCCTGCACCAGTCCGCCGCTGATGCCATCACCTCCGACCAGGTGTGTCGTGCTGCCGACGATCTGCAGTCGGCCCGCCGTCAGCAGCAGGCCCGCAGAAGCGGGTGAAACCTGGCCGTTCGACGGGTTGACCACGCCGGCCGGCTGGCCGAGGCAGGTCGTGGATTCGAGCACGCTGTCGCATGCGTTCAAGAAGATCGAATGCAGCGCGCAGTCCCGGATCGTGAGCTGGTCGCACTGATTGGCGGACAGGCCGGCGATCGGACCACAGCCGAAGAGCGGGCTCGGCACGCACGGCGACGGCGGCAGCTGCAGGCTCTCGAGCAGGACCGCGCCCTGGCAGGAGTCGAGCTCGAGCGGCGGCTGGTTGTTGACGAAGGCGGACCACTGCAGGTTGCGCAGGGTCACGGGTTGTAGCGCGGTCGTAGCAGTTACCTGCACCGGACCCGTGATCGCGACCCCGCTGTCGCCGAGGATCGTGACGCCTCGCGTCACCGCGAAACCGGCGTAGCTGCCGGAGCGGACCAGCAGCGTGGCGCCCTCGGGTACCGTGGCGACGGCCGCCGCGATCGAGGTGAAGTTGGTGCCGGGTCCGTTGCCGGCGTCGACGACGAAGGTCTGTGCGACGGCGGCCGAGGCGAGGAGTGCGGTAGCGAGGACTGGTCTCATCGGGCGCGACGCCAGCAAGAAGCGTTCCCGACGTGTCGGCCCCGCCGCCGCGAGGCCGCGAGACCGTTCGCCCGCGGCGGTCCGACCCGTCAGACCAGGAAGTCGAGGAAGCTCGCGGTCGACGCCGGGTAGCTCTCCAGCACGTCCTGCAGATTCCCGATCGGCACGCCCATGCGCTTGAGCATGAGCTCGGCGAGGACGTCGCGCAGTCCGGTCGCCACCGGGACTGCGTCGTCGGTCAGCGTCGTGAGGTCGGTCCACGGCGCGCCGAACTCGCGGGCGCCGACGCCGCCCGCGGCGTGCACGTTGTGAGTGCCGCTGACGATGTTGTCCCCGACGACGAACCAGGCACCGCCGGCGCCGTGATCGGTCCCGGGTGGGTTGGCGCCGTTCTCGAGCGCCGTGCGACCGAACTCGGTCACGACCACGATCGTGATGCGGTTGCCGAGCCCGTTGGCCAGGATCTCGTCGTTCATGTCGCGCAGCGCCCAGCCGAGGTAGCGCAGCAGGTTCGGATGCTCCGCGGCCTGGTTCGCGTGCGTGTCCCATCCGCCCATCTCGATGCCGACGACGCGGGTCGACGGCGAGTGGACCAGCGTGAACACCGCCTGTTCGGCCGCCGCCATCAGCGCCGCTCCCTTGGGGTCGAACGTCGGGACGACGGTGCTGCCGGTCGCCGCCGCCGCCGTGGCCAGCTCCGATGCGTCGAACGGGAAGCGTCCGGTCGAGGCGAAGGCGTGCGTGAAGCCGAGGCCCTGCAGCGCCGCGTCGGTGCCATGGCCGAAGGCGAGCTCGTAGCCGAGCTGCTCGTCGAGGTTGGTCGGTGGGACCGCGGCGTGATCGAGGCCGTGCTGCAGGCTGACGCCGTCGACGCCGACGGCCTGCATGATCGCCGGTGCACCGATCTTGCTCAGGTCGCGCACGTGCGCCGACACCTGGTCACCGGTGCCGGCCCGGAACATCGTCTGCATGAGCCCCGAGATCGACAACGCGGCCGGCAGCGTGTTCGAGTCGAATGGTGCGACACCGGCCTGCGCCAGCATCTTGGGCACGAAGCCGGTCGCCTGTGCGAGTGCCGCCTGGGTCGGCGGCGGCGTCGGCAACAGCCCCTTCTCGAACATGTCCATCGCGGTGAAGTGCGAGCGCGACATGCTCGGGTCGCCGACCTGGTGGATCATCGCGAGCCGGGTCTGCTGGTCGATCTGCACCAGCCGCTCGAGATTCGGGTTGAGCCGCGAGTACGGGATGCCTGGCAGCTGGATGCCGTTGGTGATCTTCAGCGTCGGGCGCGCCTGCGGGTAGGTCAGGTCGCGCATCGGAATCAGCGTGTTGACGCCGTCGTTGCCGCCGCGCTGGAAGACGAACAGCAGCTGGTGGTTCGTCGGCGGGAGCCCGGCGATGCCGAGCGCTTTCCCTGCCGAGGCGAGCACCTTGCTCGAGAACATGGACGCGCCCGCGCCGAGCAGTGCGCCACGCAACAGATTCCTGCGATCGATCATCGGAGTGTCTCCTGTCTTGGGTGGTGGGACGTGTGGCTCAACGTTGGGCGCTCTGCACCATGCCGAGCGCGGCGGTGGCTGCGACGAGGATCGTCGCCTTGTAGTGTTCCGGCTGCGCCGGATCGAAGTTGCCCGCGTACGGTGGGTTGGTCTGCGCCGTGACCCAGTTGGCGGCCGCGGCGATCGCATCGAGCACGCGCAGCTCGTCCTCCAGTGTGAAGTTGCTGCCGTAGAACTCGGTCAGCAGGTAGTCGGCGACGGCGATGTAGTGCGGCGCGACATTGTTGACGGTCGGGCTCGCCGGCAGCGGCGGTTGCACCGGCTGGACGTACGCGATCACGTCGGTCGCCGGCGCCTGGGCCGGCGCCGCGTTCAGCAGCACGTTCCAGCCGCAGTAGGTCCGCTCGAGGCCGAGCGACGGGCTCAGCTGCGCGTTGTTGTAGGTCGGGAAACCGTTGGGTGCCGGGTAGCCGAACAACGCCATGCCCTGTGCCAGCATCGCGTTGATCATCTGCATCATGCTCCCCGGGTCGGCGAGACCGCCGACGGTCTTGACCTGCGCCTCGATCGCGCGCGCCGTCGCGACGACCGACTCCATCGGCAGCCGCACGTGGTTCAGGTGATTGCTCGTGCCGAGGAAGTCGTTCGAGCTGAACAGTGCGGTCAAGACCGGCTGGATCTGGCCCTGGGTGCCCCAGGCGGCTTTCATCGCCTGCAGCACAGCCGGGTTCGGTCGCGCGGCGACGACCTCACCGATGAACTCCCGGATCAGCTTGCGGCAGACGAAGTCCTTGGTCGCCGGATGGCCGGCGAGCGCGAGCAGCAGGTCGTTGCCTTCCTGCTCGCCGTTCGGTGATGTCTGCGCGGCGATCGTCACCGTGCTGGTCGAGGACTGGAACAGCGTCGTCGGACCCGTCGGGTAGGTGTGGTCCGCGTCGTCGAACTGGAACACGAAGGCGTTCGGTTCGTCGAGATCCCAGCCGGTCAGGATGCGCGCGACCGCCTCGACGTCGGTCTGGTCGTAGTTCGCCTGCGGCGTTCCCGACGGCAGCACCTCCTGCGGCGACATCGTGTAGAGCTCGAGCAGCTCGCGGGCATAGTCCTCGTTGGGGTGGCTCGAGGGGCCGCCGTCGTTCTGCGGCATGTGCAGGTAGATCATCATCGACGCGTGATGCGACGTGAACGAGAGCAGGTCGGCGAACGTCGTCAGACAGTTCGCGCGGTAGTACTCGTTGGCCTCCCACTCGAACCACCACACCCAGTTCTGGTAGTCGGCACCGGCGGGGATGTAGGGCACGAAGTAGCCGCCCTGCGAGAACAGGTGGGTGTTGAAGTGTCGCTCCCAGAACTGCGTCATGACCTCACGCAGCTGCCACTCCGACTCGAGCGCGTAGGCCAGCTGCGCCTGCGACGTCTGGTTCGCGTTGAACGCGGCCCCGAGCGTGTTGGGCAGCAGCAGGGTGCCGGTCGTGCCGGGCGAGTACGAGCCCGTCAGCAGCTGGTCGAGCGCCGCGCTGCCGTGGTAGTTCGGCGCACCGACGGCAGGCGGGTTGAGCTGCGCCGTGATGTAGCTCTGCGCCGCGGCGAGGCCGGTCTTCAATTGCTGGACCAGCGCCCGGTTGGGGCCGAACGTGATGCGCCGCAGCACGTGGTGCGCGCGGTCGAGGTCGGGATCGGGTGTGCCCTGGGCGCCGGCCGGCACGATCGGAAACGCGACCGCGGCGGCGAACAGGGCGAGGCGTGGGAGCTTCGTCATGGCCGTTCCTTGAAAGAAGAGGGAGCGGCTACGACATGTCCGTGCGGGCGACCGTGCTTCGCAAAACCCGCGGGCGCAGCGAACTCTCGCGCGAGCCCGTCAGCGGCGCCGGTCGAGCGGCACCGCGAGCCAGGGCACGTTCTTCTTCGTCGCCTCCAGCTTCTTCGGGTCGATCTGCAGCTTCTCGAGCTCGGTGGCGGGCAGGTTGCGCAGCGGAATCGCCGCGGCGGCGCGTCCGGTCTCGGAGACCCGACCCGGGTCCTTGGTGAGCTCGCGGTTGAGCTCGATCGTCGCTTCGTAGCGCTGCCGTGCGGTCGTGATCTCGCGTCGGATCGGTTCGCTCGCGGCCTTGCCGGCGGCGCGCTCGAGCATCGCGGGCAGGTTCGGTACCGGGTTCTCGAGCATCAACGTCATGCCGGCGCGGCGGGCGTCGTCGGAGATCTCACCCTTCGCCGCCTTGTCGAGGAACTCGCTGTAGGTCGCCTCGGACGGTTCCTTGACCAGCTTCGCGATGCCGTCGACGAAGTCGGAGAAGTTGGCGAGGAACGGGATGCCGTACTGGCCGAACCCGAGGAACAGCAGCGCGGCGAGGTAGCCGACGACGACGACTTTGAGCGGGGGACTCTTGGCAAGGCGGACCGTCGCGACGATGCCGGCGGCCGCGCCGATGCCGAGCGAGCTGTATTCGAACATTCCCATGGTGGACGGGTCTCCTTGCGATCACTGCACGATCGAGTTGCACCGAGGAGCGTCAGACCGACGAGCGGCGGGGCTCTCGGAACGGCGAGCTGGTAGGCCGCAGGTCGTGCCCCGTGGTCGGCAGCGTCAGGCCGGCGAACGAGATCGCGGTGGGGAGGTGGATTCCGATGGTGCCGGGGATGGCGGTGCCGTGGAGCGAGGCGTTGCGGCAGGCCGGCCCGGGGACTCGGCCGAGGGCGAACGCGGCGGCGAGACCGAACGATGTGCGACGTGGCATGGCTACCCCTTGGTTCTCGACTCGGCTCTCGGGCCGAACGGACCATCCGAGCATAACGGGTTTCGCCGACTGTGACGTATTCTCACGCCGCCGTCGGCGGACTAGGATCCTGCCTCGCCTTGAAGTTCCAGGACTACTACACGACGCTCGGCATCTCGCGCACCGCGAGCCCCGAAGAGATCAAGAAGGCCTACCGCAAGCTCGCGAAGGAATGGCACCCGGACAAGCATCCGGCCGAGAAGCGCGAGGAGGTCGAGAAGAAGTTCGCTGCGATCTCGGAGGCCAACGAGGTGCTCAGCGACCCCGAGAAGCGCAAGCGCTACGACCAGCTCGGCCAGCACTGGCGGCAGGGCCAGGACTTCCAGCCGCCGCCGGGCGGCGGCTACCGCCAGGTCGATCCCGAGGAGTTCGCGCGCATGTTCGGCGGCGGCGGCGGGGGCGGCGGTTTCTCGGACTTCTTCGCCTCGATGTTCGGCGACATGTTCGGCGGCGGTGCCGGCGGTGCCGGCACGCGCACACGGGCGCCACGGCGCGGTCGCGACGTCGAAGCCGAGATGGAGATCGACGCCGGCACGGCGCTGCTCGGCGGCAAGCGCGCGTTCGGCCTGCAGACCGCGGGTGGCCAGAAGTCGGTCGATCTGACGATTCCGAAGGCCTCGCGCGACGGCCAGTTGATGCGCCTGCGCGGTCTCGGGGAGCCCGGTGAGGCCGGTGCCGGCGATCTGCTGCTGCGGCTGCGCGTGGTCTCGGGCGACGTCTACCGCCTGCGCGGCGATCGCGGTGACGTCGAGGCCGACGTCGTGATCGCGCCCTGGGAGCTGCTCGACGGCACCACCGTCGAGGTCGCGGTGCCGGGCGGCACCGCCAACCTCAAGATCCAGCCCGGCACGAAGCCTGGCGAGCGGCTGCGGCTGCGCGGCCAGGGCCTCGGCGGCGCCGACGGCGCGCCGAACGGCGACCTCTTCGTGATCGTGCGGCTGGGGCTGCCCGATTCGCTGACCGATCGCCAGCAGGAGCTGTTGCGCGAGCTCGGCAAGGACGCGCCGAAGGTGCGCGGCGGCGCCGCCCGGTAGCCGACGACCGACGACGATGGCCCTGCTCACGCTCGAGAACGCGCACGTCACGCTCGGCGACCGCCACCTGCTGCAGGGCGTCGCGCTGGTGGTCAACGAGGGCGAGCGCATCGGCCTGCTCGGCCCCAACGGCTGCGGCAAGTCGACCCTGCTGCGCGTGCTCGCGGGTGAGCTCGTGCCCGACGAGGGCAACCGCACGGTGCGCCGCGACCTCCGGCTCGGCTACCTGCCGCAGGAACCGGTGCTGCCGCCGGACCGCAGCGCGCATGCGGTGGTCGTCGAGGGCATCGCCGGGCGCGCCGAGGTGCTGGCGCGGCTCGAGACCATCCACGCCGAGCTCGGCGATCCGGACACGACGCCCGAACGACTCGAGCGTCTGCTCGCCGAGCAGCAGCGGCTCGACGAACGGCTCGAGCTGCTCGGCGGTCACGACGTCGACCACCGCGCCGACGCGGTGCTCGACGGACTCGGCGTACGGGATCCGCGCGCGCTTTGCGGTCCGATGTCGGGCGGCGAGAAGCGCCGCGTCGCGCTCGCGCGGCTGCTGGTCGGCGGCCCGGATCTGCTGCTGCTCGACGAGCCGACGAACCACCTCGACGCCAACGTCACCGAGTGGCTCGAGAACCACCTGCTCGAGCTCGAGACGCCGTTCGTGATGGTCACGCACGATCGTTACTTCCTCGATCGTCTGGTATCGCGCACCGTCGACTTCGATGGCGGGCGGCTGCACGACTACGAGGGCGGCTACCGCGCCTACCTGGTGAAACGTGCCGAGCGACTCGCTGCCGAGCAGAAGGCCGAGAGCGCGCGGCTCAACACGCTGCGGCGCGAGACCGAGTGGGTCAAACGCGGGCCGCCCGCGCGCACGACCAAGGCGAAGGCGCGCATCGGTCGCTGGCAGTCGCTGGTCGACGCGGCGCCGCCGCCGAACGCCGCGGAGCTCGAGTTCGCGATCCCGGACGGGCCGCGGCTCGGCGACTTCGTGCTGCGCCTGCGCGGGGTCGGCAAGTCGTTCGGCGATCGCACGATCGTCGCGCCGTTCGACCTCGAGATCGGTCCCGGCGAGCGCATCGGCATCGTCGGGCCGAACGGTGCCGGCAAGACCACGCTGCTGCGGCTCTGCCTCGGCCAGCTCGCGCCCGACGGCGGCGAGGTCGGCGTCGGCCCGACGGTAAAGTTCGCCGGCATCGACCAGGCGCGCTCGGCGCTCGATCCGCAGAAGACCGTGCTCGAGGAGGTCAGCAACGGCAACGACTTCGTGTTCGTCGGCGGCCGCGATCTACGGGTCGAGACGTTCCTCGAGCAGTTCCTGTTCCCCGGCGCGATGAAGCACCAGAGCGTCGCGCGGCTGTCGGGCGGCGAGCGCAACCGCGTGCTGCTGGCGCGCATGCTGTGCGAGGGCGGCAACGTGCTCGTGCTCGACGAGCCGACCAACGACCTCGACCTCGCGTCGCTGCGCGCGCTCGAGGACGCGCTGCTCGCGTTCTCGGGCAGCGTGCTGGTCGTCAGCCACGATCGCTGGTTCCTCGATCGCGTCGCCACCCGCATCGTGCATCTCGACGGCAGCGGCGAGGTCCGGCTGCACGCCGGCGATCTCTCGGGGCTGCTCGAGAAGCTCGCCGACGAACGGGCGGCGCGTGCCGAGGCCGATGCCGGCCGCCGC
>JAGQRB010000907.1 GCA_020425925.1 Planctomycetota bacterium
CAGCCCGGCGGCTCGCCGGCGAGCTCGCGGCGCGCGGCGGCGCGACGCCGAGCCTGTGGCGCCTCGACCTGCGCTGCTCGTGGCAGCAGCTCGGCGCCGCCCTGGCCAGGATGCGCGAGCTGGACACGTTCGCGTTGCCGGTCGGGCTGCAGATCACGCCGGCCGGCACCACCGACCGCTTCGAGGTCTCGCTCTGGACATGGATCTGACCGGCGAGCAGCAGCAGGATGGCGCGATCGACCTCGATCTCGTCCGCATCGACGCCGCGCTCGCGCGGCGCGTACCGGAGTCGCTCGCGGTCCGGCGGCGGGTGCTGCCGTTCGGCGCCGACGACGACGCGGTCTACGCCGCGTGCCTCGACCCCGACGACCACGGTGCGATCGAGGCGCTCGAGCGGGCCGTCGGCCGCCGCGTCGTCGCGGTCCGGGCGAACGCGGCGTCGCTCGACCGCGCCCTCGGCCGCGTCTTCCTGCGACCCGACGATGCACGTGGCGACGAGGCCGTTCGTCTGGTCGAGGAGCTGCTGCAGACCGCGATCCTCGAACAGGCCTCGGACCTGCACATCGAACCCGGGCGCGACGAGGTTCGCATTCGCGCCCGCATCGACGGCAATCTCGAAGCGCTGCGCCGCCTCGAACCCGACCAGCTGCCGGCGCTGTCGAATCGCGTGAAGGTGCTCGCCGGTATGGACATCGGCGATCGCCGGCTGCTGTAGGACGGCCGGTTCTCTTACCGGCCGGGCGGCCCGAACGGCCGCCAGGCGCTCGACATCCGGGTCGCGTGCATGCCGACGCGCTTCGGCGAACGCCTGACGTTGCGCCTCCTGATGGTGCAGAGCGAGCGTCTGACGCTGACCAACCTCGGCTTCGTCGACGCCGACCTGCTGCGGTTCCGCGGCGCGATCCGGGCTCCGCACGGCATGGTGCTGCTGACCGGCCCGACCGGCAGCGGCAAGACCACGACGCTGTACGCCGGTCTGCGCACACTCGATCTCGGCCGGGTCAACGTGCTGACGATCGAGGACCCGATCGAGTACGAGATCGACGGCATCGCCCAGATCGAGGTCGAGGGCGACGACCGGATCACGTTCCCGCGCGCGCTCCGCAGCGCGCTGCGCCACGACCCGGACGTGATGATGATCGGCGAGATCCGCGACCTCGAGACTGCCGAGATCGCGGTGCGCGCGTCGTTGACCGGCCACCTCGTGCTGTCCACGCTGCACACCAATTCCGCGGCCGGCGCGATCGCGCGTCTCGTCGACATGGGAGTGCCGAGCTACCTGATCGGGGCGACGCTGCGGCTCGCCGTCGCCCAACGGCTCGTGCGCCGACTCTGCCGCCATTGCCGGCGACCGCGCGCGGCGACCGCGGCGGAGGCCGATGCGTTCGGCTGGACCGGCGACGGATCGACGACAGTGTTCGATCCCGTCGGCTGCGCCTACTGCAAACGCACCGGCTTCGCCGGCCGCATCGGGGTGTTCGAGCTGTTCGCACCCGACCCCGCGACGGTCGCCGAGATCGCGGCGGGCGCCGACCAGGACGAGGTCCTGCGGCGTAGCCGCGCGGCCGGCAGGAGCTCGACGCTGCGCGCCGACGCCGCGCGCAAGGTCCAGAACGGCAGCACGTCGCCGAGCGAGGCCATGCTCGCGCTGGAGGCCGGCTGATGGCGCCGTTCCGCTATGCCGCCCGCGACCACAGCGGCCGCACGCACAGCGGCGAGCTCGAAGCCGCGACCGCCACGGTCGCGGCCGGCGAGCTACGCGATCGCGGCTGGCTCGTGCTCGACCTCGCACCGGCGGTCGCCGCGCGCCGTCGCGCTCCCCGCTCGACCCGGACGTTCCGCCTGGCTCTGCTGCCGGCGACGAGCTTCGACGTCGAGTCCGGGCTGCGCCAGCTGGCGATGACGACGCGCAGCGGCTTGTCGCTGCTGCAGGGACTCGCCGCGATCGCGGAGCACGCGCGCCGGCCGCAGATGACCCGCGTGTGGCGCGCGGTCGGCGATCACGTCGAGGCCGGTCACAGCCTGGTGCAGGCGCTCGAACGCCACCCGCGTCGTTTCCCGCCGGTGGTGCGCGAGCTCGTCCGCGCCGGCGAACAGTCGGGATCGCTCGACCTGGCCTTCGAGCGGGCAGCCGACCACCTCGAGCGCCGACGCGAGCTGCGCGCGACCGTGCTGCAGGCGATGTTCTATCCCGCGATCGTGCTGTTGCTCGCGGGCGCCGTCGCGAGCTACATGGTTCTCGCGGTGATCCCGGTGCTCGAGGACTTCCTCACCGGCATGCACCGCGCGCTGCCGCCGCTGACCAGGAGCCTGATCGGCGTCTCGCACTGGCTGCAGCTGCACCTGCCGAGCCTGATGGTCGCGAGTGGCACCGCGGTCCTCGCGCTGCTCGCGTTGGACCGCTGGCGACCGACGCGCTTCGTCTTCGACGCCGCGCTCTACCGCGTTCCGTTCGTCGGCCGCGTCCGGCGGCTCGCCGCGACCGCGACCTTCGCGCGCACCCTCGCGACGTTGCTCGGCAACGGCATCCACATCGTGCAGGCCCTCGACCTCTGCGCCGGAGTCGCACGCCGGCCGCTGGCCCGCGCCCGCATCGTAGCGACCCGTACCGCAGTGCTCGACGGCCGCTCGCTCGCCGACGGGCTCGACGAGGTCTACCCGTTCCTGCCGCTGCTGCGCAACCTGGTCGCGCTCGGCGAACAGAGCGGCGAGCTCGACACGATGCTCGACAACGTCGCCGCGCTGCACGAAGCCGAAGTGCGAACGTGGATCCGGCGTGCCAGTGTCTTCATCGAGCCCGCGATCACGATCCTCGTCGGCGCCATCGTCGGCGTCGTCTACATCGCGTTCTTCCTCGCGATGTTCGCCATCATGTGACCTTCGCCATGTCGATTCCGAGACTCCTACCGCTCCTCTACGCGCTCGCCGGCCCACTGCTCGCCCAACAGCCACCCGAGGCCACCGCGCCGACGACGCCGGCCGCACCGGCGAACCCGTTCGTCGCCGACGAGGAGATCCAGCGTCTGCTCGGCGGCACCAAGCCCGATCCGCTCGCGTTCCAGCCGCTCGCGGAGCGTCCCGCGCTGCCCGACATGCGCCTGCGCGGCATCGTGCGCCTGAAGCGCAAGGCGCAACCCGCCGCGCTCGTCGAGCTCACCGGCTACGGCAGCTACACGGTGCGGCAGGGCGAGAGCATCTCGTTCACGCTGCCGGGCCGCGCGCTGGCGGCGCCGCGCGTCGACCCGACGGGGCGCACCGGTCAGCAGGGCCCCACCGCCCCGTCGACGACGCCGAAGCCCGAGCTCTGGGCGACCTCGAGCCAACGCGAACGTCTGAAGGAGCTCGGCGCGGGACCGACCGCGGCGACGACGGCGGGCACCCCGGCCACGACCGGCGCCGGCCGTGGCGTCACGATCAGCGAACCGATCCCGATCGTGCTGCGCGTCGAACGCATCGAGAAGGACGGCGTCGTGGTCGAGATCGGCACGATGGGTCAGTACCTGGTCATCCGATGAAGCCACTCCCGATCGTTTCGCGGGCCGCGCGCCTGGCCACGCTGCTGCTCGGCCTGTTGCTCGTCACCGCGACGGCTGCGGCACAGGACGGTGGCGAGGGCCTCGACCAGATCGTCGAGACCCTCGATCTGCGCGAGGTACCGCTGCGCGAGGCGTTGCGGCTCCTGACCGAGGAGAGCGGCGTCAACCTGATCGCCTCCGAAGAAGCGGGCAGCCATCCGGTGACGTGCTACCTGCTCGACGTCCCGCTGCGGCAAGCGATCGAGACGATCGCGAAGAACCACGGGCTGTGGTTCAAGATCGAGCGCGACAGCAAGATCGTCCGGCTGATGACCGCGAAGGAGTTCGAGCGCGATCTCGTGCTGTTTCGCGACGAGCAGACCAAGGTCTTCACGCTGTTCTTCCCCAACTCGGTCGACATCGCGGTCGCGATCCGCAACCTGTTCGGCAGTCGGGTCCGGCTGTCGCTCGATCGCGAGCTGATGACGGACGAGTACACCGAGATCCTGCAGCGCTTCCAACGCTTCGACGTCGTCGATCGCCGCGGCCAGAGCCTCGGCATCAGCGGCGGCGGCCAGTTCCAGCAGAACAGTCAGTACACCCCCGGGCTGCGCACCGCCCAGGGCGTCTACAACCAACCACAGCAAGCGGCACCGCAACCCGGCACCGCGAACGGTCGCGACCGCACCGACGACCTGACCCCGGAGCAGATCGAACGCCTGCAGCAGGCGATCGAGAGCGAAGGTGGCGAGCTCGATCCCGGGCTGGTCGCCGAACTCAAGGGCCAGCAGACCTCGATCTACGTCACGATCCACCGCCGCAACAACATGATCGCGGTGCGCAGCTCGGACGCCGCGGCGATGGAGCAGATCGAGAGCCTCGTGCGCCAGCTCGACGTACCGACGCCGCAGGTCTTGCTCGAGGTCAAGATCCTGCTCGTCGACCTCGGCGACGACTTCCGCTCGGCGTTCGACGCGCAATACTCCGGTGACCGCCAGGCCGGCTCGTTCGCCACCGGCGACATCCTGTCCGGCGGCGGCGTCCCCGATCCGACGGCGCTGATCTACCAGTTCGTCAACGACCACTTCGCCGCGCGACTGCAGCTGCTGCAGGTCAGGAACCGCGTCACGACGCTCGCCACACCGCTGCTGCTGGTCGCCAACAACGAGGTCTCGCGCCTGTTCGTCGGCGAGGAGCGGCCGATCATCCGCAACATCAGCAGCCAGACGACGGTGAGCCAGGCGAGCACGACGATCACACCGGCGAACACGGTCGAGCTGCGGCCGGTCGGGACGACACTCCTGATCACGCCGAACATCAACGCCGACCGCACCGTCACGCTGCGGATCCTCAACGAACTCTCGGCCGTGCGCGAGAGCGCCGGCACGATCCCGGTCGTGACCAGCGACGGCAACGTCATCACGCAGCCGGTCGACACGGTGTCGTCGCGCTCGCTCTCGGGCACGCTGGTCGCGCACGACGGCTTGACGCTCGCGCTCGGCGGCCTGGTCCAGGAAGACATCGAGGTCAGCCAGGAGGGCGTGCCGCTGCTGATGGACCTGCCACTGATCGGGTCGCTGTTCCGCCGCGAGGTCAAGACCCGCACGCACTCGGAGCTCGTCGTCCTGATCCGCCCGTACGTGTTGTTCACCCCCGCCGAGGGCCGGGAGATCAGCCAACGACTGGTCGACAAGCTGTCGGTGCACCCGGCCGCGGCCTCGCTCGGCGAGCCGATGGGCACGTTCGGCAAGGACGAGGCGCCGCGCCCACCGCTCGGCCAGAACCCGCTGCTCGAGATGCTCGAGTACCAGTCGGGCCTGCCGGGAGGGCGCTGAGTTGCGCCCGCTCGCGCTCGTCGCCGCCGCGGCCGTGGCCGGGCTCGGCGCCGGTTGCGTGACCGTGCCCGGAGCCGTCGCCGACGGCGGCCGCGACGAACTGCGCGTCGAGACCTCAGATCTCGCCGCGGCGCCGACGACTGCACTCGCCGACTTCCTCGCGTTCGCGCGAGTTGGCTTCGAGAGCGGCGGAACGCGCGCGCTCGACCGCCTCGTACAGCTCTTCCCCGAGCTCGCGCTGGAGGCCGCGCTGCGCGCCGACACCGCCACGGACGCGATCGGGCCGAGCTACGACCGGGTGCACGGCGACGGCGATCCGGCGGCGCGAGCCGCGCTCGGCGCGGTGCTGGCCGGCGGTGACCCTGGCCGCGGACCGTTCCCGCCCCATGCCGCGCTGCGGCTGGCGCTGA
>JAGQRB010000908.1 GCA_020425925.1 Planctomycetota bacterium
ATCGCGTCGGCGGCGACGATCCCGATCGCGCGCTCGATGCCGATGCCGGCGGCGGCGAGATCGATCGCGGCGGCGAGTCCGTCGGTCAGCAGGCCGACCGCCGCCGGTGGCGAGTCCGCGACGCGCGCGTGCAATCGCAGCGCGCCGAAGCCGACCTGCATCGCGAAGACGTCGACCATCGTGGCGAGCGCGCGCTCGCCGAGACGCGGCGCGTCCGGATCGATGTCCTCGGCGCGGTGGGCGCCGCGGCGCAGCGCCGCAACGGTCGCTGCGGTGGCGGCGAGCGTGTCGGGATCCGGGTCGTAGCCGCTGTCGATGAGCTTGCCGACGATCTTCGAGAGCGCCTCGGGCAGCTTGGCGGCGAGGTCGCTGGCGGCGCGGTAGTCGGTGCGCGAGCAGCCGGCGAGCGCGTCACCGCCGAGAACCGGGCAGCCTTCGTGCTGCCATTCGCGCTGCCGGTCCCCGAGCCAGCGCTGCGCGACCTGCCATTCCGGCTGCTCGGCCGAAAGGCTGCCGACGACCATGCCGGCGAGGATCAGGAGTGCCAGGAGCGTGAGCCAGAACCATCTGCCCATGCCCCTCCGACGGGGCAGCGGCCGCGATCTTGCGCGACCGCCCGAACTCGAGCCAACTCGCTAGAACTCGTAGACCACCCGCACGCCGGTCACGACGACCGTGTTCGCGAACCCGCGATCGACGACGATCCGGAAGCGGAACGCCGCGACGACGTCCTCGTCGAGGCCGGTGGACGAACCGCTGCTGCGCACGGCCGGGCGCCAGGGGAAGCCGAGGTTCGGCTGCGCCGGGGCGGCGCCCTGGAACCAGATCTGCACCGGCGCACCGACCGTGGCCGCCAGCGGTGAGACCGCGGGATCGTCGCTGAACAGCATCGGCACGCCGTCGACCGTGGCCTCGAGCTCGTAGCGCCGGAAATGCGGCGCGGGTTCGACGGCAAGGTTGACGCCGGTGTCGTAGACGCGCGACGTCGAGCTGGCGAGCTGGTCGGTCTCGGCCAGCTGGCCGACGTTGGTGGCGATCGGCGCCGGCATCATGTTCGGCAGCATCGCGGTCGAGGCGCCGGCAGGGGTCTCGAGCCGTACGAAACCAGCCGAACCGTCACCGCCCTCGATCACGACCCGTGCGCCGGCCGGCGGCAGACCGCCGGCAGTGCAGTCGTAGCGGCCACCCTGACCGCCGCGCACGTCGATCAGGCCCGGCGTCGTCGCCGAGCGACCCGACTGCAGCACGACGCTGCCGCCGGAACCACCGCCGCCCGGCGCGGGCTTGGCGGTGCCGAACGTCTGCATCACGCTGCCCGCCGAGCCACCGTTCGCGAGGATGCGTGCGGCACCGTCGATCGTGAGCGCATCACCGGCCCGCAGGCCGATCGCGCCGCCGCCGCCGCCACCACCCGCACCCGCGGCCCACGAGATCGCCACACTGAGCGCCAGCGCGGCGTTGCTCGCAGCCGCGCCGCCACCCGAACCGCCGACGAGGAAGTGCACCGAGCTCTTCGTCGAACCGCTGGGCGCGGGGAACGGCAGGAACTGCACCGCCGAGCCGCCGGCAGCCGGCGGCCCCATCTCGCTGAGCCGCGGCGGCAGGTTGGTCGCCGGATCGGGGTGGTTGTTGAAGACCACCCGGCCGGGCAGGCCGGGTTGCCAGAGCCCACCACCGCCGCCGCCCGCACTCGCCGTCGGCGAATAGAACACGCCGACGCCGCTGCTGCCGAAGTAGAGCGCGGAGTTCAGCCCGCTGATCGGGAACTGCACCGAACCGCTGCCGCCGGTGCCGGCGGTGGTCGACGCATAGGCGCGGCCCGCGAGCACGTGGGCCGACTCACCGTCGTCGCCCTGGTAGCCCGGTTGCTGCCCGGCGCCGTTGGCCTTGTCGCCGCCCTTGCCGCCGCGGCCACCGAAGACGCCACCGGTCCCGCCCGGCTGACCGAGCGGCACCGTCGGACTCGCGGGATACGACAGCGTCTCGCCCTGCACGTCGATCTCACCGAGGATCTCGACGCGCCCGGCGACGGTGAACACCGGCGGGCTCTGCCCCGTGAAGCGCAGGCGCACGTTCGCCGGCACCACCATCTCGTCGAAGTAGAAGCGGCCGTCGCTGACGACGAGGGGCTGACCGGTGAGCGTGTTCGATGCCGGCACCACGGTGTTGTCGGTGTCGATCAAGTACGTGTCGTAGCCACCGATGGTGCCGAGCGGCAATCCGAGCACCTGCGCGTCGAAGGACCCGTGCAGGCCGTCGCCACCGATCGGTGCGAACGTCGCGGTGCTGCCGCTCCACTCGCCGCCCGACAGATCGCGATCGAGCATCGTCGCATCGGCGAAGCCCTCGTGGAACGTCACCGCGCCGAGGCCGGCGCCGTAGACCATCGACAGCGCATTCGTCGTGGTCAGGCCGGCGAGGTTCGCCGTCGCATCGACGATCGCCGCCTGCAGCCGCAGCACCACCCCGCGCAGCGCCGGGTTGCCGTTGACGGCGAACGACCAGTTCAGCGTGCCGCTGCCGAGTGGCTGGCTGACGAACGACAGCACGAGGTTGTCGACGAACCACGTGCATCCCGGCATCCCGTACGGCGACAGCCCGATCGGGCTCGACCGCGGCAGGCCGAGCGCGGTGATCACGAGTGTCGGGCTCAACGGCAGATTGTCGAGCCGCACCGGGAACTGCGAGCCCGGCACCGGTGCGCCTCCGAGCGGCACGAGCCGCGGCACGCCGTTGCTGCCCTGGCAGCCGTTGCCGAGCGGCACGGCGCGTCCGGCGGCGGCGAGGTCGAGCTCGAGGATGCCGGGGCACGCGAACGTCGCCGGCAGATCGAGCCAGCGCCCGCCGGCCGCCAGCGGCCACGAACCGAGCGGCGAGATCGCGGCCCAGTTCTCGGCGCCGCCCTGGTTGTCGGGCTGACCCGGCGCCCAGTTGGTGTAGGTCGCGGTCGAACCGCTGTTCCAGACCCAGGTACCCTCGACGACCTGGTCGGAGTAGCCGAGCCAGAGGCACTGGGCGCCGCCGAACTGGTTCACCAGCCAGTCGTGCTCGGCCGCGGTGCGCACCGTCGCGAGCTCGCCGCCGAGCGCGTTCGCCTGCGCGCGCGCCTGCTGCCAGGTCATCGGCTGGGTCGTCGCGTAGAGCTTGCCGGTGATCGGTGACTGGCGCCAATCGTAGGACTGGGCGACGGCGTGCGCGGGGAATGCGATCGTGGAGAGAGCGACCGCGGCGACCGCGGCGGAGAAAACGCGCTGCATTTGCGACTCCGAGGGGTGAGGGACCGGTGGGCAACGTAGTAGTCGCGTCAGATCGGGCGGGTCACCGCGAATCCTGCGCGTTCGCACACCGGAACGAGCGATACCGCGCAGCGACCTCGGCGTCGCGTTGTTACGAGGTGCCGCGCGAGGACTACCTCTGCACCCGACATGAGGTCCACCATGACACTGCGATACCCCCTCGGCGCGCTCACCGGCGCCGTCTGCCTGCTCTCGAGCGGCGCGCTGCGCGCCCAGATCCACGACTACGATCCGCTGGTGCCGGAAGTCGTGCTCAACACCGACTTCACCCAGATCACCCCCGCCCAGGGTCTGCCCTACAACGTCGCCGGCGGCGTGTTCGTGTTCCGCGACGTCAGGATCCGCCAAGGCGTGCGCGTGCGCGGCGTCGGCTCGAACCCGATGGTCTGGATCGTCACCGGCCAGTTCGTCGTCGAGGGCGAGCTGTCGGTGGACGGCGGCGACGGCGAGAAGGCGAGCCTGCTGCAGGCGGCGAACATCCCCGCCCTCGGCGGCCTCGGCGGCGCAGCCGGCGGCCGCGGCGGCAACGGCAGCCCGAGTGCGATCTCGCGCTCGGTGTTCGGCGAGGACGGCTTCGGCCCGTTCACGATGGCCGGCGTCGGCGGCGGCGGCGGTCGAATCGCATGCCTCGCCGGGCTGATGCGCGGCTCGGGCGGCGGCGGCGGTGCGTTCACCACCGTCGGCGACCCGTTCTATCTGACCTCGGCCGGCCCCGGCACGTCGTTCCAGCAGCAGCTCGGGATCGGCGGCCAAGGCGGCCTCGGGGTGTCCGGCTCGGCGAACCGCTCGCTGCTCGGCGGCCGCGCCGGCCTGCCGCCGTTCAACGACAGCCGCGACGACAACGACTTCGTCGGCATCGGCGTCGACCTCAGCTCAGGCCAGCCGGTGTTCGGCGAGCTGAGCTTCCTGCAGGGCGGTCAGGGCGGCGGCGGTGGCGGCGACATGTCGTTCAACGCGAACTGCTCGACCAACGACCCGTTCTTCGCCAACGATGCGCGCGGCGGCGGCGGCGGTGGCGGCGGCGGCTGCTTGATCATCGTCGCGCAGGGCGCGATCGTGATCGGCCCGGCCGGCCACATCACGGCCAACGGTGGCGACGGCGGCGGCGGCGAGCAGGCCGGTTCGTCGAACCAGGGCGGCGGTGGTGGCGGCGGCTCGGGCGGCATGCTCGTGCTGGCGAGCCGCACCGCGGTCGCGCTGCACGTCAAGGGCGAGACCTACGCCAACAACGACTACGACTTCTCGCTGTCGGCCGACGGTGGCGTCTGCACCACCGGCTCGTTCGGTAGTCCCTTCATCGCCGGCAAGTACCCGCCGAACGGTCAACCCAACTCGCCGGCCTACGGTTCGTACTACGACGCGGCCCCGCTCGGCGGCTTCGGCGGCATGGGCGTGATCGAGATCGTCACGCCGTTCGGCACCAACGCCGACGGCACCAACACGATCCTCGACGACGGCATCCTGGTGGTGCGCAACGGCAACCTGGTGCTCGGCGCCGAGAAGCAGCGCTTCCTCGGCTGGCGCGGCTACCGCAACGCGCAGGGCATTCGGGTCGACGACTTCGGTGTGCCGCTGCCGACCGGCCGCACCGACGGCGACATCCGCCCGGCGCCGATCCTGCTGCCGCTGTTCTGATCGCGTCGGGGCGAAGGGCGGCGCATCATCCGGCCGCCCTCCCCCGCCGGCGCAGCCTCAGCCCAGCAGCACCATGAGCCCGCGCGACAGCGCGACGCCGAAGGGCGCACCGGCGTCGATGACCAGTGTCTGGGCCGGAACCGCGAGACCCCGCAGCAAGGGGCTGTTGGGGATCGCGAACGTCAGGGTCGTGCCCGCCGGCGGCACCGGGTAGAGCGCGGTGACCGTCGGCTGAGCGACCAGGATGTTGCCGGAGTAGCCGGTGAACGGGTCCACCGCGGAGCTCAGCCCGGTGAGCAGGAGAACGGTCGTCGTCGTTCCCGAGCAATTGCCGATCTGCAGGTCGATCGAGGTACCGATCACCGGCGGCGCACTGGTCGTCAAGGTCGGCACGCCATTCGTTCCGGCGACCCCCGAGGCGTAGTTGCTGCTGCGAGCGACGGTATCGCAGGGCACGAACGGCCAGGACCGACAGGCCAGCGAGGCGGTGTACCAACCGGTGCTCTCCCAGTTGTGCGCGGCGATGAACAGCGTGTAGACGCCGGTGGCGCCGAACGTGAAGGTCGTCGGTCCGGAGCCGTTGACGTAGGCCACCTGCCCGCCGGCCGCATCGAGCAGCTCGGCGTACAGCAGCGGCGAGTAGCTCGGATAGCCGCTGTTGACACAGGCAAGATTGAGCTCCGCATCGCTGCCGGCCTCCGCCCGCAGCGTGTAGACCGCGAAGCCGGCGCGGGCCGGAATGCTGCCTTCGAGCTCCCAGTCCAGCGCCATCCGGTCCGCGCCGGCCGGGTCATCGAGCCGATCGAGCTGGAACGCATACCAGCCCGTGCTCTGCCCGTTGATGGCGCGAACCTCGACGATGTAGAGGCCGTTGTCGGGCAGCGTGACCGTCAGCGTGCCGAGCCCCAGGATCGGCGTGCCGACCGCACCGGAGGCGTTACGGACGTCCAGCCGGTGGAGCCGCGAGTAGCTCGGGTAGCCCGAGTTAACGCTCGAGAACGCGATGCGCAGGGTCTCGCCCGCGCTGCCGGTGAAGTAGTAGGTGTCGGTCTGGAGCGGGGCCGAGATGCTGGCCGGCGCACCGACCCGATCGCCGTACTGCAACGGAATCTGGGCAACAGCGGCCGCGGACAGCAGCGCCGCGACGAGCGCGACGAGGCCGGCCGGCATCCGGCGGCAGCGGCGATGGTGGGTGGATGGGGATGTGTGGAGCTCGGACATGGCTGGATCCAGCGGTGGTTTCGATCGTGCGGCGGGTTTCCCGCTCGGGCGGGCGACGTTGCCCGTCCCCAGCCCTTGCGCCGGATCGACCGGCTGTCCTCGGAATCTCCGGGCGCCCCGAATCCGCCCGGCGCGATGCCTGCGGCTACTTGCCAGAAGAGGACCTACCTGCAGAGGACTTGCCCGACGTGGCCTCGGCGGCGTCGCGATCCTCCGGCTGCCGTTCCACCGTGGGAGCGGCGCCCGCGCGCGCTCGCTGAATCCCCTCCCGCAACCGCTCGGCCCAACTGCGTTGCCAATCCTCGAGTTTGCCGGGTTCGACCGTCTCCACGATCCGCAGCGCCAGCTCATGGTCGCGGCGGTAGTAGTGCAGTTCGGCATCGGCGAGCCGGGGCGACGCCGCCTCCGGCGCGAGTCGTCGCCAGCACGCGATCAGCTCCGCCAGGCGATCCGACTCGACGCGATAGGCGGCGTGGTAGATCACGTTGCACTCGCCGGCCGTCTTGTTCGCGAGCTCGCACGCCTCCGCGACCCACCCCCTGACATCCGCGGCGAAACGCTCGCGCGGCTCGCCGACGAACTCCTTGTCCGAGAGCAGTGCGGCGGCGACGAGCAGGTCCTGCAGCAGGATAGTCCGCCGTTCGAGCACGCCCGACGGCAAGGTCAACGACTTGCGCAGCGCTCCCATGCAGCCCTCGCGATCGCCGTCGATCGCGGCGGCCATGGCATAGATGGCCGGCAGCGAGCCCTCGACCGAACGTGCCATGACCGCTTCGAACGCGAGCTTCATGTTGTCGAGCAGGTTGCCCCCGGGCTGGCCGCGCAAAGCGTCCCAGAGCGGCCGGTAGATCCCGACGATCGCCGGCGGCGTGCGCAGGAAGGTCACGCCGGCCGGGATGTCGGCGGCTTCGCCGGGCTCCGGCATCATGTCGTCGATGGCCCGCTTCAACGGCACGATCGTGCTCACGATCCTCCAGACCGTCCCGACGCTGACCCGCCCCGGATCCTCGAGGTTGTCGCGCATCATGCGATTGAGGAACGGCACCAGCGCACAGGCTCCCCGGATCATCTCGGCGAGGCGCAGGTCGCGCTCGCTGAAGCGATCCTCGATGCGCGCGAGCAGAGCATCCGCCGCCGCCTCCTCGCCGCGGATGCTCGCGATCGACAGCGAGAAGAACCACGTCTGCGGATCATCCGGGTAGAGCGCTTCCAGCGTCTCACGGAATCGGAATGCCTCCTCGAAACGGCCGGTCAGCAACAGGCTGGCGCCGAGGCAGTCGTTGACCCGCCGGTGGTACGGATCGTGCCCCCGAGCCTCGGTGAGCAGGTGGAGCACCTCCAACGGATCGTCGGTGAGGAGCGCGCGGACGTAGAGTCGGTCGGCAGGCGCGAGCTCGCCGCTGGTCCGGTCGAGTTCGAGCGCGCGTTCGGCAGCGGCCAAATTGACGAGCGGGTTGCGCAACCGATCCGCACCGAGATCGGCGAGCAGCACCTGCAGCTGCGCGTCGTTCTCGATACCGGGCAGTCCGGCCAACAGGTCGGCGGCCTCGGCGTAGCGTCGGGCACCGTCCAGCGCGCGGATGCGATCGATGGTGAGCTGCCGCTGATCGACGGCAACGTTGCCGATCGCCTCGTCGTAGACCGCCAACGCACTCTCGTAGTCACCGCGTTCGACCGCCGCGCGCGCCCGCGCCGCGATGTTGCCGGCGACCGCTTCCTGGCGGCGGATCTCCTCCTCGGCACGTTCGCGCGCGAGCCGCTCGTTCGTCCTGGCGGTGGCGGCCTCGGCCAGCGCGAGCTGCAGGTTCGCCGCATCCAACCGCGCGTTCTCGACCGCCTGGTACCAGCCCCGGATCGCCAGGGTCGTCACGGCCACCAACGCCAGCATCGTCAGCGCGACGATCCCGACCGCGACACGGTTGCGGCGCAGGAACTTGCGGAACGCGTAGCGGCGACTCGGCGGTCGCGCCGACACCGGCCGCAGTGCCAGGTAGTCGGCGAGATCACGTTCGAACGCCGCGACCGAGTCGTAGCGGCGTCTGGGCTCGCGCTCCATCGCCTTCATCACGATCCAGTCGAGATCGCCGAACAACACCCCGATCAGGTCCGGTGCTTCGACACCGCGGGCGCGAGCGATCGCCGCCGCGCGCGACGGTTCCGCATCGTGCAACTCGCGCACCTTGCGGCTCGGAGGCTTGGGATCGGCGCGCAGCAGCCGCTGCAGCTGCTCGGCCAGACCGAGCCCGCGCAACTCGGCCTCGCCGATCGGCAGGTCACCCGCGAGCAGGACGTAGAGCAGCGCGCCGAGCGAATAGACATCGGCCCGCGCGTCGAGCGTGCCGCGGTGCCCACGCCCGCCCCCGGCCTGTTCGGGCGCCATGAAGCCGAGCGTGCCGAGCACGACCCCGGGAGCCGTCGGGATGTGCTCCGCATGCAGCAGCCGATCGATGCCACGAGCGAGACCGAGATCGATGATCTTGGGCACGAATCGGCCGTCGATCTCGGTCACGAGCACGTTGCCGGGCTTGATGTCGCGGTGGATGACGGCGTGCCGATGGATGTGGCCGACACCCCGACACACCTTCGCGAACAGCTCGACGCGGGCGCCGATGGCGAGCTCGTGCCGATCGCAGAACGTCGTCAGCGGCAGGCCGTCGACGTATTCGATGGCGAAGTAGTACTGACCGTCGACGACACCGGAGTCGTACAGTCGCGCAACGTAGTCGCTGTTCATCTGCGCCAGCGCCCGCCGCTCGATCTCGAACCGGTCGCGCAAGGCGGCACCGACCTGCTCGATCGACAGCAGCTTGAGTGCGACGCGCTGGCCGCTGCGCAGGTCGCGCGCGAGGAACACCCGGCTGAAGGAGCCGGCGCCGAGTTCCTCGTCGATTCGATAGTGTCCGACCTGCCGCCGCGGCTCGGGTCGGTCCGGCACCGGGCTGGCCGATCCGTCAGTCATCGTCGTTCGGGGTCCACAGGCCCGGGAACCGCTCTTCCAGGCAGTCCTCGACCAGATCGCGCTCGGCCAGGAACGTCGCTTCGAACTCGGCCCCGTCGCTGGCGTGCACGGTCTCGCCGATCTCGAACCGCAGCATCGACCGGAGCCTGTCGACGCCGTCGCGAACCCGATTGCGAGCGGTCGAGGCACTCGAGATCCCGAGCGCGGCGGCGATCGCAGGCGATCGTGCCGGCGTCGTGACGCTCGCGAACGGGCATCGGATGCCGAAACGCATCGCGACGGCGACGGCCTCCTGCGGTTCTTCGCGGTGCAGACGCTCCATCGCCCGCTCGAGCAGACTCAGAGCGAAGGCCTGGTCGTCGGCGCGGCCGATGTCGCCGATCGGATCGCGGTGGTCTGCGATCGACTCG
>JAGQRB010000909.1 GCA_020425925.1 Planctomycetota bacterium
CGCTCGCGGTCACCACCCGACTCGACAAAGCGCTCGTGATGGGCGCCGGCGTCGTGATCGTGACCGCGCTCGCGAACGTGATCATCTCGACGATCCGCAACCTGATCCCGAGCAAGATCCGCATCATCGTGCAGCTCGTCGTGGTCTCGGGCGTCGTGATCATCTTCGATCAGGTCCTGCGGGCCTACATGTACGACCTCAGCAAGCAGCTGTCGGTCTTCGTCGGGCTCATCATCACGAACTGCATCGTCATGGGGCGGCTCGAGGCGTTCGCGATGCAGAACCCGCCGTGGCGCAGCCTGCTCGACGGCATCGGCAACGGCCTGGGTTACGCCTGGATCCTCGCGGTCGTCGCGGCGATCCGCGAGGTGTTCGGCGCCGGCAAGCTGTTCGGTTACCAGGTGGTGCCCGACGCGCTCTACGACGCCGGCTACACCAACAACGGCCTGATGGTGCTGGCGCCGGGCGCGTTCCTGCTGCTCGGCATCATCGTCTGGGTCCAGCGCTGGATCTCGGGCTACAAGGAAGACCACTAGGGCGAGGGCGAACCAATGATCGCTGAACATCTGATGCACTTCGTCGGCGCGCCGCTGGACCTGTTCCAGGAGCCGCTGCAGACGGCGACCGACGGCCCGGCCGGGCCGAGCACGTTCGCGACCTACATGTCGATCGTGCTGCGCTCGATCTTCGTCGAGAACATCCTGCTGTCGTTCTTCCTCGGCATGTGCAGCTACCTCGCGGTCAGCAAGCGCGTCGACAGCTCGCTCGGCCTCGGGGTCGCGGTGGTCTTCGTGCTCGGCATCACGGTGCCGCTGAACTGGCTGGTGCAGCACTTCGTGCTCGACAAGGGCGCGCTGGCCTGGGCCGGCTTCCCGAACACCGACCTGAGCTACCTGCAGTTCCTGACCTTCATCGCGTCGATCGCGACGGCGGTGCAGATCGTCGAGATGGCGGTCGACAAGATGAGCCCGAAGCTCTACGCCGCGCTCGGCATCTTCCTGCCGCTGATCGCCGTGAACTGCGCCATCCTCGGCAGCTCGCTGTTCATGGTCGAGCGCCACTACACCTTCGGCGAGGCCGCGGTGTTCGGCGTCAGCTCGGGCATCGGCTGGATGCTCGCGATCGTCAGCATGGCGGCGATCCGCTGGCGTCTGCGCACCGCGCACATCCCGGCGCCGCTGCGCGGCCTCGGCATCACCTTCATCGTCACCGGCCTGATCGCCATGGCGTTCATGACCTTCAGCGGCATCCAGTTCGAATAGCCGATGTTCACGACCATCCTCATCGGTGTCGTCGCGCTGACCGGCGTCATCGTCCTCCTGATCCTCGTCCTGATGTTCTGCGAGAGCGGTCTCGTCCAGAAGGGTCAGGTCAAGCTGCTGATCAACGACGACCCCGACAAGTCGCCCGAAGTCGCGATCGGCAGCAACCTGCTGATGGCGCTCAGCAACCAGAAGATCTTCCTGCCGTCGGCGTGCGGCGGGAAGGGCTCGTGCGCGATGTGCGTCTGCCAGGTCTTCGAGGGCGGCGGCGACGTGCTGCCGTCGGAGCTGACGCACCTGAGCCGCTCGCAGGCCAAGGAGCACTGGCGCCTGGCGTGCCAGGTCAAGGTGCGCGGGCCGATGAAGGTCAAGGTGCCCGACGAGGTGTTCGGCATCCGCAAGTGGGAGTGCACCGTCCGCAGCAACCAGAACGTCGCGACGTTCATCAAGGAGTTCGTCGTCGACCTGCCCAAGGGCGAGACGATCAACTTCCAGTCCGGTGGCTACATCCAGATCGACGTGCCCGAGTACCACGGCCTGAAGTTCAAGGACTTCGCGGTCGAGGAGCGCTTCCGCTCCGACTGGGACAAGTTCAAGCTCTGGGATCTCGTCGCCAACAACCCGGAGCCGTGCTTCCGGGCCTACTCGATGGCGAACCACCCGGCCGAGGGCAACATGGTGATGCTCAACATCCGCATCGCCACGCCGCCGCCGCGTCAGATGGACCTGCCGCCGGGCATCTGCTCGAGCTACGTGTTCTCGCTGAAGCCGGGCGACAAGGTCACGATCTCGGGTCCCTACGGCGAGTTCCACATCAAGGACACCGAGCGCGAGATGGTCTACATCGGTGGTGGCGCCGGCATGGCGCCGCTGCGCAGCCACATCTTCCACCTGTTCCACACGCTGAAGACCAAGCGCAAGGTCAGCTACTGGTACGGTGCGCGCAGCAAGCGCGAGATGTTCTACACCGAGGAGTTCGAGGCCATCGAGAAGGAGTTCCCGAACTTCAGCTACCACGTCGCGCTCAGCGACGCGCTGCCCGAGGACAACTGGACCGGCTACACCGGCTTCATCCACCAGGTGGTGTTCGAAAACCACCTCAAGGACCACGAGAACGTCGACGAGGTCGAGTTCTACCTCTGCGGCCCGCCGATGATGAACAGCGCGGTGTTCAAGATGCTCGACGATCTGGGCGTCGAGAAGGACATGATCGCGTTCGACGATTTCGGCGGTTAGCCGAACGCGCGCGGCGCGTTCGGCAAACCGCCGAACTCGCCGAACGCCTTTTTCCGCCTGGGCTGGCCGAAGCACGCTGCGGGCGAGTCGGCCAACGGGCGGCACACGCCCAGGCGGGGGCGCGCGCTGGGGCGCGCGCGGGGCGAGTAGGCGGGGACAGGGGCGGCGGCCGGAGCGCGGGCGCTTTGCGCCCGCGATCCGGCGCCTGGTGGGCCGTTGGGGAGATCCGTGCGGATTGCGGGGGGATGCCGTCAGCGGCGGTTCGTCGTGTAGTCCCGGAGGGCGCGGGCGCGTGCGACCTGGAGCGAGAGGATGACGCCGGTGACGAGCAGGGTGGTGTAGACGACGAGGTGTTGGCTGAGGTCGACGCGGAGGGCGCCCCATGGTCGGGGTTGGGCGATCAGCCAGCCGTAGCCGGTCATCGCGGTGGCGGTGGTCGCGAGGATGACGCGGGTGTCGAGCCAGAAGCCGGTGACGAGGACGAGCAGGGGGTAGAGCATCACGAGCGGCGAGCGCAGGCCGTCGCCGTCGCTCAGGACCCAGGTCAGGCCGGCGCAGTCGACGATCGGCCAGAGGTATGGCGTGAGCCGCTCGCGCGGGTTGCGGCGATTGCGCCAGTCGAGCAGCAGCGATGCCACGAGGATCAGCGCGAGCACGAAGAGGGCGTGCAGGAAGTAGCTCGTCGGGGTGTCCGTGAGTGTGTAGTCGATGGTCGTCAGCGCGGCGAACGCGAGCAGCGCGACG
>JAGQRB010000910.1 GCA_020425925.1 Planctomycetota bacterium
CGGAACTGGCCGAACGCGCCGCGACGCTGCTCGGCTGCTCCGACGCGGCGGTCGCAGCGCGACTGCCAGAGCTCGCGAAACTCGGCCGCGTCGCGCACCAGCTGCCTCCCGGCGTCGCGCTGCTGCACGCCGAACGGCCGGCGCCGATCGTCTACCCGATCAAGCTCGCGCTCGCCGAAGACGGCGTCGCGCGCGGTCTCGACCGCCTGCTGCGCGAGCACCGCGCCCGCCTGCCGCTGCAGCCGACACCCGCGATCGAGTGGTTCGAGACGAGTTCGGGCATGGCGCTGCCGCCCGGTCAGAAGGAGGCGCTGCTGCACGCACTGACCGAGCCCGTGACGATCATCACGGGCGGCCCGGGCGTCGGCAAGACGACGATCGTGCGAGCGCTGGCGCGCATCCTCGGCGCCAAGAAGCTGCGGCTGCTGCTGGCGGCGCCGACCGGCCGCGCCGCCAAGAGGCTCGAGGAGTCGACCGGCCACGCCGCCTCGACACTGCATCGCCTGCTCGAGTTCGTGCCCGGGATCGGGCGCTTCGCGCGCCACCGCGACAATCCGCTCGAAGGCGATATGCTCGTCGTCGACGAAGCCTCGATGCTCGACGTGCAGCTCGCGTGCGAGCTGCTCGACGCCGTGCCGACGTCGATGAAGCTCGTGCTCGTCGGCGACCGCAACCAGCTGCCGTCGGTCGGGCCGGGCAACGTGCTCGCCGACGTGATCCGGAGTGGCCGCGTCGCGACGACCGCGTTGACCGAGATCTTCCGCCAGCAGCGTGGATCCGAGATCGTGCGCGTCGCCCACGCCGTGCTGCACGGTGAGGTGCCGGCGGCGGAGAGCAACGCGGACTCGGACTTCTACTTCGTGCCGACGAAGGACGGCGCCCACGCGCGCAACGTGATCCGCGAGCTCGTCGCCGAGCGCATTCCGAAGCGGTTCGGCTTGCATCCGGTGGACGACGTGCAGGTGCTCTGCCCGATGTATCGCGGCGAGACCGGCGCCGACAACCTCAACCGCGACCTGCAGGACCTGTTGAACCCGGGCCAGATCGAGGTCGAGCGCAGCGGCAAGCGCTACCGCATCGGCGACAAGGTCATGCAGATCAAGAACGACTACGACCGCGAGGTCTACAACGGCGACGTCGGCCGCATCAGCTGGATCGACACCGGCGCCGCCAAGTTGCACATCCGGTTCCCCGAGCGCGAGCGCGAGTACCGCTTCGAGGAGATGAACGATCTCGTGCCGGCGTACGCGATCTCGGTGCACCGATCGCAGGGCAGCGAGTATCCGGCGGTGGTGCTGCCGATCACGACGGACCACTTCCTGATGCTGCGTCGGTCCGTGCTCTACACCGCGATCACTCGCGGCAAGCAGCTCGTGGTGGTGGTCGGCTCGCCCAAGGCGCTCGAGATGGCGGTCAAGAACGGCGACGACGGGCGGCGGTATTCGGGGCTGTGCGAGCGGCTGCGCGCGCTGGTGCCCGAAGGCGGAGTGCGGCCGGAGCGGTCGGTGGAGTCGGAGGGGTGAGCGCGCCGATGGAGTGCTCGTGAGGTCGATGCCGCGAACGCTGGTGGTGTTGCCGATCGCCGTCGTCGGGGTGATGGTGGTGGCGTCGCTGTGGATTCCGCACCGACAAGGAACGGCTCACCGCCGGGCGACTCGCGGAGTTGCGGGCGCGGACGGCGACGGGACTGGCGTCGCTGAGTGCGGGTGCACACGGCCGGGAGCGAACGCGACCGCCCGATCATCCGATGCTCCATCCAGCCAAGCTCGCTCAGTTCGTCCGCGCCGAGGTCCAGGCGCGCCTCGCGGAAGGGCGGGACATCGGGGCGGTCGAGCTCTGGCTCGACGGCGCCACGATGGCGAGCGACTGTCGCGACTGGTTCACGCTCCGTCACTTCCTGCTCTCCACATGGCAGGTGCCGACGCTCGATGCGCTGGCGGTCGCCGCGCTGGACGTGCTCACGAACGGCCTCGCCCGGCTCGACGACGAGGTCGCGCTCGGCACGGAGTTCGAGCGGCAGCTGGCCACCGCAATTCGCCAGGCCCTCGCGGGCCGGGACTTCAGCGTCCCGGGCGGCCGGATCGACACCGGCCTGGTCGCCCGCGCCGCGGCGTGGCATGCGGGGTTCGATCCGGCCACCCTGCATCTGGAGCAGCTCGCGGATCTGCGCCGCGACACCGGACTCCTGACCCCGGCCGCGCCGGACGAGGTCGCTCGGAGGGCACAGTGGGACGCGTTCCGCGCCGCACGCCGGCCGGTCGACTCGGGCATCGCGAACGCGTGTTCCGATTGGATCCGCTCGCAGGAGGCGCTGCGCGTCGACTGCCTCGACGGCCTGCGCCACCTGCGGCGCAGTCTCGCGTTCGTGCGCGGCCTGCCCGTCTCCGCCACCCCGCGATAGGCTGGGTGGATGGTCGACGACGAAGGAACGAATCGTGATCTGTCCCCGAACCGCCGGCAGGTGATCGCCGGTCTGGCCGGTGCGGCGCTAGGCGCCGGCGCGCTGTCGGCGCAGGACCCGCAGGGCAGGGGCGGGAATCGGCGAGCCCAGGGCAAGAGCCCGTGGGGTGAAGAGACCTACAAGGAGCCGACGCCGGCTCCGGTCAGCGTGCGGCCCGGCGAGGAGACGCTGCCGGCGACGCCGCGCAAGTACACCGACATCCAGAGCTACCACGCCCACATCTACTTCGACGAGGACACCCACGAGAAGGCCGCGCTGCTGCGCCGCTGGGTCGCGGAGCGCTTCCACGTCGAGCTCGGCAACTGGAACCGCGAGCCTCGCGGTCCGCACGTGACGCCGTCGTTCTATTTCGGTTTCACCAACGATCTGCTGCCGGTGATCGTGCCGTGGCTGCAGCTCAACAGCCTCGGATTGACCATCCTGCTGCACCCGAACACCGAGGATCCGCGCGCGGACCACCTCTACTACGCGCTCTGGATCAACCGCGCGCAGCCGGTGAACGCCTACGGCATGAAGAAGCCGGGATCGGACCGCCCCAGCGTCGAGCAGATCTACCCCAACACCAAGCCGACGGTCGCGATCGAGACCTGAACGGCCTGGCGATCAGAGGCCGAGCGCGGCGTGGACCGCGAGCGTCGCCGACGACTTGTTGAGCGTGTAGAAGTGCAGCCCCGGCGCACCGCTCGACAGCAGCGCGCGGGCCTGGTCGACACTCCACTGCACCCCTGTCGCGACCACCGCGGCGGGATCGTTGGCGACGATCTTGAGGCGGCGATGCAGCTCCTGCGGGATGCGTGACCCGCACATCTGGGTGAATCGCTCGGTCTGCCCGACGTTCGTCACCGGCATCAGGCCCGGAACCACCGGCACGTCGACGCCCGCGGCACGCGCCCGGCGCACGAAAGCCCCGTAGTCCTGATTGTCGAAGAACAGCTGGGTCACGAGGAAGTCGACGCCGGCGCGGACCTTCGTCAGCAGGTTGTCGAGGTCGACGTCGAGGTCACGATTCTCGACGTGCCCCTCCGGGTAACACGCGGCACCGACGCAGAAGTCGAGCCCCTGCTCGCGGATGTAGGCGACCAGCTCGCTCGCGAACGCGAAACCGCCTGCAACCGGCTTGAACTCGGTCTCCCCCTTCGGCGGGTCGCCACGCAACGCCAGCACGTTCCGGATGCCCGAGTCGTGCAGGCGCCGCAGCACCTCGCCGATCTCCTCCCGCGTGCTCCCGACGCAGGTGAGGTGGGCCATCGTCGTGATCCCGAGGTCCCGCTGAATGCGGGAGACGAGCTCCAGCGTCCGGTCACGGGTGCTTCCGCCGGCACCGTAGGTCACCGACACGAAGGAAGGCCGGCACGGTCGCAACTCCTCGACGGTCCGGTACAGGGCCTCGACGCCCTCTTCGGTCTTGGGGGGAAAGAACTCGAACGAGACGACCGGGCCGTCGCCTGCGAACAAGGAAGCGATCTTCGTCGGTTCCGCGGACATGAGCCGGAGTAGTGTGCCCCGTCGGCACCAGAAAAGAAAACGCGCCCACGACCTGAGTCGAAGACGCGTTTCGAAGAATGACCCGGCGCTGACCTACTTTCGCAACTAGCACTATCATCGGCCCTGGCTGCTTGACTGCCGTGTTCGGAATGGGAACGGGTATTTCCAGCCAGGTATGGGCACCGGGAGACGCATTGGACAACGGCGCCGAGATGGCGCCATCCCCGCACGGCATGCCGTGCGGGCGATCCTGGGCAAATGGAAAGAGACCGCTGAAGACGCGAGTGAAAATGAGATCAAGCCGATCGACTGGTTAGTACCGGTAAGCTGAGAACATTACTGCCCTTACACTTCCGGCCTATCAAGCTGGTGGTCTACCAGCTGTCTCGAGGGATGATTCGTCTTGGAGTTGGCTTCGCACTTAGATGCTTTCAGCGCTTATCCGATCCGTACTTAGCTACCCAGCTGTGCCGCTAGCGCGACAACTGGCACACCAGAGGTACGTTCATTCCAATCCTCTCGTACTAGGAGTGAGTCTCCTCAATCATCCTACGCCCACACCAGATAGGGACCGACCTGTCTCACGACGGTCTAAACCCAGCTCACGTACCGCTTTAATGGGCGAACAGACCAACCCTTGGGACCGCCTTCAGCCCCAGGATGCGATGAGC
>JAGQRB010000911.1 GCA_020425925.1 Planctomycetota bacterium
CGAGCAAGAAGGCCGGCGAGGTGGTCTGCTACGCCTGGCACCACCTCTGCGGCAACCCGGTGACCTGTCTGCGCTTCTTCACGGTCTACGGTCCGCGCCAGCGGCCCGAGATGGCGATCCACAAGTTCGCGCGCTGCATCACCGACGGCACCGCGATCCCGTTCTTCGGCGACGGCGCCTCGGCGCGCGACTACACCTACGTCGACGACATCGTCGCCGGCGTGCGGGCCGCGATCGAACGGCCGCGGCCCTACGCGATCTACAACCTCGGCGGCTCGGCGACGACGACGCTGAAGGAGCTGGTGCAGGGTCTCGAGCGCGCGCTCGACCGACCGGCCTTGCTCGAACGGCTGCCCGACCAGCCCGGCGACGTGCCGCTGACCTACGCCGACATCGGGCTGGCCGAGCGCGAACTCGGCTACCGGCCGGCGACGCCGCTCGCCGCCGGGCTCGAGCGCTTCTGCGCCTGGTATCTCGCGGCCAAGCGCGAAGGACGGGTCGCGTGAGTCGCGTGCTGGTCACCGGCGGCGCGGGCTTCATCGGCTCGCACGTCGTCGAGGCGCTGAGCCGGGCCGGCCGGCCGGTGACGATCCTCGACGACTTCAGCACCGGGCGGCGCGAGAACCTGCGGGATCTCGAGGCCGTCGGCGCCGAGTTCGACCTCGTCGAGGGCTCGATCGCCGACGCCGCTGCGGTCGAGCGCGCGATGCGCGACGTCACCGGTGTCGTGCACCTCGCGGCGTTGCCGTCGGTGGCGCGTTCGGTCGAGCGCCCGCTCGATACCCACCACGCCTGCGCCACCGGCACGATCACCGTGCTGCACGCCGCGGCGCTGCAGAAGGCGCGGGTGGTCTACGCCGGCAGCAGCTCGGCCTACGGCAACCAGCAGGCGAAGTTCAAGCAGGAGGACCTGCGCGAGGACCCGCTGTCGCCGTATTCGGCGAGCAAGCTGGCCGGCGAGCTCTACTGCCGCGCGTTCGCGCGGGTCTACGACCTGCGAGTCGTCGTCACCCGCTTCTTCAACGTGTTCGGCCCGCGACAGCCGGCGGACAGTCCGTACTCGGGTGTGGTCGCGGCGTTCTGCCGCGCGCTGCTCCGCGGCGAGGCGCCGCGGGTCGACGGCGACGGCCTGCAGTCGCGCGATTTCACCTACGTCGAGGACGTCGTCGACGGCGTGCTGCGCTGTCTCGACGGCGAGACCCGTGGCTGCGTCACGGTCAACCTCGCCTACGGCCAGGCAACGACCGTGATGGCGCTCTACGAGCAGCTCACGGCGCACGCGCGCGAGCTGCTCGGGCGCGACGATCTGCCGGCGCCGAAGCACGCGCCGCCGCGCGCGGGCGACGTGCGCCACTCGCTCGCCGACACGGCGCGGGCGCGGGAGACATTCGGCTTCGAGCCACGGGTCGGTTTCGCCGATGGACTGAAGCGGACGTTCGAATGGTACCGGACGGGTTCCGGACGGAGTGCGCAATGAAAGGTGTCGTTCTCGCCGGCGGCCTCGGCAGCCGGCTCTATCCGCTGACGAAGATCACCAACAAGCATCTGCTGCCGGTCTTCGACAAGCCGATGATCTACTACCCGATCCAGTGTCTGGTGAACGCTGGGATCACCGACATCCTGATCGTCACCGGCGGCAACTCGGCGGGCGACTTCCTGCAGCTGCTGCGCAACGGCTCGGACTTCGGCTTGAGACGGCTGAGCTACGCCTATCAGGAGGGCGAGGGCGGCATCGCCGATGCGCTCAAGCTCGCGGAGGCGTTCGCCGACGGGGAGCCGATCTGCGTCGTGCTCGGTGACAACATCATCGAGGGCAACATCAAGAAGGCGTTCGACGACTTCGAGAAGCAGCAGAAGGGTGCCAAGATCCTGCTGAAGGAGGTCCACGACCCCGAGCGCTTCGGCGTCGCGAAGGTCGAAGGCGGCAAGGTGCTCGAGATCGTCGAGAAGCCGAAGTCGCCGCAGAGCAACCTCGCGGTGATCGGGATCTACCTCTACGACGCCGAGGTGTTCGAGAACTGCAAGAACCTGAAGCCCTCGGCCCGCGGCGAGCTCGAGATCACCGACGTCAACAACGAGTACATCCGCCGCGGCACGCTGACCTGCGAGGTGCTGCAGGGCTGGTGGACCGACGCCGGCACGTTCGAATCGCTCTATCGCGCCTCGAGCCTGGTGCGCGAGGGCGGTGCCAACCGGATGGATACCGTCGGCGAATGAGGGTGCGCAGCGCATGAGCCAACTCGACTATCTGGTGACCGGCGCGCAGGGGCAGCTGGGTCGGGCCGTGACCGCGGCGATCGCGCAGCGCGGCCGACGGGCGTTCGGCGTCGACGTCGAGGAGATGCCGCTCGAGGAGCGCGGCCGTATCCTCTCGACCCTGCTGACGCACCGGCCGCGCTGGATCGTGCACTGCGGTGCGATCACCAACGTCGACGGCTGCGAGCAGGATCCACTGGCGGCGCACCGCGTCAACGGTCTCGCCACCGCCTGGATCGCGGAAGCCGCCGGCAAGATCGACGCCGGTCTGGTCTACGTCAGCACCGACTTCGTGTTCGACGGCAGTCAGGCGGGCACACCGTACGCGGTCGATGCCGCGCCGCGGCCGCTGTCGATCTACGGCAGCAGCAAGCGACTCGGCGAGGAGGCGGTGCTGGGGCGCGAGCGCGATGATCACTACGTCGTGCGCACCAGCTGGGTCTACGGTCCGGGCGGTCGCAACTTCCCGCGCGCCATCCTCGATCGCGCGCGCGCGGGTCAGCCGCTGAAGGTCGTGACCGACCAGGTCGGCAGCCCGACGCTCACGCTCGACCTCGCCGAGGCCTTGCTCGATCTCTGCGACTCCGGGGCGCCGGGCGGGATCTACCATGCGACCAACAGCGGGCACTGCTCGTGGCACGAGTTCGCCCGCGCCGTGCTGCGCGCGGCCGATCTCGGCGACGTCGAGGTCGCGACCCAGCTCGCCGCCGATCTGGCGCGGCCAGCGCAGCGGCCGGCCTGGTCGGTGCTCGACAACAGCAAGCTCGACGCCGCGCTGGGCCGGTCGATGCCGACCTACACCGACGCGATCGCGCGGTACCTCGCGGCCGAGAGCATATTGCTCGCGAGCGCTGCGGCCGATCCCGGCGTGCCGGGCAACCAGAGCGGCACACTGAGGGGCAAGGAGTACAAGTGAGCAGGATCCTCGTCACCGGCGGCGCCGGCTTCATCGGCAGCAACTTCGTCCGCATGCTGCTGGAACGTGGCGACCACGAGGTCGTCAACGTCGATGCGCTGACCTACGCGGGCAACCTCGAGAACCTCGCCGACGTCGAGCAGAACCCGCGCTACGTGTTTCAGCGCGCCGACATCGCCGACGTGCCGGAGATGACCGCGCTGTTCGACCGGCACCGGCCCGAGACCGTGGTGCACTTCGCCGCCGAGAGTCACGTCGACCGCTCGGTGCTCGACGCCACCGAGTTCGTGCGTACCAACGTCGTCGGTACCCAGGTGCTGCTCGACCAGAGTCGCCACCACGGCGTGAAGCGATTCGTGCACGTCTCGACCGACGAGGTCTACGGCTCGCTCGGTCCTACCGGCCTGTTCACCGAGGAAACCCCGATCCAGCCGAATTCGCCGTACTCGTCGAGCAAGGCCGGCAGCGACCTGCTGGTGCGCGCGGCGGTGCACACGCACGGCATGGACTGCGTCGTCACCCGCTGCTCGAACAACTACGGGCCCTACCAGTTTCGCGAGAAGCTGAGCGCGGTGATGAGCGCCAACGCCAGCGGGGGCGGGTCGCTGCCGGTCGAAGGCGTCGGCGGGAACGTGCGCGAGTGGAGCCACGTCGTCGACCGCTGCCGGGGCATCCGCGCGGCGATGGA
>JAGQRB010000912.1 GCA_020425925.1 Planctomycetota bacterium
GGGGATTCGACATCCGGAGCGCTCGATCGATTCGAGCGCCCCGCTATCTAGGCGTCGCGGGTGAGCGTTCCGCCAAGACCGCGTGAGGCTGTCGCCGGGCCGGCCGGCGGCCCGCGGTCAGCGCTTGCCGGCGGCGGCGCTCTTCTTCTCGTCGTCGAACGAGATCTTCAGCACGTTCTTGAAGGCGGAGACCTCGCGGATGTCCTCACCGGCCTGCAGCAGCAGTGTGCGCACCGCTTCCTGCAGCTGGGCGTCCTCCTGCGGGTCGCCGAGCGCGCGGTTGCCGGGGTAGACCGCGCCGCGCAGGTCGGCGACCTGGTCGCGCACCTCGTAGCGCAGCCAGCGGCGGACGTCGTCCTTGCTGAGCTTCGTGTCGAGGCTCTGGTAGAAGGTGTCGAACTCCGGATAGCGCTCGGGATCGCCGTCGTCGCCCTCGGCGATGCGCTGGAACAGCTCCTTGTGGTCGGGCAGGTGCTCGCGCACGTACTTGTCGAACACGCCCTGCTTCAGCAGCGCGTAGACCGCGGCGTTCTTCCAGGCGTCCTCCGGCTTGTTCTCGAGCAGGTCGAGCTGCTTGTCCGGGATCACGCCCCAGTTCGGGTCGACGATCCGACCTTCCTTGTCGAACTCGCGGTGCGGGCTGCGGCCGCTCGGCAGGTGGTAGCGCGCGACGGTCAGCTTGATGCGCGAGCCGGCGTCCCACTTGCCGTTGCCGTTCTTGTCGGTGAACGGCTCGCCGTCCTGCCAGACGCGGTCGCGGTTGAGGTCCTCGAACGGCTCGGGCGGATCGGAGTCGAGCTCCATGATGTTCTGCACCGTGCCCTTGCCGAAGGTGCGCTGGCCGATGATCGTGGCGCGGCCGTGGTCCTGCAGCGCGCCGGCGGTGATCTCGCTCGCCGAGGCCGAAAAGTTGTTGGTCAGCACCGCCAGCGGCAGGTCGGTGACAAAGCGCCGCGGCCGGGTGTTGTACTCCTGGCGGGCCTCCGACGGGCCCTCGGTGTAGAGCACGAGCTTGTCGGCCGGCAGGAACTTCTCGACGATGTCGACCGCCTTGGTCAGGAAGCCGCCGGTGTTGTTGCGGACGTCGAGCACCAGGCCCTTCGCGCCCTGGCCGATCAGGTCGTCGAGCGCGACCTGGATCTCGCGGCTGATGTTGGCGCTGAACGTGATGAGCTCGATGTAGCCGACCTGGCCGGGCAGCATCGCCCAGTTGACCGACGGCACCGAGATCTGATCGCGCGCGATGGTGTACTCGTGCGGCTCCTGGAAGCCGGGACGGTAGACCTTGAGCACGACGTCGGTGCCGGGCCGCCCCTTCAGCCGCGGGATGATCTCGTCGGTGGTGTGGCCGGCGGTCTCCCAGCCGTCGACCTCGAGGATCTTGTCGCCGCTGCGCAGGCCGGCGCGGTAGGCCGGGCCGGAGTAGATCGGCCGGACGATCGAGAAGTCGTCGTCCTGGTCGATGTTGACGAACGCGCCGATGCCGCCGTACTCGCGATCGAGGTCGAAGAAGAAGCGCTTGAACTCGTCGCTGGTGAAGAACGTGCTGTGGCGGTCGAGGCCCTGCAGCATGCCCTTGGCGGCGAACTCGATGAGCTCCTTGTCGGTGACC
>JAGQRB010000913.1 GCA_020425925.1 Planctomycetota bacterium
CCGCGGTGCCTGGGTGATCTACGACGGCGGCGTCCCGGGCCTGTTCTACGCGCCCGAGAGCGGCATCAAGTCGGCGAACGCGCCGCCGCAGGGTGCCCGTCCCGTCGCGACCGCGACCGGCCGTCGCGACGAACGACCGCATGGCTACTACCGCATGTACGGCAAGCGCGTGCTCGGCGCCGGCACGCTGGCGGCGAGTGCCGAGGGCAGTGGCGACAACGTCGGCGGCAGCAACCGGGCGCTCGCGATCGCGGCCCAGTACTGGGACTGGGGCGAGGGTGACGACATCCCGCTGATGGCGGCCAAACTCGAGAGCAGCTCGTGCTTCAAGCTCGACTACATCAAGTACGGCGCCGACGGCGCCGGGTCGGTCGAGGACTTCAAGGGCCTCGACGCCTACGGCATCGTGCTCGTCAGCAGTCACGGCGATTCGTTCTACAACGGCATCCTGAGCCTGTGGCAGGACGTGTTCGCGTGGAACGGACCGTTCGGCCAGGTCGTCGTGCACAGCAACATGATCGCGTCGGAGGCGAACCGGCAGACCTACGAGGACGATCTCAAGCGCGGCCGGCTCGTGCTCTGGGGCGACAGCTTCGGCATGACACCGTCGTTCTTCTCGCACTACGTCGGCAGCATGCCCAACAGCCTGGTCTACATGAGCATCTGCCGCGGTGCCTGGAACGGCACGCTGGCTTCGGCGCTGCGGCAGCGCGGTGCGGCTTCGTTCCTCGGCTACGACGACTACGTCAGTGTGCAGTTCTGCCAGGAGACCGGTCCGCCGTTGCTGGACACCCTGCTCACGCCCGACAAGGTGCTCTCGGACGCGTTCACGCCGGGTCAGGTCGATCCGTATTCGACGGATCGCGCCGAGTTCAAGCTGTTCGGCGACACCGACCTTTCGCTCGAGGTCGCGGGCGTGCTCGACGGCGATTTCGAGAGCGGCAACATCGTGCAGGCCTGGGACACCGAGGGCGACGCCCGCGTCATCCCCGCGCTCGGTGCGTCGAGTCCGACCTCGGGATCGCTGATGGCGGTCGTGTCGACGGGTCTCGGCTTCACGACGACGAGCGGGACGCTGTCGCAGACCGTCTGCCTTTCGCCGACGGCCGATCAGATCCGCTTCGACTGGAACTTCTTCTCCGAGGAGTTCATGGAATGGGTCGGTTCGCCGTACCAGGACTCGTTCACGGTGAAGCTCACCGATGTCGACAATCCGGCGCAGGTCGTCACGTTGCTGCACGAGACGGTCGACTCGCTCGCGTCCGGGGTCAGCCCGGTATCGAACGTGTTCGACCAGGGTGACGTCTACGCGACCGGCTGGCGCACGTTGACCGCACCGATCCCGCCGGCGCTGCGCGGCAAGCGCGTGAGCATCGAGTTCTATGCCACCGACATCGGCGACAGCATCTACGACACCGCGGTGCTCATCGACGATGTCCGGGTGCTCGAGCCGGGCACGTGACGATGGGTCGTTTGCTGACGTTCACCTGGCTCGGTCTGGTGCCGGCATGCTCCGGCGCCGACCCGGCGCCTCTGCCGATGACGTCGGACGTCCCCGAACCCAGCGCGCCCACCGAACCCTCCGTGTCCCGCCAATCGATCGTGGTCGCGGTCCTCGGCGGCGCCGGCGCCTTGACCGGCGAACGCGCCGGCCAGGCGGGTGACCTCGCCGGCGTGCTGCTGCTCGCCGCGGGCACGCGTTCGCGACGGCGCGTGATCGAGTCCGACTGGGACCACATTCGCGCCGCCGAGCGCGGGCTGCTCGTGCGATGGGCGGCGCCGGCGCAGCTACCCACCGGCTGCACGCCCGAGCCGATCGCGATCGACGCCGCGCTGCTGGTGCTGACCGGTCCGTTCCGTCGCAGCGTGATCGTGCGCAACGGCAACTCGATCCGTTCACCGTTCCTCGTCGACGACGATGCGCTGTGGCGCCGGGTCGAAGCGTTCGCGGGCGGGTGACTCGCGCGGGTCGCGGCGCCGGTCGCAGGCCAGAGTCGACCGGTACGCGGTTCAAACCACGACCCATATACCGCTCCGTGGTCGCGACCGGGACGGCGTCGACCTATCCGGTCGTGCACTGCGGTCGCAGCCCCTACAGCTGTAGTGCCCCTCCGGCCGACACCGCGACCTGCAGCGAGCTCGCGCTCGCCGGGTCGTGCACCGCCCACTGGAAGAACACGTCGGTGCCGAACAGCGCCGGCAGCGCCGGGATCGGGAACGGCGCGCTCGCGGTGCCGGCAGCGCTGCTCACGGACCACAGGGTCGCCTCTGGGGACGCGAGCACGAAACAGCTCGCGCCGAGCGGGAACGGCAAGGGACCGAGCGCCGACTGGGTGCGCGACAGGCCGGCGGTGAGCAGCGCCAGCGCGCCCGGTACCGCCTGCTGGAGCTCGATCGTGAAGCTCGTCGAGCCGATCGCGATCACGCCGGAGGTGGCCATCGCCGGGACCAGCCCGCCGGCACCGGGGCAGCCCGCGCCGTGCAGCGCGAAGCCCGTCGATTCGTAGGCGCCGGCATCGGGCTGGGCATCCCGCAGGCGACCGGCGAAATCGTCGGTGACGAACGCGGGCATGCCGACGGCGAGCCCGACGATCGGACTCGTCGGCGTCGGACGAAGATCGGGCGGCGTACCGAACGGGTTCTGGAGCCTGGCCGGTACCTCGAGCGAACCGGTGTCCTGGCCGGTGGCGGCCTGCCAGGTCGCGAGGGTGTGGAGGTTCGCCGTCGTGATCGACGTGCCGATCTGGTTGGTGATGCCGCTCGCCGAGTCGTACAGATTCCCGTCGGCGACGATCGGATTCACGCCGGCGCCCGAGACGTTGAGTGCGATCGCGGTGGCGAGGTTGCCCTGCACGACGAAGACGTTGCCGCGGATGTAGTTCTGCGGTCGGTTGGCGCCGACGACGACACCACCGCTGGCGATGCAGCAGCCGTAGCCGGGGAAGTCCAGCGCGAAGGTGTTGCCGGCGATCTCGTTCTCGTAGTTGGCCAGGTCGACGCGGATACAGGCGACACCGCTGACCAGGTTGCCCGAGTTGGCCGACATCGTGCCGAAGAACAGATTGTCGTGGATGCGATCGACGCGGGCGGCGTTGTTCTCGAGGTAGATCGCGTGGTTGCAACCGGTGACGTCGAACGTGTTGTGATGGATCTCCCAGTCGCCGCCGTTCCAGACCCGGATCCCGATACTCGTCAGGCCGCCGTGCGGCGTGACGGCGATGCGGTTGTGATGCACGCGCCACCCGACCTCGTCGCCGATGTTGTCGCTGGCGATCACGGCCTGCCACGTCTGCAGCGGCACGCTGCCCGAGTGACCGGTGCGGAACACGCAGTTCCGGATCTCGATGTCCTCGACGAAGGTGGTCGCCGAGATCGCGGAGCCGGGCGCACCGGTGAACTCGAGGCCGTCGAAGACGATCGAGCGGTTGCGGGCGAACGGCGCGGCGACGAGCGCGATGGTGGTGCCGGTGCTGCCGTGCAGCAGCACGGTGCCGGGGCCCTGCGCCGAGCGGAACGTGATCGTGTTCGTCGGTGAGGCGCCGGTGATCGACGGCAGCACGATGGACTCGGTGTAGGTGCCGGGTACGGCTGCGATGTCGACGTCGCCGTTGACGCCGTTCAACACCAGCGACTGGACCGCGGCGGAGAAGCTAGCGAACGCGGCGGGGTTGCCGGGATCGATCACGTAGGAACCGGCCATCTGCGCCGGGATCGCGGCGGCGACGGAGCAGAGGACCGAGGCGATGGGCAGGGTGTTCATAGCTGCAGGACTCCCCCGGCGGTGACCGCGAGGCCGTAGGTGCTGCTGCTCTGCGGATCGACGATGGCCCATTGGAAGAACACGTCGGTGCCGCTCCACGACGGCGACGCCGGGATCGCGAACGGAACGCTGGCGCGACCCGCGCCGGTCGTGACCGTGAAGACGGTCGCGTCGGGGGCGGCGAGCAGGTTGCAGGTGCCGCCGAGCGACAGCGGCAGCGGCCCGGCCACCGACTGCTCCCGCGAGAAGCCCGCGAGCAGCACGGCCGGGGCGTTGCCGCGCCCGCGGGTGAGCTCGAGTCGGAAGTTCGTCGAACCGAGCGCGACGGTGCCGCTCTGGTCGATCAGCGGAAACAGGAAGCCCGTGCCGCGGCAGCCGGCGCCGTAGAGCGCGAAACTGGTCGACTCGTAGGCGCCGGCGTCGGGCGATGCGTCGCGCAGACGCCCGACGAAGTCGTCGGTCACGAAAGCTGGCGAGCCCGACGCGAGCCCGGTCACGGGGCTCCCCGGCTGCGGACGCAGATCGGGCGGCGATCCGAACGGGTTGATGAGCAGCGGGTCGGCGGCCAGCGAGGAGCCGTCCTGCGCGGTCGCCGCCTGCCACGCGGCGAGACCGGAGTACGATGTGCTGCCGATCCCGGTACCGATCCGACCGATGGCGGGGCCGCTGCAGTGGTAGATGTTGCCGTTCGCCTCGAAGGGTTGCGGCACCGCTGCGGCGCCCTCGACGACGATCGCGGCGCCGCTGCCGGTGACCTCGAAGACGTTGCCGATGATGTGGTTCTGCACCGGGTTGCCGCCCGAGAGGAACCCGCCCGTGACGATGCAGCAGCCGTCCGCCGGCAGCGACAACGCGAAGGTGTTGTGCGCGATCCGGTTCTCGAAGTTCGCGAGATCGCTGCGGATCGCCGCCACCAGTGTGCTGCCGAGGCCCGCGTTCAACGCGCCGACGAACAGGTTGTCGTAGATGCGATCCTCGGTGCCGTTGTTGCCGACGAACCAGATGCCGTAGTCACCGCCGCCGAGGTCGAAGACGTTGTGGTGCACCTCCCAGTTGCCGCCGTTGCTGACGTGGATGCCGTAGCTCGTCCGCGTGGTGTGCGGTGACAGCGTGATGCGGTTGTGGTGCACCCGCCAGCCGCGCTCGTAGCCAGTGCTGGCGGCGACGATCACGGCGTGACGGGTCTCGCCGACCGCGTTGCTCTGATGGCCGGCGGCGAACGAGCAGTTGCGGATCTCGATGTCCTCGACGTACGTCGTGGCCGAGATCGCGTGACCCGGCGCACCGGTGAAGTCGATGCCGTCGAACACGATGTGGTGGAGGTGCGCGGACGAGAGTCCGAGCAGGAAGAACGTGTCGCCGCTGCTGCCCTGCAGCGACACCGTGCCCGGTCCGCCGACCGCGCGGAACGTCACGGTGCTGGTCGCCGAGGTGCCGGCGATCGGCGGCATGAACACCGAATCCGTGTAGCTGCCGGGCACGATCAGGATCTCCACCGGGCCGGCGACGCCGTAGGCGAACAGCGCGTTGGTCGCGTCGGTCAGCGAAGCGAACGCGCCTGGGCTGGATGGATCGACGAAGTAGGTGCCGGTCATCTGCGCCGGCACCGGGGCGACGGCGAGCAGGGCGCCGAGCCAGCGCCGGCGAGAGAGGCGTGGTAGGAGGGTTCGCATGGTCCCGAGGGTCGGATCGTAGCGTCTCGCGAAGGTCAGGTCAGGCCTCGCAGGATCGGCCTCGGGGAGCCGCGGGCCTGTGATCCGCCGCTCGACCCGGAAAATCCTGGCGCACCGCGTCGGGGTCCACCGGTGCAGCGGAGAACCGCTGCTGCCGGCACGATACCGTCGGACGACGTCGGCCGTGGCCCCATCGCGCACGAGAACCACAGTGAACACGACCAGCCGGACGCTCTTCATTGCCTTTCGAGTCCTCGCACTGCTGATTGCGGTGTGGGTGAGCGCCTCGCCGACGGCGGCGCAGATCCCGGTCACGTGGGGCGATCTCGATGCCGCGGTCTTCAACGGCAAGACCGGCAAGTTCTACTTCTTCTCGGGGGCGCTCTACGCCAGCACGAAGTCGAACGGCGAGATCGGCACGCCGAGCCTGATCAAGGAGGGCTGGGTCGACTTCCCCTCGAAGTGGAAGCGGGTCGACGCGGTCTGCTTCAGTCCCGACAACGACGCGTACTACTTCTTCAGCGGCGACGAGTACGCGAAGTACGAGAGCGGCAACGGCTTCGTGAAGGGCTACCCCAAGAAGACGGTCGAGCACTGGCAGAACATGCCGTGGGGCGGCCGAATCGATGCCGCGGTCTACGATGCCAAGCACCGCCGCTACTACTTCTTCGCCGGGAACGAGTACGCGAGCAAGGAGCGCGGTAGCGATGAGGCCGTCAGTGCGCCGAAGCCGATCACCGAGTGGCAGGGCAGTCCCTTCGCAGCGGGCGGCATCAAGGCCGCGGTCTACGACAACGGCCAGCGTCGGATCGCCGGGCTGGCCTGGTCGACCCCGGTAACGCAGCCGCGCTACTTCTTCTTCCGCGCCGCCGACTACGCGCGCTACACCCAGGGCAGCGGCAGCTTCGACGCCGACTATCCGCGCGGCTACTCGGCGAAGAAGACCGAGTTCGAAGCCATGCCGCGCAACGGCCAGCGCTTCGAGATCGACGAGCCGTTCGCCCCTGGCGTGATCGAACTGATCCACGGCGGCGGCTACGTCGCCCATTTCGAGGTGTCCTACGAGCTCGGTGGCAGGCGGAAGACCTGGAAGTCCGGTGACAAGACACTGGGCTGGAGCACGACGCGGACCATCCCGGGTCACGCCAGTCACGTTCGCATCAAGGCGACGAACTACACCGGTCTGCTCTGGGATCCCGAGAAGGTCGTCCTCGACAAGAAGTTCACCCGTCCGCCCCAGGTTGCCTACAAGGTCGAGGGGACGACGCTGCATCCGTCGTACGACAAGCGCGCACCGTCGGTCCTGTCCAAGATGGAAGCAGAGGCCAGGTCGTACGCGCGCAGCTACGGCAAGCTGGTGGGAATCTTCGCGGGCCACCACGAAGCGCATCCGTTCGACGCGGAATCGTTCGTCGATGCTGCCATGCGGGAGGCGATCCGGCGCGCGGCGGATGCGGTCGACATCGAGCGGCTGGCGAAGGCAGCCGTGAAGGCCTTCGACGACGAGTTCGACAGCTACACGGTGACGGCCGGGATGAAAGGCGTCATCCTGGTCGGCGGCGGCACCTCGCACGGCATCCGATGGGACGACGACGGTGACGTGAGCTACTACGGAGAAGTCAGCTATCCGAGCGCCGGCCTCGCGCTCGACATCGGGGTCGACCTCAAGTACTCGGCCTGGAAGGGCGAACCGAAGAGTCCCTGGGGTTTCACAGTGCCGGCAGCGGCAGGCATCGGCGGTTTCGTGACCGTGTGGTTCACCGACGACCGCGGTCCGACGACGAACACCAACGGTACGATCCCGAGAGGCGATCTGGTGTTCTGCGGTGTCAGCTGGGGTCCGCAGGTCGGCATCGCCGGCGGCGCCTACATGACGCAGGTGTTACGTTGATCGTGTCGGGCCGACTGTGAGTGCGGCGGTCCCTTGGCGGTTACGTGGTCGCGCGGCGGGACTAGGGACGGCATGGGTCGCCACCCGCTGTGTTTCCGTTTCCGGTCGGTCCTCGCACTCGGTCGCGCCCGCGCCGGTCGTCTCGCGAGGCTTGCGGCGCTCGGCGTCGCGATCGGTTCCCTGGTGGCGCAGTGTGACCCGTACTGGCTGCCCGGTGCCGGCGTGCCCGGCGTCGGTGGGCCGGTGAACGCGGTCGCGACCCTGTCGAACGGTGACATCATCGCGGGCGGTGTGTTCGCGATCGCGGGCGACGCCGCGTGTGACAACATCGCGCGCTGGAACGGCTCGTCGTGGAGCGCGCTCGGCACTGGCGTGACCGGCGGCGGGCCGGGCGCGTTCGCAGCGCAGGTGGCCGCGCTGGTGACGCTGCCGAACGGTGACCTCGTCGTCGGCGGCGAGTTCACGTTCGCAGGCGGAGTGGCGTGCCGGCACATCGCGCGTTGGAACGGCAGCGCGTGGACTCCGCTCGGCGCGGGCATGCTCGGGACGACGGGCGCGGTGGCGTTGGCGCCGACCGTGACCGCGCTCGCGGTGATGCCGAACGGCGACGTCGTGGCGGGTGGCCGGTTCACGTTCGCCGGCGGCGTGGCCGCGAGCGGCATCGCGCGCTGGAACGGTTCTTCGTGGGCGCCGCTCGGTGCGGGAATGACGAGTCCGTTCGCCGTCGTCCGCGCCTTGACGACGCTGCCCAACGGCGACCTCGTGGCTGCCGGTAGCTTCACGACCGCGGGTGGTATCGCCTGCAACCACATCGCCCGCTGGGACGGCGTTGCCTGGAGCGCGCTCGGCGTCGGCGTGGACGACGCCGTGGAGGCGGTGGTCACCTTGGCGAACGGTGACGTCGTTGCGGGCGGCGCGTTCCTGACCGCCGGTGGCCTGCCATGCCGGAGCATCGCCCGCTGGGATGGCTCGACCTGGAGTCCGTTGGGCAGCGGCATCACCGGGATCGCCGGTCCGGACCAGCCGGGAGTGCGCGCGTTGACGACGTTGCCGGGTGGCGCACTCGTGGCCGGTGGCCGGTTCGACCTCGCGGGCGGGGTGCCGTGCAGCGGCATCGCCAGCTGGAGCGGCTCCACCTGGTCCGCGCTCGGCGGCGGCGTCGACGGCGCGGTGTCGTCGCTGGCCCCGTCGTCGACCGGCGGTCTCTTCGTCGGCGGTGAGTTCCTCACCGCGGGTGGGGCGGTGAGCAACCACATCGCACGTTGGAACGGGGTCGCATGGGCGGCGATGGGCACGGGCACGTTCGGCTGGCTGCGCGCGCTCGCGACGCTGCCGAACGGCGACCTCGTCGCCGGGGGCGCGCTGGCGAGCGTCGGCGGCGTGCCGTGCA
>JAGQRB010000914.1 GCA_020425925.1 Planctomycetota bacterium
CTGCCGCCGGCTGATTCGCCAGCTCGGGGGCGAGATCGGGTTCGAGCCCCGGCGGCCGCACGGCTCGCGATTCTGGTTCGAGCTGCCGCGCGTCATTGCGCCGGGCGTCGGGCCGACCTAAGCATGCCCGAATGGACGGCAGGTTGCGGACGAACCCGTGGGGTACGCTGGGACTCGCGCTCGCGCTCGCGGGCGGCGTGACCGCTCAGGCCGCGTCGACGGCGCGCGAGCGGTTCGTCAGCCTGAGCGGGACCTTCGCACTCGAAGTCCCGGCCGGCTTCCGCCAACTCGCGCCCGGCGAAGCGCTGAAACTCGGCGAGCGCGGCGACACGCCGCTCGAGCTGTGCACCACGACGCCGCGCGTGTTCTACGCGATCGGCCAGGTCGACCGCTGGCTCGCGCACGGGCTCGAGAGCCCGTGGATCTACGTCATGGAGCAGGACGCCGAGTGGCACATCGACGGCGACTTCGCGACCCTCGTCACCGAACGCTGGCGCGAGAACGGCGAGCTCACCGATCGCCGACAACTGGTGAGCGACGTGCGCGAAGCCGAAATCGGCCCGGGTCGACATCCCGTGCACGTCGCGCATCGGACCGTGACGCCGCGAGACGGTCGACCGATCCGGTGCATCGACGTGTACGCCCCGACGGGTGGCAGGGAGATCACCCTGTCGTTCTGCGCATGGGCCGACGAGTTCGAGACCTGGCGGAACGAGTTCGAACACGCGATGGCAACGCTGACATTCGCACGACCCGCCAGAGGCGAAGCGAAGCTTTCGGATAGACTCTGGACTCCTCTGCTAACCGGCGGGCTCGTCGGCCTCGTCCTGCTCGGCCTGTACAAACACACCCGACGATCTCGTTGAGTGACGCCCGACCATCGTTAGACTACCTGTCGCGTCCCGCCACCGAGCGCCCAGGCACCGGGACCCGCACGACTTCCACTAGCTGCCTTGAAGAAAAAACCCCTGCGCAACAGCGCCCGTAACCTCGACAAACCCCTCGTCGAGGCCGGGATGCAATGCAAGAAGCGGCTGTGGCTGGACTACCACCGCCCGATCGAAGCCGAATTGACCCCGACGCGCCGCGCGCTCGCCGAGGTCGGCCAGCAACTGCTCGCTCTCGCGCGCAGCGTGTTCCCGAAGGGCGTGACGGTCGATTCCGCGGATCGCGCCGCGGCCGCCTCGGAAACCAAACGGCTGCTCGCCGAGGGCACGCCGGTGCTGTTCGACGCGACCTTCGAGGCCGACGGCGCCGAGGTGACCTGCGACATCCTGGTGCAGCACAAGGACGGCGAGGTCGACGTCTACGAGGTCAAGTCGGGCACCAAGATCACCCAGCGCTACCTCAACGACGTCGCGCTCCAGGTCCACGTCCTCGAGGCCAGTGGCTGCAAGCTGCGCGCGGCCTTCCTGCTGCATCAGAACCCGCAGTACGTCCATCAGGAAGGTGCCGAGTATCCGCCGATGCAGCTGCTGAAGAGCGCCGACGTGACCGCGAAGTCGAAGAAGCAGGTGCCGCACGTCGCCGCCCGGCTCGCGAGCTTCCGCCGCACCTGTGACGCCGACGAGGTGCCGAACGTGCCGATGGGCACCTACTGCACGACGCCGACACCGTGCCCCCACTTCGCCGAGTGCGCCGCCGATGCCCCGGCGTTGCCGGCCTACGAACTGCCGGAGCTGACGCGCCAGCAGGAAGCGGCGCTGCAAACCGACGGGATCTTCGAGCTCAGCGAGATCGATCCGCAGCGCCGCGGTCTGACCTTCGCCCAGCGCCGTACGATCGAGAGCATCCGACAGGGTGAGACCATCGTCGAACCGTTCGTGCGCGACGAGCTGAACCAGTGCGCTTTCCCGCTGCACTTCCTGTCGATCGCGACGATCACCGACGCGCTGCCTCGCTTCACCGGCCAGCGGCCGTGGCGTCGCACGCCCCACGCCTGGGCGGTCGAGACGCTGCACGAGGACGGTCGGGTCGAACGCGCCGCTTTCGCGCACGCCGACCGCACCGATCCGCGCGCCGACGCCATCGTCGGCCTCGGCAAACATCTCGAGATCGGCGGCACGGTGGTCTGCTGGAACTGCGACTCGATCGAGAGCCTGCGATCGCTGCTCGACGATTTGCCGAGCGCCAAGAACGCAGTGCGCGCGATCATCGGCCGCTCGCTCGTCGATCTGCGACAGCTGTTCGAGGCCGGCGTGTTCCACCCGGCGCTGCGCGGTCACGTCGACCTCGTCGCGTCGGTCGCCGCTCTGCTCGGGGACGACAGCGGCAAGGAACTCGCGTTCCGCGACGAGGACCAGCTGCGCGAACTGCTCGAGAAGGCATGGGCGCCGCGGGTGCGCAGCACGACGCGCCAGAAGATCGCGAAACAGGTCGAGGAGACGCTGGACTGGCGCAGCGGTCGGATGCTCGAGCTGTTCCGCAAGTTCGGCGAGTTCGAGCCGAAGCAGCCGCGCCCCGCGAAGCCGGCGGCACGCCCGACCAAGGCGCTGCCGAAGCTGCCGGAAGAACACGGCTGATGAACACGGCCGCCCGATTGACCGAGGAGATCGCGAAGGGTCGCCTCTGCCCGGGCGCAACGGATCTCGAGCAGTGGCTCGGGGCGGCCTGGATCCGCTTCCCGGTCGGCGGGTTCAACCTGCCGGTGCTGCCGACCTTCGGCCTGAAGCGGGCGCTCGTCGCACACGACGTGCACCACCTGCTGCTCGCGATCCCGACGACGCTGCGCGGCGAGGCGGAGATCGCCGCCTGGGAGCTCGCGAGCGGCGGCTGCGGCTGGAACGTGGCGTTCTGGCTCGACCGACTGATCGTGCTCGTGCTCGGCCTCCTGCTCGCACCGACCGTGACGTGGCGCGGTCTCCGCCGCGGCTTCGGCCAGCGGAACCTCTACGGCACCCCGATCCGGACGATCCTCGCCAGCGACACCGCCGAGCTCTGCGGGCGCATGCGCGTCAGCGTGCCGTGATGCGGACCTGGTAGGCCGACTCGCGCACGGCCGGACGATCGTCGCCGATCAGCTCGAGGTCGACCCGCAGCGCCGCGTTGCCGGCCGGGACCTCGACGTCCTCGAACACGAACGTGTCGGTCGGACCGGCGACCTCCTGCTCTCGCCGAAGCTCGCCGATCGTCAGCACGGCGCGGACCGCGGTCAGCGGTCGCGCCGAGATCACCCGCAGGTCGTAGCTGCCGTCACCGGCGAAGCTGAGGAGCCACCGACCATCGCTGCCGGAACCCGGCCGGGCGGCGGCGACGCGGCGCCAGTCCTGCCGCGTCAGCACCGTCTCGGGCGCGCGGAAGCTGCCGACGACGATCCGCGGCGGCGCGTAGTTGTCGGGGCGCGAGCGCGAGACGTCGGCGAACCACCGCTCGTAGTGCTCCCGCAACGCGCGGACGACGTCGGGATGGTCCGCGGCGACGTCGGTCGTCTCGCCCGGATCGGTGGCGAGATCGAACAGCTGCCACGGCACGTCGGCCGGCATTGCCTCGGCGCCGAAGCCGGTGGCATGCACCAGCTTGAACCGCGGTCCTCGCACCGCGACGTTGTGGCCCGCGATCGGGCTGTCGCCGCGATGGGCCTGGGTGACGAACGAGCGCTCGGGCGGTGCGTCGACCTCGCCGCGAAGCACCGGCGCCAGGCTCTCGCCGTCGAGATCGAGGCCCGCCGGCAGCTCGACGCCGGCGAGCTCGTAGAGCGTCGGCGCGATGTCGATGTGGGCACCGAACCCGACCGCCCGTTCGCCGGGCGCGACGCGGCCCGGCCAACGCACGAACAGCGGCGAGCGCACGCCACCTTCGTAGACCGAACCCTTGAGGCCGCGGAGCCCACCGTTGTAGCGCGCCTGCTGCGGGCCGTTGTCCTGCAGGTAGATCACGATGGTGTCCTCGGCCAGCCCACGGGCATCGAGCGCGGCGAGCAGGCGGCCGACGTTGTGATCGATGTTCTCCTCCATCGCGAAGACGCGCGCCGTCGCGTCGGCCTGGTCCGAACCCGCCGGCAGCACCGCGGTGAGATCACGATCGCGGTACTTGGCGTGCAGCTCCGCGGGCACGTCGTGCAGCGGGGTGTGCGGCGCGTTCGGCGCGACGTAGACGAAGAACGGCTGCTCGGAGTCGCGCTGCACGAATTCGATCGCGGCGTCGAAGAACACGTCGGTGCAGAAGCCTCGGGTCCGGACCTGTTCGCCGTTCCGGAACAGGATCGGGTCGGTGTAGCGCCGCGCGTTCTCGCGCGGCTCCGAGGGCTGCGCGAGGCCACCACCGCGCAGCACGAGCGACTCCTCGAAGCCCTGGTCCCGCGCTCGCATCGGATAGCAGTCGCCGAGGTGCCACTTGCCGAAGATCGCGGTGCGATAGCCAGCGCCGCGCAGGATCTCGGCGATCGTCGCCTCGCCCGGGTCCATCATCGCACGGCCGAGGTAGGTGTCGATCGCGCGGGTCCGGTAGGCATAGCGGCCGGTCATCAGCGACGCGCGCGTCGGTGTGCAGACCGGACTGACGTAGAAGTTCGTGAGCCGCGCGCTGACGGCCGCCAACGCGTCGAGGTTCGGCGTCTCGAGCACCGGGTTGCCGGCGCAGCCGAGATCGCCGAAGCCCTGATCGTCGGTCATGATCACGATCACGTTCGGCCGCCGACCCGCGGCGGCGGACCGCACACCCGCGCACGCGGCCAGGGCTCCGAACGCGCCGAAGGCGCCGAGGGCGGACAACAGCCAGGCAGCAGGGGTCGAGTTCCTCACCACTCGCAGCATCGCCGGGAGCGCGAGCGACGGCAACCCGTCCGGCGCCGAGCACGCCGCTCCGATCGCGTTCCGGCGATCACCTTCCCGACAACCAGGGGCGGTCAGGCGGCAAGGCCGCGCGGCTGCAGCGCGAGCTCGAGACGGCCGAGCCCGAGCTCGGCCACGACCGCGAGCAGCGCCGCCGGCACCGCACCGGCGAGGATTAGATCGACGTCGTTGAGGTAGAGCCCTTCGACGATCGGCTGGCCGAGGCCGCCGGCGCCGATGAACGCCGCGAGCGTCGCGACGCCGATCGTGATCACGGTCGAGGTGCGGACCCCCGCCATGATCGTCCGGGCCGCCAGCGGCAGCTGGACCCGCCGCAGGATCTGCCCGGGTTTCATGCCCATGCCGCGCGCGGCGTCGACGAGCTCCGGATCGACCTCGGTGATACCGGTGTGGGTATTGCGCAGGATCGGCAGTACCGCATAGAGCAGCAGTGCTGCGACCGCGGCCTTCACGTCGATCCCGAGCAGCGGGATCATGAACACCAGCAGCGCGAGGCTCGGGATCGTCTGCACGATGCCGGCGATCCCCAGCGCGATCCGCCGGGCGCGCGGGCGTGCGATGATCCAGATCCCGAGTGGGATCGCGAGCAGCGCAGCCAGCAGCACGGCGACGGCCGTGAGACCGAGGTGCTGCAGTGCGAGGCCGACGGTCTCGAGCGAAAACAGCCGGGCGAAGAAGCCGCGCCGTTCGCCGGCGGTACCGATCGCCGCGACAGCGTCGCCGAGCAGGCCCTCGCGCACCAGGAAGTCGCGGGCGACGGCCGCCACCTCGCGGCCGTCGACCTCGACCTCGTAGTTCAACTTCGTCGCAACTGCATCGTCGACCCGGAACGCCAGCTTCGCGAGTGCGCGTTCGATCTCGGGGTGATCGCGCAGCGTCGCGCCGCGCACGATCGGCGCCGCGTTGTAGGGCGGAAAGAAGCGGCGGTCGTCCTCGAGCACCCGCAGGTCGTAGCGCAGCAGCTTGGCGTCAGTGCTGTAGGCGTCGATGAGATCGACCGCGCCCGAACGGATGGCTTCGTAGGCGAGGCCGTGTTCGAGCGTCCGCACGTCGGCGAGCTCGAGCCCGTAGGCCGCCGCGAGACCGCGGTAGCCGTCCTCGCGGTTGCCGAACTCGACGCTGAACCCGGCGCGGACCTCGTCCTGGTGCGCGAGCAGGTCGGAGATCCGCCGGATCCCGAGCGCCTCGGCCCGCGTTCGCGTCATGGCGAGCGCATAGGTGTTGTTGAGACCGAACGGTTCGAGCCACTCGACGTCGTAGTCGGCGCGATAGCGTCGCCGGACGTGCAGGAACGCCTGCAGCGGATCCGCGATCTTGCCAGGCTCCTTGAGCACGATCGACCAGCCGGTGCCGGTGTAGTCGGCGTAGATGTCGATCTTGCCGGCCTGCAACGCCCCCCAGCAGATCATCGTGCCGCCGAGGTTGATACGGCGCTCGACCGCGAGCTCGGTGTGGGCCTCGAGCATCTGCGCCATCAGCTCGGCGAGCACGGCCGACTCGGTGAAGTTCTTCGAGCCGATCACGACACGATCCTGCTGTGCCGGCAGGCACACCGCTGCCGAAGCGAGGGCGGCGAGTGCCGATCGGCGAACGCGGCCGCCGGCCGTCATCGTTCCTCCCCCGCCATTGCATGACCGGCCAGGAAGTCGGCGACGAACGCGTTCACCGGCGCGGCCTCGAGTTCGGCCCGGGTCCCGGTCTGCAGCAGCTGCCCCCGATGCATGATCGAGACCCGATCGCCGAGCGCGAACGCTTCGGCGAGATCGTGGGTCACGAGCAGCACGGTCTTCTTCACCTGCGCGAGCAGCGCCGTGAACTCGGCGTGGATGCGCCCGCGGGTGATCGGGTCGAGCGCGCCGAACGGTTCGTCCATCAGCACGATCGAGGGATCGAGCGCCAGCGCGCGCGCGACGCCGACGCGCTGACGCTGGCCACCCGAGAGCTCGGCGGGATAGCGCGCCGAGAAGTCGGCGTACGGCAGATTCACGAGCTGCAGGAGCTGTTCGACACGCTCCCGGGTCGCACTTCGGTCCCGCCCTTCGAGGTCGGCCATGATGCCGACGTTCTCGGCGACGGTCATGTGCGGGAACAATCCACCGCGCTGGACGACGTAGCCGATCCGGCGACGCAGTGCGTAGACGTCGAGCGCCGCGTTGTCCTCGCCGTCGACGAACACGTGGCCCGAGGTCGGCTCCTCGAGCCGGTTCACCAGCCGCAGGGTCGTGGTCTTGCCGCAGCCGCTGGTGCCGAGCAGACAGTGGGTTTCGCCGTCCCGGACCGTGAGATCGAGACCGCGGACCGCCGCGACTTCGCCGCCGCGCGAGTCGGTGAAGGTCTTGGACACGGCGCGGAACTCGATCACGGGGCAGACCCTACGCGATCGTTCTCACGAGCGCATGCGTTCGAACAGCCACGCACGCGCGACTGCCCACTCGCGCTTCACCGTGCGCGGCGAGAGCTCGAGCGTCGCCGCGGTCTCGTCGACCGACAAGCCCGCGAAGTAGCGCAGGTGCACGATCTGCGCCATCCGCGGATCGTGGGCCTCGAGCGCATCGAGGGCTTCGCCGAGCGCGACGAGGTCGAGGTCCGCGACCTCGTTCGCGGCCACGGCCTCGAGATCGGCCGCGTCGCGATCCCGGAGATCGGGGCCGCCGCCATCAGGCTCGCCGCCGCGTTTCAGCCGATGCGTACGCCGGTAGCGATCGACGAGGATCTGCCGCATCACCCGCGCCGCGGCGCCGAAGAAATGGCGCCGATCATCGAAACCCGCGCCGCGCAGGCGCAGCCAGGCCTCGTGCACCAGCGCGGTCGCCTGCAGCGTGCGCGGCCCCGACTCGGCCCGCATGCGCGAACTCGCGATCTGACGCAGGTCGGCGTAGACCGCCGCGATGAGCGCATCCTCGGCACCATCGGTCCCGGCGCGAAGGCTCTGCAGCAGCCGGGTCACGTCGCCCGGCGGCGGGCCACCGTTTTGAAGAGAGTCCATCCGCGAACCGCACCGGCAGCGCATGGCAGAATGAGTGGCCCCGGCTGCGGGATTCTATCGCATGCAAGCCCGAATGGACGCCGACTGGCAACGCCTGAAAGAGATCGTCGCCGACACGCTGGATCTACCGGAACACGAACGCCCCGCATTCCTGGCGCGCGCCTGCAGTGACGATGCGGCGCTGCGCACCCGCGCCGAAGCGATGATCGCGGCCGCGACGGCGGCAGGCGACTTCCTCGCCGGCGCCGCGCTCGATCCGCGCCTGCCGGACTCCGCCCGCCACCTCGAACCGGGTTCCCGACTCGGCGATCGCGGGCAGTACACGATCGAGGCCACGCTCGGCGAAGGCGGTTTCAGCGAGGTCTATCGCGCGACGCAGACGGCTCCGATCGAACGGCAGGTCGCGATCAAGCTGCTCAAGCCCGGGATGGACTCGCGCGCGGTGCTGGAGCGCTTCGAGCTCGAACGCCAGACCCTCGCACGCATGAGCCACCCGCGGATCGCGCGCGTGTTCGACGCCGGCGTCAGCTCGAACGGGCGCCCGTTCTTCGTCATGGAACTCGTCGAGGGCGAGCCGCTGCAGCGCTTCGTCGCGCGGCACACGCCCGACCTCCGGCGCCGCCTCGGGCTGTTCCTCGGCATCTGCGATGCGGTCGCACACGCGCACCAGCGCGGCATCATCCACCGCGACCTGAAGCCGTCGAACATCCTGGTCGAGGCCGACGACCGCGGCGGATCGGTCGTGGTCATCGACTTCGGGATCGCCAAGCTGCTGGACGATGCACCCGAGCTGACCCGCGGCATGATCCTCGGGACGCCGGCCTACTCGAGCCCCGAACAGCTGGATCTCGGCGCGAGCGACATCGACACCCGCGCCGACGTCTTCGCGCTCGGTGTGGTGCTGTTCGAACTGCTCGCGGGCACGCGCCCGAGCGACAACCCGGACCGGACACCGACGTCGGTCGGTGAGATCCTCGCGCGAATCCGCGGCGGCGAGCCTCCGGCGCCGTCACGCCGCGCCGATCTGCCCGTGCCGCAGGAGCTCGATTGGATCACGCGGCACGCACTCGAAGCCGATCGCGAGCAGCGCTACCGCAACGTCGACGAGCTCGCCCAGGACGTCCGGCGCTTCCTGGCCGACGAAGCGCTGTCGGTCGGTCCGCCGACGCTGCGCTACCATTTCACGAAGTTCGCGCGACGCCATCGCGCGCTGCTCGCCGCGATCGGCGTCGCGCTGCTCGCGATCGTGACCGGCAGCGCGGCGGCGTTCGTCGGTCTGCTGCAGGCGAGCGAGGCCCGGCGGGCCGCCGAGACCGCGCTCGCCGAGGCGCAGGCGACCTCCGGCTACCTCGCGCGTCTGCTGCGCTCGGCGCGCACCGACCGGAGCGGTCGCGACACGCGGGTCGTCGACATGCTCGCGGCCGCCGACGATCTGATCGCCGAGTCGACCGAGTTCCCGGACGTCGCGGCCCACCTGCACTACATCGTCGGCGAGACCTACGGCACGCTCGGCGAGTTCGCGGCAGCCGAACGTCACCTGCGCGCCTCGGCCGCGCTCGACGAAAGGCAGCACGGCAGTGACCATCCGCGCCGGCTGACCACGATGTTCCAACTCGGCAGCCTGCTCGCCTCGGCTGGACGGCTCGACGATGCCGAACTGGTGCTCGCCGATACCGACGAACGCGCGCGCCGCACCCAGGGTCCGGACCATCCCTATGCGCGCGTCGCGTACGACCTGCGCGCCAAGGCGGCGCACGACCGCGGCGATTCGGCGACGGCGGCGGCGATGCTCGAGGGACTGCTGGCGCTCGACGAACGCGACGGGCGCTTCTTCGCGGTGATCCACACCCTCGGCAACCTGTCCCAGGTACTGCCGCGACTCGGCCGCCTCGAGGAAGCCCGCAGCTACGCCGAGCGCGCCGTGGCGGCCTGCCGTCAGCAGCTCGCGGCCGACCACCCGCTGGCAATCTCCACCCAACGCAAGCTGATCTCGATGCACTTGTTCGCGGGCGAGTACGACCGGCTCGTCGCGGCCGCGGCGCCTTTGCTCGAGTTCGCCCGCCGGCAGCTGGGCGAGGACCATCCCGGTACTCAGCGCATCGAGCTGCTGCTGGCGCGCGGGCTCGCCGAAACCGGCCGCGCGGACGAGGCCGAGCGCATCTACCGCCGGCTCGTCGCGCAGCAGGACAGCAAGCTCGGCAGGCTGCATCCGGAGGCAGCGGCCACGCTGCACCACCTCGGCGTGCTCCTGACCCGACACGAACGCTGCGCCGAGGCCGAACCGCTGCTGCGCGAAGCCACTTCGAGGTGGACCGAGCTGCGCGGCGCGGACGACGTCGAGACGACCCGCTCCGAGGTCTGGCTCTGCCGATCGATCGCGGCACAAGGCCGCTTCGCGTCGATCGCCGCGCGCTATCGCGAGGCGGTCGACCGCCTCGCGCACCTGCTCGGCGATGCGACGGAGGAGACCATCGCCGCCCGCGACGAGTTCGCCGCGTTCGAGCGCGGCTGACCGAGTCGACAGCGACCGGCACGAAGCGGCGCGCCCGGCCGATTCGCCTCCCGCGGCACTGCGATCTAGACTCGGCGCATGCCGCGTCCCCGCCCTGCGCTGATCGTCACGCTGCTGCTCACCGCATGCACCGCGCCTCGCGGCGTGACCCGTCCAGACGCCGCCGCCACGCCGAACGTCCTCGTCATCCTGGTCGACGACCTCGGCGCCGAGGCGCTGGGCTGTTACGGCGGCACGAGCTACGCGACGCCGAACGTCGACCGACTCGCCGCCCGCGGCATGCGCTTCACGCGCGCGCACACGACGCCGCTGTGCACGCCGACGCGCGTTCGCATGCTCACCGGCCGCAGCGCACCGCGCAGCTACGTCGCGTTCAGCATCCTGTCGCCCGAAGAACGGACCTTCGCGAACGAGCTGCGCGACGCCGGCTGGGCGACCGCAGTCGCGGGCAAGTGGCAGCTGCTCGGCGCCGAGCACTACGGCGAGCAGGCCGGCACCGGGCAGCACCCGCGTGACGCCGGCTTCGACGCGTGGTGTCTGTGGCAGGTCGAGAAGCTCGGGGCACGCTACGACGACCCGCAGCTCGACCGCGACGGCGAACTCGTGACGCTCCCGGGTCGCTACGGGCCCGATGTCGCCTGCGACTACCTGATCGACTTCGTGCGCGCACACGCCGGCGAGCGGTTCCTCGCGTACTACCCGATGATCCTGACGCACGACCCGTTCGAACCGACGCCCGCGAGCGCCGACCGCGACGCCGCGGGTCCGGTGTTGTTCGCGGACATGGTCGCGTACATGGACGCACTCGTCGGACGGCTGTTGGCGACACTCGACGAGCTGCGGATCGCGGAAGAGACGCTGGTGGTCTTCGCGACCGACAACGGTTCGCCGCGCGCGATCACGTCGACGGCGAACGGGCACGCGGTCGCCGGCGGCAAGGGGCTGACGACCGACGCGGGCACGCACGTACCGCTGATCGTGGTATGGCCCGGCGTCGTCGCGGCGGGCTCGACCTGCGACGGCCTGGTCGACCTGATGGACGTCGGACCGACGCTGATCGAGGCATGTGGCGTCGCGCCGCCGTCCGACCGCGCAATCGACGGGAAGAGCCTCTGGCCGCAGCTGCGCGGGCGCGATGCGCCGCGCCGAGATCTGCTGACCTTCTATTTCGACCCGCGGCCCGGCGCGCCGAAACGGCCACCGCAGCGATGGGCGCTCGGGCCGCGCTACAAGCTCTACGGCGACGGCAGGCTCTACGACGTCCTCGTCGACCCGCTCGAGCAGACGCCGCTCGATCCGCGTGCCCTCGACGCGGATCCCGATGGCGAGGTCGCGACCGAGATCGTGCGCCTCCGCGCCGCGCTCGCCGCCATGCCGGCACCGGAGCGCATCACGCCGCGACGGCGTTGACTTCCCTCGCAGCCGGGTGCCCGGGCCGTCCTCGCGACAAATCGTGGCCCCCGGCCCGAAGGCACGTCGCACGGCTCGGTGAACTCGAACACCGATACGATGCACCGCTCCAACCCACTCCGTCGCCGTCTCAGCGGCGCGCTCGCCTGCCTTCTCGCCGTCGCCGCGCCGATCGCGGCGCAGAACGTCATCGCCGACCTGGTGCCGCCGACGTCCGACGGCGACGGTCAACCGTTCGCCGGCGTCGTCATGAACGGCGTGGCGTACTTCGAGGCGCGCGATGCGTTCGGACGCGAGCTGTGGCGATGCGACGGCACGGCCGCCGGCACGTGGCGCGTGAAGGACGTCAATCCCGGGTCGACGGGCAGCGACATCCGCGACCTCACCGTGGTCGGCAACCAGCTGTTCTTCACCGCGATCAGCTCGAACTACGGCCGCGAGCTCTGGGTCAGTGACGGCACGGCGCCCGGTACACGGCTCGTGGACGACCTGCTCGAGGCGTTCAACTTCTCGTCGTCGCCGTCGGACCTCGTCGCGTTCCAGGGCAGGCTCTGGTTCGCCGCGACCGTGAACGGCAACCGCTTCCTGTACTCGAGCGACGGCACGGCCGCGGGCACCGCACCGCACAACGCCTGGACCGGCGTCAGCCAGCTGACGCTCGCAGGCGGCTGGCTCTACTACGTCGCCACCGGTGGGGTCGGCAACGGCACGCTGTGCCGCACCGACGGCACGCTCGCGGGCACGCAGGCGATCGGCGGCGCCGGGATCGGCATCCTGGACCTGATCGGGGTCGGCAACCGCGTGTTCTTCACCGCGTCCTACGCGAGCCCCTCGACCGGCCGCGAGCTGTTCGTCAGCGACGGCACGCTCACGGGCACGCAGCTCGTCCTCGACATCAACCCGGGCGCGACCGGCAGCAGCCCGTCGGAGATCGTCGCGCTCGATGCGAACACGATCGTCTTCAGGGCCAGCGACGGCACTCACGGCGTCGAACCGTGGCGCAGCGACGGTACCGCGACCGGCACCTTCCTGCTCGCCGACGTCGCCGCCGGCTCGGCGACCAGCAGTCCCACCGAGCTCACGACCGCCAACGGCATCGCCGTCTGGAACGGCACGGCCAACGGCGACACCGAGCTCTGGGTCACCGACGGCACGGTCGCGGGCACGCAGATGTTCGATCTGCTGGCCACCGGCAGCTCGATCCCGCAGCGCATGACGCCGGCGCTCGGCGGCATCGTGTTCCGCGCCGGCACCGCCACCGGCGGCACCGAGTTCTGGTTCACCGACGGGACGTTCGCGGGCACCTACGCGATCGACGTGCTGCCGGGCATCGCACCGTCGGCACCGGCGGACTTCACGGCGTTCGGCAGCCGCGTATTGTTCTCGGCGAGCACGACGGGCTTCGGCGGCGCCGAGCGCGAGTTGCACGTCTCGGACGGGACGGTCGGAGGCACTGCGCTGCTGACGGATCTGTATCCGATCGCGCTGGCCGGCTCCGACCCGCGCCTTCTGCGCGCGCTCGACGGGCGGATGTTCTTCGAGGCCGACCAGCAGGGTCAGCAGAGCCGGCCGTGGATCACGGACGGCACGGTCGGCGGCACGGTCGCGTTGTCGACCTCGATCGCCGTCGACGTCGAAGCCGTGCGCTGGCGGAATCGGATCTGGTTCGGCGGCATCGTCAGCGCCACCGGCCACGAGCTGTTCGTCTCCGACGGCACGCCGGCCGGGACGACCCTCGCGGTCGACATCAACCCGGGGTCGGCCCATTCGAACCCCGCCGTGCTGACGCCGACCGCGAACCGCCTGTTCTGCCGCGCGACCACAGCGGCCGGCAACGAGCTCGTGACCACCGACGGCACCCCCGCCAGCACCACGGTGCTCGACCTCAACCCGACCGCGAGCTCCAACCCCGAGCTGCTGACCGCGGTCGGCAACAAGGTGTTCGGCCGCGCCAACGACGGCACGCACGGCCTCGAACTGTTCGTCTCCGACGGCACCGCCGCGGGCACGACCGTGCTCGACGTCGTCGCCGGCAGCGGCTCGAGCAGCCCGCGCGAGCTGACCGCGTTCGGAGCTCGGCTGTTCTTCGTCGCGACGACCCCGACGACCGGCTTCGAGCTGTTCGTCTCCGACGGCACACCGGCGGGCACCGGCCTGTTCATCAACTCGAGCGGCACTGCCGCCAACAGCAACCCGTCGCACCTGACGGTCGCGGGCGGCCGCCTGTTCTTCGAGCTGCCGAACCTCGCCGGTGGCCAGCTCTGGTCGACCGACGGCACGGTGGCGGGCACGGCGTTCGTGAAGGACCTCAACCCGACGGGATCGGCGACCGTGCACGAAGCGGTCGGCGCCGGCTGCAAGCTGTTCTTCTTCGCCAACGACACCTTCTCGCTGACCGGCAACGAGCTCTACGTCTCCGACGGCACGACCGCGGGCACCGACCGCGTCCTCGACCTGCTGCCCGGCAGCGGCAGCGGCGTCGTGCTCGGGACACTGACGGCGATCCCGGGTAGCGCGCGCGTCGTGTTCGTCGGGACCGACGGCAGCGACGGCCTACAGCTCTTCGTGTCCGATGGCACGGCTGCGGGCACGCGCCAGCTCGGCTCGATCAACCCGGCCGGCGGCGGCGCCGGCGCGGCGACGATCGGCGGCCTCACGGTCGTCGGCGACGATCTGCTGTTCTGGTGCGATGACGGCACGACCGGCGACGAGCCCTGGATCGTGTCGCTGACCGCCGGCAACCCGCAGCCGTTCGCGCTGACGGCGTCCTACGGCGAGGGCTGCGCCGGCACTGCCGGCCTGACGCCGCGCATCTCGGCCTGCACCGAACCCGTGCTCGGCAACCTGTCGTTCACGGTCGACCTCGACCGCGCGCGAGCGAACACGATCGCGCAGGCACTGGTCGAGTTCGCGCCGGCCTACCTGCCGGTCGGCGGCGGCTGCGCGTTCCTGGTGCCGCAGCCGGCGTTTCCGCTGCTGCTCGTGTTCACCGACGCCGGCGGCCGCGCGAGCTCGCCGCTGCCGATCCCGAGCAGCGCGAGCTTCCTCGGGCTCGGCATGTTCGCGCAGTACGGGGTCTACGACCCGAACGGCGCGTTCCTCGGCACCGGCGCGGGCAGCAACGGGCTCGCGATCCGGCTCGGGCTATGAGCGAGCCGGCCGAACGCTCGGCCGGCCGGCTCCGCATCGTCGTCGCCTACTTGACGACGACGTGCGAGTGCGACGGGTAGTAGTTGGTGAAGACCGCGCCGCCGGGCGCCGTGAGGCAGATCAGACCGGGCTGCCCCACCGGGTTCGGGAACGACGGCGCCATGCCGGCGCAGTTCGGGTCGTTGGCGAGGTTGAGGACCAGCCACAGGAACACCGAAGCGGCACAGCCGGCGGACGTCGGGTTGCTGCCGGTGACCAGCGAGATCGTCGTGGCGAAGAAGTCGCAGTGGGTGCTCGCCGGCAGCAGGTCGAAGTGCAGCTCGATCTCGAGGTTGTAGGTCGTGTTCGGCGCCCAGGTGAACACACCGAAGTCGATGCAGAGCCGCCCCAGCGCGTCGATGCTGATCGGCAGCTGCACCGTCGAGCCGGCGCCGCTCGCGACGGTCATCGTGATGCCCTGCCCGGCGTTGGTCGGGATCGGCAGCGTGCCGACACCGCCGGCAGCGTTCGCCGGCACGGTGACCCCGGGCGCCGGCAACCACGGCTGGCCGCCCTGTCCGAGCGGGACCCAGTTGGTGAACGGCGCGGCCTCGACCTGGAACGGCGTGCCGAGACTCGGCGTGATCGCAGCCTGCAGCTGGACCTGGCCGTTGACGACCGGGCCGACCGGGATCAAGCCCATCGCGCAGGGCGGGTTGCCGCCGAAGCCGGCGATCGTCGCCGTGATCGTCTGCCCCGCCGTCGGCGTGAGGTTGCTGATCGCATTGATTGCGCCGCCGCCGCCGTTCGCCGCCCCGACCGTCGCGCACGCGCCGTTGGACGCGCTCAGGCCGAGCGAGTTCGCGGCCGGGTCGAGCGGGAACGCCTGGCTGTAGAACGGGAACCCGACGAGCCCGGGCGAGTTCGGCATCGCGAGCTGCAGCTGCGCGGTGCCGGCGGTGTTCAGGACCAGGAAAACACCCAGCTCACCGCTGGCCAGCAGGTCGCATCCCGGCGCGCCGAACGGCGCGAGCGACAACGGCAGCTGCGAGCCGGACCACGTGGAGTCGGACAGCCCGAGCTGGAAGAACGAGACCGCGCTGGTCGTCGGCACGGTGGCATCGAGGTCCATCGTCTGGCCGATCGCCGGCCGGGTTCCGACCAGCAGCGGGACACCCGAGCTGCCGGCACAGCCGGCACCGTAGCTCAGGCAGGAGCCGCCCTGAGCGAGGACGGCGGAAGAGAACAAGCAGAGCAGTCCGGCGCGGCGCGCGAGCGCGGCGGGACCTGCAGCGGAAAGAATCGCAGTCATGGGTTCGCACCTCGAATCGGTTTCGCGCCCGCGGGAAGTCCGCGAGCGACTCGAGGACATGGCTGCTCGACGCGCGCACCGGACGAGAATCCGTGGTGTCGGATCCGGCGCTCGGGGTCGAAGCCCGGTTCGCCGCTACGGACGGGACCGGCCGCGATGTGCCGGCTTCGGCGATCGCCGATCGGTACGACAAGTTCGCAGTCGCGCTTGAGGGACGGTCGGGTTCGGGCCACCATCCCTGGACTGCGGCACCGACCAACCGACGCGCGACCACCTCGTGAATCTCGCATCCCACCCCGCCTCTCGGCAGACGCTTCGCTCCAAGAGTGCGAGCCGCCTTCAGCCTTCGGCGCGGCAACTGGGTGCGATCCTGGGTTGGGCGGTCAGCTCCGGTTTGCTGCTGACGGCCGGCGCTCCGTTGCTTCACGCCTTCTCGCTCGCCACCCTCTGGATCGCGGCGTCGTTCCTCGGCGCGAGGTACGCCCTGTGGATCTCGGTGCTGCGACGCGCGCCATCGCTGGACAGACGCAGGTCGTGGAAGGCCGGCTTCGCAGTCGGCAGCACCACGACCCTTACCGCGGCCTGCCTGCTCGGCCCGCCACCGTCACTCTTGGACCAGGCCGCTGCCCTGAGCGGCGGCGTGCCCGTGCTGTACGGGTTCGCGAAGGCGGGCTGCTGTCGGTGGGGTTGCTGCGATTGGGGTCTGTCGCGTCGCCGGGCGCCCCGAATCCGGCTTCCCGTCCTGGAGGCCGCCGCCAGCGCAGTGCTCGCCACCGGGCTGATCGGCGCCGAGATCTCGGGAGCTCCGGCCGCCCCGTGCGTGCTCGCATTCCTGCTCGGCTTCGGGGCCATCCGGCTACTGAGCCTGCTCGGCCAGACGTCGACACGGATCGATTGGCGCACGCAACTCGGGCACGACTCCACCTGGATGCTCGCGGCAGGCGCCGTCGCGGCAGTCACTTGGTCTCGAGCACCCGTCTGGTGAAACTCCGGCACGAGAAGCAAACCCGAATCGACGCGAAGCCATGAACCACGTTCGGTATCTGACGAACACCATGATGTTCGCTCCACTCAATTACGAACACACGCTGTGGCTGCCCCAAGCGCACCGGGAGCAACTCGTGGACGTGGCGGTGTCGTTGCGAGGCCACGCCTCCCAGACGGATCACGGCGGCCTGGTCGGCTTCGGCGTTCACGACGTTCGCGTCTACCTCGACGGCGTCGAATTGACGACGTTCGTGATTCAGGAGCTACGCCGCCTGATGGACGCGATGGACCAGCAACTCCTTCGCTCGTCGTTGTCGGCTGCGCTCCAGGACTGGCTCCACCTCGTCCGCGAGCTGGGGCGGGCGTACGGCGCGTCGGTCGAAGAAGAGCAACGCGAAGTCGATCGGATGCTCGCCACGGAGCCGCTCTCCGCGAACCTCAACCAGCTCGGCGACTACCGCGTCGGCTGGACCGGCAACCTGCACCCCTTCAACTTCCTGTACACGCACATTCCCCTGCCATCGGTGTCCTTCTTTCAGGTGATACGGGAATACAATCGCAATCAACGAGATGAGTCGCTCCGCCTGGACCTGAAGACCATCCGCGCGATGACGCTGTCGCATGGCCCATGCCGGCTGTTCGATCGCGCCAGCTGGAGCCCTACGGATCCGGCGCCCAGGGGCAGCGTCACCTGCATAGTCGAGACCCACTACCACAACACGCTCGAGGATCGTCTCAAGGAACTCGAGGAACGGCTCGAACGGCTGCAGGAGACCATTCTCGGCGAGCTCAAGAAGATGTCGCGCGCACTGTCGCCGGCGGGGCCGATCAGGAAGCAGCTCGCCGAGCTGGAACGTGCGACCGACGCCGTCAAGCTCCAGATGGACGCGTCCCTCCAGGAGCTAGCCAGCCACGTACGCCAGATCCAGTCACTACAGGCGAACACCGATCAGCTGCGGCGAGCGATCGAACATCTCTGAGGTGCGACGTTGACCGGCGATTTCGACTCATGGGAACGGGAGACCCTCGCGGAGCTGGGGAAGATGTCGGCGGCGATCGACGCCTTCGTCGGACAGGCCGCAACGCTGACCCGGGCAACGCTCCCGATCGCCGCTTCGGCCGGCCGGCTCGCCGAGCAACTCGTCGACCTCGGGAGCGCGCCAGGGACGATTCAACAGATTCACCAGCTGCAGCGCCGCGGGTTGCGGCGCGTGCTGGCGCTCACGCACGACACCGAGATCGCCGTTCGCCCCGAATACATGGTTCAGCGGATGGGCTTGGACCTCGCTCGTCTCTTCGAGCCCATCCTGATCGAGCTCGGGCCCGGCAACTCAGTCGTCGTCGAGCAGAATGGAACGGGTGAAATCGTCCACCAGCCGACCAACCCGTGCCACGTCCTCGGGATGGATCAACTAGGCGTCGACGTTCCGATCCGTCTCGCTCTGCTCGGAAACAGGCGGGCCGCCGTCCTCAATTCGACACTGTCCGTTCGCCCCTCCTACGGAGCCACGACGATGTTCACGTCCGCGCTCGAGCGCGGCGTAGGGATCTGTCCTCGTGATGTCGTGCGAGAATCGATGCGGATCGAGCTCACGAGGCGGGCCGATGCCGAGATCGGCGCGAGGATGGTCGGTGCCGGCATGCCGATCCCGGCCGATGTCGACATCGGACTCGGGCGGCCGACCTTCTACGGAAGTGCGGTGGACCAACACTTCCGGTTCTATGGCACGGTCCGCAGGCGGGCGCGCGCGGAGCTCCGAGACCTCGCGCAACTGCCGGACTGGGCCGACCTCGGCATCAAGTTCGCCAGCTCCCTCGTGGTGAGCCAGATCGAAAGCGAGATCTCCAAGTACGGCGGCGCGATCGTCGGCGGCCCCACGTTCCATGGCGGGCGATCGTTCGATCTCGTCGGGAGAGGCGAGGAGCGAAAGACCATCAAGATCGCCTGCGTCGAGTTCGGAATCGTCGTCACGGTTACGGCCCGCCTGCGCTGCTCGCTGAACGTGCACGGTTCCCGGATCGTCGACCTGACCGTTACCGAGGTCAATCGCAACGTCGATACCGACATCAAGCCTTTCACCCCGCCCGGCATCGGCCACCTCCTCGAGGGCCTGATCAGCTCGGCCGTGTCGCGACTCATCCCGGCAATGAACTACAACCGCCGCTTCGTCATCGAGTCGGCCGAACGGGTGGATATCCAGATCGATGGCGCCGCCCTCCGAGTCTTCGTCAAGATGCCTTGAGCGCTCAGGACCAGAGACCATGCAGCCATACACGGTGAAGCTCCCCGGCAGAGAGTTCCAAAGCGAGGCCCTCGGCCTGCGCGACGCGCTGACCGAATCGCTGAACCGGAACTCGGCGTTTCCGTTCCACCGGCTCTTCGACTTCATGTCACTCTCGGCCTCGAATCGCGAGCTCGAAATGCAGATGCGCGCCAGGGGCGACATCCGCTTCGCGGACGGCGCGTTCGAGAACGTCAGCGACGACCCGATCGACACCGTCGTCCGAGACGTCGACTCGCAGGGCAACAACATCGAACTGTACGTGGATACGGAGTTGCGTGGTCGCGCGAACCGGACCGGGGCGGTGCTGGGCCTCGTATTCGAATCGGCCAACGCGCTGGCGATCGTCGACTTTCTGCCCCCGGCGCTGGGCTTCGGCAACCGGTTCCTGGCTGCGGAACTCACGTTCTCGGACTCCAAGGTGGACTTCCTCCTCCGCGAAGAGGACGAGCCGACCCATCAACTCGTCATCTCACTCGACCTCCGACTCTCGCGGAACGACGTCGAAACAGAGGTATGGACGGCTGCCGCGGCAAAGGGCCTCACGCCGAGTTTCTCGATGGTCGCGACGGAGGCACTGGTCGACGGTCCGTGCTGTGGAGGACGCCCACGCCCGCGCCCTCGCCGTCAATGCGTCAACCTGCACGTCAAGGTCTTGATCGAGCCGAGCCTCCCGATCGCGGAGATGGTCGAAGCGACTCGCCAGCTCTTTGCCGATCGTGGGCTGCCCGTCTCCCTGCTGACCACGGAGCAACTCAACCTGCCGCAGTTTCTCGACCTACCCGTCGGCACTTGCATCCTCGGTCAAACGACGCCCGAACAGCGCCAACTGTTCGGGCACCGGACCAGTGTCGGCAGCACCGACATCGCGGTCTACTTCGTCCGCTCCACGATCCCCGCGTTCGCCGGCTGCGCCGCCCATCCACCAGGCCAGCCGAGCCTGGTCGTCGCCCGGAACGCGGACATCTGGACGCTGCCGCACGAGATCGGCCACGTGCTGGGACTGACACACGTGAACGACAACCGCCGGCTGATGACCGGTAACGGCACCTACAACGTCGTCGATCCGCCACCCGATCTCGTCCAGGCCGAGATCAACACGATGCTGGACAGCCCATACTCGATCCCCTGCTAGAGCAATGACGAGCCACGAAGAACTCACGAAGGCTCTCTCGAGCAACGAGCCGGATTACGCGGCGATCCTGTCGACCGTTCGCGAGGAAGATCTGCCAGACCTCGCGGCGCTCGCGGCTGCGGAAGACGTGCTCCTGGCCAGCAAGGCGGTGTATTTGGCGGGCATGACCGGATTAGGGGGCGCGGCCTCGATCCTCACGACAGCGGCCTCGAGCCCGCATCCGGAACTTCGGGTCGCCGCAGCGCATTGCTGCCGCCACCTTCCCGGACCGGCCGTTTTGAGTCCGCTGCGGGCGCTACTGGCCGATGGCGACGCTGGAGTCCAGTTCCAGGCAGTCGCATCGACCGCTCTGCTCGACTTGCGAGGGTTGCGCGACGAGATGGAACAGGTCGCGAGCGATCAGGCAGGTAACTACGTCGGCGACGCTGCTACTGCGGTTCTCGAGGACTGGCAGTAGCGGAGCCTGCCACCCGCTTCGGCGGATGCCATGCAGCCAGAAAGCGAGCTGCAGCGATTCTGCGCTCGGGATCGCCTGCGTGAATCAGCCGCCGGTGCCGACCGTGTCGGCGAGCTGACGTTCGACCGTCGCGACGACGTCGTCGACAGCGCAGCCCGAGGTATCGACGACCAGGTCGGCCTGGCGATAGAGCGGCTCGCGCTCGGCGAGGATGCGGCGCAGGTCGGCGAACGCGCGCTCGTTGTCGGCCATCGGCCGCGTGTCGCCCTGGGCGATGACGCGGGTCCAGTGGTCCTCCGGGCGCGCGCGCAGCCAGACGGTGCGCGCACCGCCCTTGAGCATCGCGAAGCTCTCCGGATCTGTGACGATGCCGCCGCCGACCGCGAGCACGCTGGCTGGCCCGGCGAGGTTCTCCGCCAGCGCCGTGCGCTCGGCTTCGCGGTAGTAGGCCTCGCCGTGCACCTGGAAGATCTCGCCGAGCTCGAGCCCCGTGGCGCTCTCCACGCGTTCGTCGAGCTCGACGAACGCGCGGGCGAGCCGGCCGGCGAGCACCGCGCCGACGCTGCTCTTGCCGGCGCCGCGGAGCCCGAGCAACGCGACGTGGCGCGGCGGCGCAGGGGCCGCTGCGAGCAGCGTCGCCAGCGACACGCCGAGCGCGGTGGCGAGTGCGTCGAGCCTCAGGATCGACGGGTTCGCGGTGCCGCTCTCGACATCGGCGAGGAAGCGCTCGCTGATCCCGGCGCGATCGGCGAGATCGCGCCGACTCCACCGCTTGCCCGCGCGCAGCGCCCGCACCGTGGCGCCGAGCCGACTCAGCAACGGATGCTCGTGGCTCACGGCGAGGGGGACGGCGGCGGCACGCGGGTCGGACGCTCGATCAGCGGTAGTAGAACTCGGTGGTGTTGACGATCGTGTTGTTGGTCGTCCCGCCGCCGAAGAGTTGGACCTGACCCTGCCGCGTCACGAAGAACGCCGGCGCCGCGCGCGGAATCGTCATCGCCGGCCCGAGCGTGAACGAGTTGGTCGCGAGCGAGAACACCTCGACACTGTCGAGCGGCGTCGGCGACAACACGTTGCCGGCGGCCCCGCCGGCGAGCATGAAGCGACCGTTGCCGAGCGACCAGCCGCGGTGGTAGCCGCGCGCGAAGTTGAGGTTGGCGACCGCGGTCCAGGTGTTCGCCGCGGCATCGTAGATCTCGGCGGTCGCGGTCGGGGTACCGAGGTTGGTGAGCGTCAGGTTGCCGATCCCGCCCGCGAGCAGCCAGCGGTCGTTGCCGAGGTCGATCGGTTCGAGCAGCGAGCGCGGGTTCGTCATCGACGGTCCGGCGCTCATCGTGTTGGTCGCCGGATCGTAGATGTCGCACGAGTCCTCGATCGTCGGCAGCCAGCCGATCACGATGACGGGGTACCAGCTGATGCCGCCGGCGAGCATCACCTTGCCGTCGGGACGCAGGATCGCGACGTGCGCGGCGCGCGGATCGGCCATGTTCGGCGTCGCTGTCCAGACGTCGGTGCTCGGATCGTAGATCTCGGACGTGTCGGTCGCGTCGTGCACCGCCGACAGCTGCGTCGGCGTCGTCGTGACCGCCCGCAACCCGCCGGCGACGAACACCCTGCCGTCGGGCAGCAGGGTCGCGGTGTGTCCCATGCGCGGCACGTTCAGCGACGTCACGAGCGTGAACGTGTCGGTCACCGGATCGTAGATCTCGCAGCTCGTCTGCGGGTTGTTGAACGAGTCGACGCCACCGACCAGCAGCCAGCGCCCGTCGAGCAGTTGCGTCTGCGTGTGCATCGAGCGCGGCGCGTTCATCGGCGGCCCGGGCAGGAAGACGTCGTCGAGCGGATGGTAGATCGACGTCGTCGCGTGGGCCGACTGCGCCAGCAGCTGGCCGCGCGCACCGCCGATCACCATCCAGGTGCGGTCGGCGCGCGGCAGCACCGTCGCGAACGCACGGTCGTCCTGGAAGCCGACCTGCCGGTCGCGGAAGGTGTCTGCGATGCCCAGCCGGATCACCTCCGGCGTGCTGATCTGGTCGACGATCGGCACGCTGCCTGACAACGTGACACCCTGGAAGTAGATCGGCAGGTCCTGGAAGCCCGGAACCGAGCCGAACGGCAGCGGACCGATGCTCAGGTGACCGTCGAGCCCGATGAACCCGAACCACGTCGCCGCCAGGAGTTCCGTTCCGACGTCCATGCTGCGCGGGTCGCTCGGATCGAACGCCGACAGCGGGGTCGGCCCACGCGTGAACGACGGCACGATCGCCCCGAACTGCAATGGGTAGGAACCCGGATAGAGGTCAAGTGCGAGCACCCCGGGCGTCGATCCCCCCTGCACATCGAGTTGAAGGGCCTGACAGGCGGCAGGTTCGGCGAACGAGGCGAGGAGAAAGGCGAATGAACTCTTGGCGATCAGGGATCTCACGGCGGCCTCCGCCCGGGATTATGCGCGATCGTCGTCGTCTTGGCACTCCGTCCCCCCTCACCCGGGGCGGTGAATCCGCCCGGGTTCGCATCGAACCTCTGCTTGCACCGGTGCCGCGGGGTCGGTACGACGTTCCCCGGCGCTGTTGCACCCAGCGTTTACAGCTCTCTGTTCTTCGTCTCGAGCCGGTTACCTGGGCGGTTGCCGCGACCACTCGCAGGTCGCGGGAACCACGGCTCACGCGGGAGTTCTCCTCTCCATGCTCTCGGGCTCACGCCTGAGAGCACTCCCGCAAGGATGTAGAATCGAGAACCGGTCGGCGGGTCACACCGCCGACCGGGTTTTTTTTTGCATGCGACGATTCGCGCCGCCGTCGCGGACCGTGGCCCCGGGCGAATCGTCAGAGAAAACCCTGACTCGATGTCGATCTACACCCGAACCGGCGACGGTGGCGACACCGGGTTGTTCGGCAACCGGCGCGTGGCGAAGGACGACGCGCGCATCGAAGCCTACGGCACCGTCGACGAGCTGAACGCGTTCCTCGGGCTGCTGCGCACCGAGCCACTGCCGACCGGACTCGAGGATCGCCTGGGCACGGTGCAGGACGCCCTGTTCGAGATCGGCGCCGACCTCGCCACCGAAGGCGGTCGCGCCGCGCTGCCGCGCATCGTGCCCGCGACGACCGAACTCGAACGCTGGATCGACGAGTCGGAGGCACAGCTGCCCGCGCTGCGCTCGTTCGTCCTTCCTGGCGGCTCGCGTGCCGCCGCGCTGCTGCACGTCGCGCGCACCGTGACGCGCCGGGCCGAGCGCCGCTACTGGACGCTGCGGCGGGTCGCGCCGGACGTGCCGACGGAGTTCGGCGTCTACCTCAATCGGCTCTCCGACCTGCTGTTCTCGTGGGCCCGCCTCGCGAACCACGCAGCCGGCGTCGGCGACACGCCGTGGCAGCGCGGCGACTAGTCGGATAGTCGCATGGTCGGACACGGCCGCCCGCCGCGATCACCCGATCGTCCGGAAGGCCTTGCGACCCGGCGGCCCGGTCGCGATAACCACATCGATGAACGGCGTGTTCGAGGCAACCGACGCCGTCCGATCGCAGGCGATCGGACCTGGCGGCGATCTGCGGCCGCGCCGCCGTCCGTTCGCTTGAGTCGAGTCCGTGCCCGTGCGGGCACGGCACGGTCGTGCTTCCTGACGAGACTCGCAGGCTGCCGCCGGACCGGACCCGCGCCCGCCCGGCCCAACCCCGCCCGAGGATCCGATGGAGAACCCGTGTCGTCGCAGTGATTGTTCGTGCCGTCCACCGGCCAAAGGCGAACCGACCGGCGCCAACGCCGGCCCGGACCGCCGCTCGTTCCTCGCCGGTGCGGCGGCGGTCGGTGCCGGCGCGGCGCTGCCGCAGGACCCCGACGGCGTGCGCTCCGAGCTGTTCCTCGCCGAGGAACACTGGCGCGATCGCATGACCGCGCCGGCCGATGGCGTGCGCTACGGCTGGGTCGTCGACGTTCGGCGTTGCTTCGGCTGCCACGGCTGCGAGGTCGCGTGCAAGGCCGAGAACGACGTGCCGCTCGGCAACTACATCCGGCAGACGGTCTACCACGACTACGAGAAGCCGACGGGCGGCATGGCGCGACTGATGGTGCCGATGGCGTGCCAGCACTGCGAGGACGCGCCGTGCATCAAGGCGTGTCCGTGCGGCGCGCTGCACAAGGGTGCCGGCGGCAGCGTGCAGATCGACTACGACGTCTGCTCGGGCCACGCCGCCTGCAAGGAGGCCTGTCCCTACGGCGCGATCTACATCGACCCGGTCGCGAACCAGGCCGTCAAGTGCCACAACTGCACGCATCGCGTCGAACAGGGGCTCGAGCCGGCGTGCTCCTCGACGTGCCCGAGCGAGGCGCTGTACTTCGGCGATCTCAACGACCCGGACTCCGAGGTCAGCAAGATGAAGGCCCGACTCGAGCGCGAAGGGGTGCTCGAACAACTGCGGCCCGAGAAGGGCACGCGCCCGCGGATGTGGTTCGCGAGCAACGCCGACCGACCGATGCGCGAGTGGGAACCGAAGATCCCGCGCGAGGGTCAGAGCTACGACCCCGAGGCGTACAGCGTCTACCAGTGGCAGGAGAAGACCCACAAGCAGGGCCCGCTCGGCCCCAATGGAGGTGGCAAGTGACCACGCCCCACGATCGCGGTGCCGACGGTGACCGTCGGCCGTCGCGGCGCGGCTTCCTGCGGCTGTCGGCGGCGCTCGCCGCCGGTTCGGTCGCAGCCTGTGCGGGAGCCCCGTCGGGCTCGGGCCGCCGCGCGCCCGCAACCAAGTCCGAGAGCCTCGCGGTCTGGCAGCGCGGTCGCGGCATGCCCTACGAGCTCGGCAACGTGCCGATGCCCGGCGTCTGCGCGCTGCCGGGGCCGAACCGCAAGTACCGGTTCCCGGACCCGGACAAGTACGCGAACACGACGCGGGTCCACGGCATGTGCCAGCTGTGCTCGACGGTGTGCGGCATCACCGGCCACGTCAAGGACGGCCGCATCATCAAGGTCGACGGCAACCCGAACGACCCGAACTCGCGCGGCAAGCTCTGCGCCCGCGGTCAGGCCGCGCTCAATCACCAGTACCACCCCGAACGCCTGCTCTACCCGTTGCGCCGGGTCGGCAAGCGCGGCGAGGGCAAGTGGAAGCGCATCACCTGGGACGAGGCCTACGACGAGATCGCGAGCCGCATCCGCAAGGTCCACGCCGAGGGCAAGCACGAGGAGTTCGCGTTCCACCAGGGGCGCAACCGCAGCAAGGACGCGGTGTCCGCGTTCCTCAACGCGATGAACACGAACACCGCGCTCAACCACCGCGGCCTGTGTTCCGCAGCGCGCCGGGCCGCGAACCTCACCTACCTGTTCGAGAGCGACTGGGACCTCGGCAACTACGAGAATGCGAAGTACATCCTGAACTTCGGCTCGAACATGTTCGAGGCGCACCAGGGGCACGTCGCCGGCGCTCAGCGCGTCCAGCGTGGCCGCTTCGACAACGGGGCGAAGCTGGTGACGTTCGACGTCCGGATGTCGAACACCGCCGGCAACAGCGACGAGTTCTACATGCCCTCCCCCGGCACCGACGGGGCGGTCGCGCTCGCGATGGCGCACACGATCGTTGCCGAGGAGCTCTACGACGCCGAGTTCTTCCGCGACTGGGCGAACTGCACCATCGACGAGCTGAAGCAGCAGTTGCGCGAGTTCACGCCGGAATGGGCCGAGCGCGTCAGCACCGTGCCGGCGGCGACGATCGCGCGCATCGCACGTGAGTTCGCCGCCGCCGCACCGCGCGCGACGACGATGTGCAACCGCGGCAGCTCGGCCCACCTCAACGGCTACTACAACGATCGCGCGATCGGCCTGCTGAACGTGCTCGTCGGCTCGGTCGGCAAGCTCGGCGGCTGGTGCTGGATGTTCACCGGCGGCATCGACGGCAAACGCTTCAAGGCGCCGGCATCGGCGCCGAAGAGCAAGACGCCGTCGCTGCTCGCCGACCCGCCCGAGGTCGCGCTCGCCAACGTCTGGAACTCGATGAAGGTCGGCGAGATCGTCTACCTCTACCTGCAGCAGGAGCGCGCGCGGATCCAGGTCTACATGACCTACAACCTCGACTCGCCGCTGACCTGGCCGGAGATGGACGTCACCCACAACGTCCTGCTCGACGAGGACAAGATCGGTTTCCACGTCTGCATCAATCCGTTCCTCAACGAGACCGCGACCTACGCCGACATGGTGCTGCCGTGGGCGACGTTCATGGAGCGCTGGGACGTCGACGCGCGCGGCGCCTACAACCTCAAGCCCTACCTCTCGATGCGCCGGCCGATGGTCGACGCGCTCGGCGAGGCCAAGGACGTGCGGGAGATCTTCCCGGAGATCGCACGGCGCGTCGGCGGCGAGGCCGCGAAGTTCTACCCCGAACGCTCGGTCGAGGACTACATGCGCGAGTTCGTCAAGGACGTGCCCTACGACGGCTCGCGCTACGAGGACGCGTTCGACATGCTCGGGAAGGTCGGAGCCTTCGAGGATCCCGACGAGCAGCCCTACTTCGAGCCCTACCTCGAGAGGCTCGACAGCAAGGAGCTCGAGGGCAGCGAAACCGATGCCGCGACCGGGATCGTCACCAAGGCCGGCAAGGGCATCGGCATCATGCACCGCGGCGTCGCCGTGCGCGGCTTCAAGACACCGTCGCGCAAGCTCGAGGTGCGCTCGCAGTTCGTCGCGATGACCGGGCGCAACGAGGACACCTCGGCGCTGACCGCGCTGGCGAACAGCAAGGGCAAGAACCGTCCGGCCTACCACAAGGGCAACGACGTCGAGATCCCCGAGTGGCCGGTCTACCGCCAGATCGACGAACACGCCGAACTCGGCGACGACCAGCTGGTGATGACGTCGTTCAAGTGGAACGTGCACAACCACGGCCGCACCGCCAACCTGAAGTGGTGCAGCGAGATCGTGCACAGCAACCCGGCCTGGATCCATCCGGACACCGCGGCCCGCTTCGGGCTGAAGAGCGGCGACTGGGTCGAACTCACCGGTCACCGCAGTCGGATGCTCGCGAAGATCTCCCCGAACCTCGGCCTCGGTGACGGCGAGATCTCGCGCAAGCTTCGTCTGCCGGTCGTCGTGACGAAGGCGGTCCATCCACGCGCGATCGCGATCAGCAACTCGCTCGGCCACGGCGCCTACACCAGCGTCGCGATGGCGCGGCAGAACCGCGATCTCGGCAGCTCCGCCGCCGGCATGGACAGCACGGCGATGCGCGACGCCGACTGGGAGCGCAACATGTGGTGGGAGGACCGCTCCGGCGGCGACCCGAAGAAGTGGGTGCGCAACACCGGGCCGGGCTGGGCGCAGAACAACGTGCTCGCGATCGCGCCGGACCCGATCTCCGGTCAGCAGGCGTTCAACGACACCGTCGTGACCATCAGGAAGGTCACGTGA
>JAGQRB010000915.1 GCA_020425925.1 Planctomycetota bacterium
AGTTTGCCGTGGCTGCCGAGGCAGTCGGCGCGGTGGAACGCGAGATGGCGACCGAAGTGCGGCGACCGCAGCCAGGCCTCGCGCCGGCGCGGCCGCATCTCGGGTAGCGCGGCGAACCGGATGTGGTCGCGACAGATCTCGACGACCTCGGCGATCCATGCCGTCGGCGCCCGGAAGCGCCGCAGCACGTCCTCCGCCATGCGCGCCGACAGCGTGTCGTGGCCGTCGAATCGGATGCGATCGGCGGCGCGGCGGAAGGTAGGCGGCTTGCCGACGTCGTGCAGTACGGCGCTCCACGCCAGCACGGCATCGCCGGCCGGCACGTGCTCGAGCACGAGCGCGACGTGCGTCAGGACGTCGCCTTCGGGATGGAACTCGGGCGGTTGCTCGACGCCGGCCATGGCGGCGACCTCGGGCAGCACGATCGCGGCCAGCCCGAGCTCGACCAGGAGCCGCAGCGCGCGCCCCCGACCCGGAGCCGTGAACATCGCGCTGAGCTCGGCGAATCCACGCTCGGGTGACAGCGTCGCGAGGCCCGCGGCACACGTGCCGGCGGCGGCGGCGGTGTCCGGCGCGATCGCGAGCTCGCAGCGGGCGGCGAACTTCACCAGCCGCAACAGCCGCAGCGGATCCTCGGCGAACCGGCGCTCGGGCGGTCCGATCGCGCGCAGACAGCGGGCCTCGAGATCCGCGAGTCCGCCGCTCGGATCGAGGATCGCGAGCGTCGCCGGATCGAGGTAGAGCGCGTTGACGGTGAAGTCCCGCCGCACCGCGTCGACCGCGACGTCGGTGACGAACTCGATGCGGTCGGGATGGCGATGGTCGCGGTAGCCCGATTCGGCGCGCAACGTCGTGAACGTCACCGGTCCGATCTCGGTCGCCACCCGGACGGTGCCGTAGCGCGCGTCGCCGAGCCCGGCCGCCGGGAACAGTGCCGCCAGCTCGTCCGGGGTGCGGTCGGTCGCGATGTCGTAGTCGAGCGGTTCGCTGCCGAGCAGCAGGTCGCGCACCGTGCCGCCGACCAGCCACGCCCGGCCGCCGGCGGTGGTCACCCGACCGACCAGCGCGCGCACGGCCGCCGGCACCCGGTCGGCTAGGTCGGTTCTGGCAACGCGCATGAGCGGCGAAGATACTGCGTGCATGCGGTTCCGGCGGGCAGCTCTGACGAATCCGGCGACCTGGTACCTGACGTTCGGACTGGTGGCGCTCGCCGGCAGCATGTGGGCCCCGTACGCGACCGCGCTGCGCACCACGCGGATCGAGAGCCGCGGCGACGAGATCGCCAGCGCGCTGATCGCGGCCGTGCGACAGTGGCCCGACGTGATCGCGCCGGCCGACGTGCCGGTCTTGCTGGCGCGCTTCTACGCGCTCGCCGAGCGCGACGGTGCGTTCCTCGGCGATCTCGAGGTCGTCGAACCGCCTTGGTCCGGGACGCTGCTGTCGCTGCAGAACAAGCACTACCTGTTCCAGGTGGCCGAGTCGCCGCCGCCGGTGGACGACCCCGGCACGCCGGGATCGGTGCCGGCCTACGAGGTCATGGCCTGGCCACGGCGGCGCTCCGGGCCGGCGCACAGCGTGTTCTTCCACCCCGCCAACGCGCTAGCGGCCTACACCCGCAATCTCGCGCAAGGCTACGACGGCGCCGGCCGCGACCGCCCGCAACCGGGCGCCGCCCAGCGCCGACAGGCGCTGTGGGAGTGGACGAAGTCCTACTACGGCCAGGACGACGAACGCTGGATCGTGCACAACGACCGCTGAGCGTCGGCACGCCCCGACCTCACGTTCACCGACCTCACGTTCACCGACGGCACGATCAGAAGTACAGGTTCAGGAAGTCCGTCAGCAGCACGCGCATGCCGTCGGACTCGTCGAAACGCATGCGCTTCAGGCGCATCACGTCGTCGATCGTGAGGTTGCGTCGGGTCAGCAGGTTCAGCGCCAGCACGCGCAGCTGCGGCTGCTGTTCGCGGTCGAACAGCACGGCCTTGATCGGGGCAACGCACTGCGCCGTCACGACCGGGTCGTTGCGATCGGCGGCCATCCCGAGGATGGTCGGCATCAGCGCCGCGCGTCGCCGCCAGTCCGATTTGTCGAGCCGTTCGAAGGCCGCCACGATCTGTGCCTCGGTGCCGCGCACGTTCATCAGCAGCAGCGGCAGGTAGTTCACCGTGGTGAGCGCGCCGCCCGGGCCGCTGCGATCGACGAGCTTCTCTTCGCCCTCGAACAGCTCGAGCATCGCGCGCGCCGCGGCCTCGCCCCCGAGCACGGCGAGCGACTGCAGGAACGGTCGACCTTCGCCGGCCGGCGCCTGCTGGAAACGCCGCTGGAAGATCGGCACCGCGCGCGGATCGGCGGTCGCGCCGAGCATGTCGAGCGTGCGCCGCAGGCGCGTACCCTCGGCGCTCTGGACCTCCTCGAGCAGCGCAGTCGCCATCGCTGAACGGCCGCGGCGATTGAGCTCGCGCAACGCCAGGCTCTTGACCTCCCAGACCTCGTCGGGCTGGCTCAGGATCTCGTAGACATCGGCGATGTCATCACCTTCGTAGCGCTGCAACAGGCGGGCGAGCTCGAGCCTCACCTCGGCACGCGGGTGGGTCGACAGGCTCAGCAGGTCGTTGCGCAGCACGCCGGGCTCGCCGCGGGTGTGTTTGATCGCGAGCGGCAGCAGCGCGAGATCCTCGCCGCGCAACTGTTCCCTGATCCAGGCCGTGCCGCGCGCGTCGCCGGCGGCGTGCAGGACCCCGGCCAGCACCGCCCTGAACTCACCCGCCGCCTCGCCCCAGCGGCCGCCGAGCGCCTTCGCGGCTTCGGCCGGCGCCAGCCGCAGCGCCTCGCCGACCACCTCGTCGCGCACTGACGCCGGGTAGCTGCGACCGAGGATCTCGGCGTAGATCGTCGCCGCCTCGCTGCCGAGCCGTTCCCGCACGGCGCGCAGCCACGCGGTGCGCGACCGCGCGTTCATCTGTTCGAACACGGCGAACAGGTTGCGCACGGTCTCGGGCTTGCCCGAACTCGCGAGCGCGCCGAGCGCGGCCTGGCGGATGCGGTCGTCCTTGTGCTCGAGTGCGCGCCGCAGGGCCTCGTCGAAGGCCGGATTGCCCATGCGGCCCATGGCCTCGACACAATTGCGGACCATGTCGGTGCGACTGGGGTCGCCGAAGGCGCGGTCCATCGCGCGGATCAGCGGCTCGATGACCTCCTCCGGACCGTTCCAGAAGAACTCGGTCGCGGCCTGCCAGGCCTCGCGACGTCCGGAGCCCTCGAGATTGGCGACCAGCTGCTCGGCGACCTGGCGCCGGGTGCGATCGTACTCGCGCCCCGAACGCGGCGGATACTGCAACGTCACCGGGAAGTCGGGATGGAACGGCTGCAGGTTGTACGGATTCGCCGGTCCGGCGGCCGCGGCCGGACCCTGACCTTGGTCGGTCGGAGCCTGGGCGATCACGGCGCCGCCGGGCAGGCAGCAAAGGGCGGCGACGGCGGTGGAAAGCAACTGCATCGGGATCGCTTCGAAGGGTCTAGCCCCGGCAAGACTGCTCGTCACCGCACAAACTCCCGACGAGCGGCGCCGGTCCGATCACAGCGGCGACTCCAGGATGCCCTGGACGAACAGCAACCGGCTCTCGGCGACGCGGTAGTCCAGCAGGTTGCGCAGGTGGCGCGAGCGCGCCTCGCTGAGGTCCTGATTGCGGCGCTGGACCTCGAACGCGGTCGATGCACCGACCCGCAGCTTGACCTGTTCGGTCTCGAGATCGCTCTCGGCCAGGCGCACCGACTCGGCGCTTGCGCGGATGCTCTCGGCCAGGCTGTTGAGGTTGCGCACCGCGGCGCGGACCTCCTTGGTGACCTCGAGCGTGGCCGCGTGCAGCGAGCGCCGCTGCCGCTCGACCTCGAGACTGGCGCGCTGTGCCGTCGCGCGGGCCGCGTTGTTGCCGACCGGCATCGAGAACTCGAGCCCCACCGACCAATCCGGATAGTCGATCCCGGTCGCGTCGTTCCAGGCGTCGCTGAACCGATCGCGGGCGCCGTCCGACGACCAGTTGCCGACCAGCTCGAGATTCGGCAGCACGTCGCGCTCGGCCTGCAGCAGCGCGACCTCGGCCTGTGCCACCAGGCTGCGGCGACTCTGCAGGTCGGGGCGGTGCGCCAGCGCGACCGCGACCAGCGGCTCGAACTCGCGTTCGGTGTCGCCGGGATCGACCGCGATCTCGCTCACCGGTCGCAGGTTGATGCGCCAGAACGCCGGATCGGCGGCGTCGAACAGCAGTCGACGCAGGTTGTCCTCGCGGGTCCGGATCGCGTTCTCGGCGGTGATCAGGTCCTCGCGCCGCCGGGCGACCTCGGCCTCGTCGGCGACGCGATCGCGGGCCGCGAGCTCGCGCACCCGGATGCGTTCGTCGGTGATGCGGAGCTGCTCCTCGGCGACCGCGAGCGCCGAGCTCACGACGTGCCAGTTCTCGCGCGCGAACACCAGCTCCCAGTAGGCCTCGACGATCGCCTGCAGCGTGTCCTGCACCGCGAAGTCGAAATCGTGCTGCGCCTGCCTGAAGGCATAGCGCGCCGAGTTGACCGCCGCGAGGTTGTAGTCGGTCCAGGCCCCGCGCAGCAGCGGCTGGCGGAAGCTCGCCGACCACTCGGCGGTGTAGAGCTTGCTGGGGAACGCCGCCGAGCCGCTGGTCTCGAAGCGCGCCGGCCGGAACGCGAGGTCGAACAGACCGCCGGTCACGACGCGCTGGCGCCAGCCGAGCGCGCCGTTGATCGCGATCTGGTGGTTCGACGGCTGGAACGCGCTGCGCTGCGGCGAACGCGCGTCGGAGTAGTCGGCGCTGCCGTAGACCTCCGGTTCGAAGCCGGCTTCGGCGAACAGCAGGTTGAGGCCGGCCTGCTGCGGCACGAGCTCGGCGGCCTGCAGATCGGCATTGTGTGACCGGCCGGCGCGCATCGCCTCCTCGAGGGTCAGGGCCCGCACCGGCCCGCCGGTTTCGTCGGCCTCGACGTCGACCGGGATCGGCTTCTGCGACTCCGGCGTGGCCGGCGGGCGCACCGGCTCCTGGCCGCGCAGGAAGGCGGCCAGAACGAAGAGCGCGACGAACTGCAGGAATGGACTTCGATTCATGACCGCCCCGGAACTGACGTATCGGAGTACCCGGTGCCATGGCGTGAGCCCAGCGAAAAAGGCGGCGGAGACCCTCGCACCGGCCGCGGGCGCCGGCCGCTCGAACCCGGGCAGGACTACCCGATGCGCCGGCGCTATTCGCCCAGCACGAACCGTTCGAGCGACTCGCGGCGGTGCGCCGCGTAGTTGGTCGCGAGGCACATGCACAGCGCCGCGCGCTCGCCGAACCCGTCGGGATCGGGCAGGATCACCAGCGAGCGCAGATCGCGCTGCAGCAGCGTGAAGCCGACCCGCCCCGGCTCGACGGCCCAGGCGATCTGCTGCACGGTCACGAAGTCCGGCGCGAGGTGCGCCGGCTTCCACCGCCGCAGCTCGCGCACCAGTCGGTCGACCTCGGGCTCGGACAACAGGTCACCGAAGCCGTAGAGCATCGCCGCCAGCACCTCGGGCCGGTCGTCGTGCTCACGGCGTTCGCGCAGCTGCCCGAGTACCAGCCGGCGGACGAACGCCGAGCGGTCCGCCGCGACCCCGAACGCCGGCAGCAGCGCCAGCGCCCGCCCGGCATCGCCGAGCGACGCGGCCGCGACGCGGCCGGTCAGCAGGTCCGGTCGCCGCCGCTCCCAGGTCTCCTCGTCGACGCGCAGGATCTCGTCGACGAAGCCGTCGCCTGCGGTCTTGAGGCCGCGGATCTCGAGCCGTTCGACCGCGGCCGCTTCGATCAGCGCGAGCAGCACCTGCACGCGCTCCTCGCCGGCCATCTGCGGCAACCGCTGCGCCAGCAGCCGGGTGCCGGTGGCGAGCGCGCCGCGGCG